>JAJDET010000181.1 GCA_029259655.1 Planctomycetota bacterium
CGGCTCCTGCCGGCACTTTGCGCGCACCGGCGTCCTCGACGACCTGTTCAAGGTCGACTGCGGGGCCGGCACGCGCAAAGCACCAGCAGGAACCGACTCGAGGCGTTCTGGCTCACGACCCCGTGAGGGATGCGGGCTAGGCCTCGTAGCCGAGTGCGGACCAGGCCTCGCGCATCTTCAGCTTGCTCACGCCGAACCAGCGCTCCAGCTCGGCCGGCCGCGGTCTCGTGCGGCCTTTTTCCCAGTTGTAGATGGTGAGTGGGGACACACCCACGAGCTCCGCGTAGTCCGCGGCCGAGAGCTCGAGCCGCTCGCGATGCTGCGCGAGCTCGTCCGCCGAGAACTTCCGGCTCTGGTCGACCTGGGTCTTCAGGCGAACGACCTCGGCTTCGAGCTCCGCGATGCGTTCGTCGATCGGCCGGTTCGGCCCCCGTCGCCGCTGCCTCTTTGCCATCGGGCGTATCCTACTTGCCCCAGTCGCGCAGGTAGCGGAAGTCCTGGTTGATCGTCCGCCGCGAGAGCTTCGCGATCACGGGCGGGATTCGCTTGTACTGATTCCGCACGACGCGCTGCGCCACCTTGCGGACGAACTCACGGTCGAAGCCCTCGGCCACGAGCTCTTCCGCGTCGAAGCGCTCGTCGACCATCCGATAGAGCAGCTCGTCCGCCTCCGCATAGGTGAACCCGAGATCGGCCTCGTCGGTCTGACCTGCGACGAGATCCGCGGAGGGCGCCTTGTCGATCACTTCCGGGGGCAGCTCGAGGTACCGCGCGAGCTGGTAGACCTGATGCTTGTAGAGATCGCCGAGGGGATTCACGGCGTGCGCTGCATCGCCCCACTGGGTCGAGTAGCCGAGCAACATCTCCGTCTTGTTGCTCGTCCCGACGACGAGGCCGCCCCAGTCGACCGAGAGGTCGTACAGGACCGTCATCCGGCAACGAGCCATCACGTTTCCGCGACGCGTCTCGTCGTTGACGACCTCGGGCTCGACATACCCGTCGACCATCTTGGAGATGTCGATCCGGCGGGTCGGGGTCCCGAGCCCCTCCGCGACGAGCTTGGCGTGGGCCTCGCTCTCGGGGTTCGAAGTCCGGTAGGGCATCAGGACCGAGAGCGTGTTCTCCGCACCCAGGGCGCGCGCCGAGAGTGACGCGGAGACCGCCGAGTCCACACCGCCCGAGAGTCCGACGATCGCGCGCGAGAAGCCCGCCGAGTGGAGCTCCTCCCGCAGGAAGCGGACGAGCAGATCGCAGACCAGCTCGGGCTGGATGTCGAGGCGGCTCAAGAGACCTCCTCGGCGTCGCCTCGGGCGCGGTGGCGCTCGAGCTCGCCGGCGAGGACCCAGGGCTTCTCGTCGCGCCGGAGCGGCGTGACCCCGCGCGCCCGGTGGAGGGCCGAGGTCGTGAGCCGCGCCTCGGTCCTACCCGGGTCGAGCCCGTCGATCTTCGCGATCTCCACGCCGAAGGGATCGACGACGCGTGACCCGCCGGCGAAGGCGACGCCGTCCTCGAACCCGACGCGGTCCACGTAGACGATGAAGGTCTGCGTGAAGAGTGCGGCGGCGTCGAGCATCGACTCCCACGTCCTCGCGGAGGAGAAGCCGGTGACGGACGCCTCGGCTCCGCGCGCCGGTGCGCAGCTCGGCACGAGGATCGCGTCGCAGTCGTTCACGAAGTGCGCGTAGAGGCCGCCCAGATGCCAGAAGTCCTCGCACAGGAGCACGCCGAAGCGTCCGTGGCGGCTCTCGATCTGCCGGAAGCGCTCGCCCGCCGCGAGGTCACGGCTCTCCTCGAACATGCCGTAGCTCACGAGGTGCACCTTGCGGTGCACGGCGACGAGCTCGCCGTTCTCGAAGAACCCGTAGGCGTTGTAGATCCGGCCCTCGCGGCTGCGCTCCACGAAACCCGCCCCGATCGAGATGTCCCGGGAGAGCCGCGCCAGGCCGCCGAGCGCGGGCGCGCTCGTCGGGAGTGCGAGCTCGAGTGCCATGTCCTTCAGGAAGTAGCCGGTGAGCGAGAGCTCGGGGAAGAGCACCACGTCGCTCCCCTCTTTCGCGACGTCGCTCGCGATCTCCAGGTGTTCGGTGAGGTTCGAGCGCACGTCTCCGAGCACCGGGTTGGTCTGGGCGAGCGTGACGCGGCAATCCATGGCTCTACCGTACGGCGTCGAGCGCTTCCTGGACGAGCTCGTCCGGATGGATCCCGCTCGCCTCCGCCTCGTAGGACCGGACCAGGCGGTGTCGCAGGGCCGGTCTCGCCAGCTCCCGGACGTCTTCCTCGTTCACGTGGAGTCGCCCCTGGAGCAGCGCCCTGGCCTTGGCGAGGAGCAGGATGGCCTGGCCTCCCCGCGGGCTCGCTCCGTAGCGCACCATTCTCCGCAGGCGCTCGGGGGCCTCGGCGGAGCGGGGCTCGGTCGCGCGGAGCAGTCGCGCGACGTGGCGGACGATCTCCGACGACGCGGGCACCTCGCGCACGAGCTCGCGGAGGCGCAGCACTTCTGCGCGCGCGATACACGGCACGACCGTTGCCGTATCGGGTCCGGTCGTCGCCGTGAGGATCGACACCAGGTCGGCCTCGCTGGGCGGGTCGAGCTCGATCTTGCACAGGAAGCGATCGAGCTGGGCCTCGGGCAGTGGGTAGGTGCCCTCCATCTCGACGGGGTTCTCGGTCGCGATCACCAGGAACGGCGGTTCCAGCGCGAGCGACTCGCCGTGGACGGTGACCTGGCTCTCCTGCATCGCCTCGAGCAGCGCCGACTGCGTACGCGGTGTGGCGCGGTTGATCTCGTCGGCCAAGAGGACGTGGGTGAAGATCGGACCGCGCTGGAAGCTGAAGGCGCGCTGCCCCGTCGCGGGGTCCTCCTCCAGGATGCGCGAGCCGAGGACGTCAGCCGGCATCAGGTCCGGCGTGAACTGGATGCGCTGGAACGAGAGGTCCATGGCCGAGGCCAGTGCGCGCACGAGCGTCGTCTTGCCGAGCCCCGGCGCACCCTCGAGGAGCACGTGGCCGCCGGCCAGCACGCTCTGCAAGAGGAGGTCGACGACATCCTCGTGGCCGAGGAAGACGCGCGCGATCTCCTCGCGCAGGCGCTTGCAGGTACCGCGCAGCGCGTCGATCTCGTTCTGGGTCGACTCGAGGGTCATGGAAGGAACAACGCCCGGTCCCGGTCCCCGGTTCTCCTGTCCGCAGGATAGAGATCCCGTCTCCTCCGTGCCCGAGCCCGTGCTCGGCGGCGCCCCCCCTACCCCGCCAGCCTCGCCCCGAGCAGCCCCCGCAGCTCCTCGAAGCTCGTCACCCGCGCGAGCTCCGTCCCCCGGTGCTTCCCGAAGTGGTCGAGCAGCACGAAGTCGATGCCGACCTCGCGCGCCGCGCCGTCCTTCTCCGGATTGTCTCCCACGTGGAGCGCGGCCGCCGCCGGGACCGCCAGGCGCTCGATTGCCGCGGCGAAGATCGCCGGATCGGGTTTCTCGAGCTTCTCGGTGGCCGAGCAGAGGACCTCGTCGAAGAGAGCCGCGAGGTCCAGTCCCTCGAGCACCTTGGGCAGCCGCTCGCTCCAGTTCGAGACCACGGCCAGACGCACTCCCTGCGCCTTCAGCTCGTCGAGCAACTCGCGGGCACCCGGGAAGACGCGGAAGGTCGCCGGGTCCTCGAAGCGGGCGAACAGCTCGTCGGTGATCGACGCGACCTCGGTCGGCGCGAGGCCCAGGTTCTGGCAGAAGATCCGGTGGATGTAGGCCCGGAACCAGGGGTCGGAGTAGCGGAACGCGCCCCGCGTGCGCTTGGGCACGTCCTCGTGCGCCGTCCGCATCAGGCGCTCCATGGTCTGGGCCGTGATGTTGCGGCCGCGACTCCGGGCCGCCTGCGCGTAGATCTCGAACCGCGGCGGCTCCTCGTGGAGCAGCGTGTTACCGACGTCGAACAGGAGAGCGGACAGGACCACGGCGTCGGATCGTAGCCCGCGCGTTCGCGACCACGAAATCCGTTCCCTGTGCTGTGGAGCGCCGAGGCCTGCGTACGATAGGTATCTGGTGAGGGGGAGAGACCGACACCTGGAAATGACGCTCCCCCGAACACGACCCCCGAGCGCGTCCGGCGCCTCGTGCCTGCTCCTCGGAGCGATTGCACTGACCGGTGCCTGCATCTCGTCCACACCGAGCCTCTCGGAGGGCGAGGACGTCCAGCAGGCGGCCGAGTCAGCCACCCGGCGGGGCGACTGGCGGTCCGCCGCGCACTACTGGAACCAGGCCCTTCTCGAGGGGGAGTCGAGCGGGCCGCGCCCCTACCTCGAGACCGCGCGAGCCCTGGACGAGCTAGACGACCCGGAAGGGGCTCAGGTCCTGCTCGACCGCGGAATCGAGCTCTTCCCCGACGACGTCGAGCTCCACTTGATGCGCGGCCGGCTACTCCGGCGACGCGGATTCCGGAGGGCCGCCGAGCTCGACTTCCGCGAGGTGACGGAGATCGCGCCGGAGAACCGCGAAGCCTGGTTCCAGCTCGGTCGCGTCCTGGTCGAGCTCGACCTTCCGGCGCGCGCGGCGATCTGTCTGCGCGAGCACATGAAGCTGGTGGGAGCGGACCCCGAGGCGCAGTTCCTGCTGGGTCGGGCCTGGGCCGATCACGGGGAGCTGGCCCTCGCAGTCGAGAGCTTCTCGGCCGGGTTGGCCGACCCCGACTGCGATGTCGAGTTGCTCGTGGCGGCCGCGTCGCGCGTAGCGGAAGACCGTTTCGCGCGCGTTTGCGAACCCCACCTCGCCTGCGCGCTCGACTGGGTCGACCGCGCCCTCGAGATCGATCCGCAGTACGCGGAGGCGAGCCACGTCCGCGGCTGCCTGCTCACGCTCTCCGGTGAGGACGAGCTCGCGATCGAGGCCTTCGAGCGCGCCGTCGAGCTCGACAACTTCCACCTGCCTGCCATGACGCGCCTGGCCGAGCTCTACGCTCGCCGCGGAGACGTCGCCCGAGCAGACGGCGTGATCGACCGCGCCCTCGACCTCAACATCGCGTCCGGCCGGCGCCTGATGCTCGAACGCCTGCGCGCGAGCTGGCACCGGTAGGACCCCGGGTCCGCATTCAGAGTCCGAGCTCGACGAGCCGAGCCGGGTCCGCGCGGAACGGTATCTCGTAGCTCTCGCCGCTCTCGAGGGTCACGGCCACACGCGCGACCCGCTCGTCGACGAAGAGCAGCTCGGGCTCACCGTCGCTCGGGTGTACGTGGATGTTGGTCTCGGTCTCCCGGGACGAACCGGACAGGGAGTGGAGCTCCGTCCCCTCCGCGTCGAGGAAGCGCACCGCGGTGACCGCGGCGGCGGGATCCACCGAGAGCCGCACCGAACACCGTCGCGGGACGACGATGTCACGCTCCCCGCGCACTTCGTCCAGGTGGTGGAAGCCGTCGAGAATCGCTTCCCCGCTGACGAAAAGCAGGGCGTGGTCGGTCGCGATTCCCTCGAAGCGGAACCGCCCGTGCGCGTCGGTCACGCCGACGCGAAGGCCGAAGAGCGAGTCCCGGCGATCCGTGGCGACGACAGTGCGGAGACTCCGCCCGACCGTGAGCTGGATCCCGGAGAGCGGCGTTCCGTCCGGCGCGACGACGCGCCCCGCGACGCGGTCGTCCGGACCGACACCACGGAACCGCACGGTGAGCGGAGTCGTTCCCGGGCGGACGGCTTGCACCTCGGTCAGCTCGAGGGTCTCGGGATGAACAATGCACAGCGTGTACGGTCGATGGCCCAGGCCGGCGAGGACGAAGCCGCCGTCCGCATCGGTCCGGAGGAACGGTCCGTCCGTTCGCGCGGTCGAGTGCCCGGCCCGGCTCATGTCCTCGACCGTCGTGTGTCGCGCGAGGCGCAGGCCCCGATGGGGAGCCGTGACGACGCCGAAGGGCTCGGCGTCGGGGACGTAGAGTGTCGCCGACGCCACGGGCCGGCCCCTCTCGTCGAGCACGCGACCGCGCAGGGACGACGTCGCTGTGTCGAGGACCAGGAGCAAGGAGCCGTCGGCTTCGTCCGCGGAGACCGCCGAGGGCGCGAAGCCGGGCGCGACCGCGGTCACGACGCGCTCGGCGAGGATCTCGGCCGACGCGAGAACGAAGCTCCCGTCGCTCTCCGTCGGAACCGCCCAGCCGCCGCCCGAGACCCAGGCGCCGGGGATCGGGTCGCCGAGCACACCGACGACGCGGCCGCGCACGTCGGAACCGCGCTCGGCAGGTCGCGACAAGACGACGTGTACCGGTCCGGCCTCGGGGCGTGCCATCGGCCTCTGTTCGGATATCCAGCCGGCCTTCGAGATCGTCAGCGTCACCCCCCGGTCCCATGCCACGCCGTCGAGCAGGAACGTTCCGTCCGGCCCCGTCTGCATTTCGTGAGTCGAGGCCTCGTATCTGCTCGAGCTCGGACGGATCTCCTCCCAGCGCGAGTCGGCGATGGAGACGTGCACGACGGCGTCCTCGAGCGGCTCTCCGGAGTCGTCCCTCACCGTTCCGCTGACGCGAACCCTCTCCGCGACCACGAGGTGGACGACGTCCGTGTCGGACTCGTCGGATGGACTACCGAGGAGTGGATGCGCCACGGCCGCGAACCGTTCGTCGTCGACGACGAGACGACCCGTCTCGTCCGGACGAGGAAAACCGAGCTCGCCCCGCTCGTCCGTCACGAACCGTCTCCCCCCGTCGTCGCGATAGCCTCCCCACCGGTGCCCGCGGGGATCGCTCGGCTCCCAGCGGACCGAGATGTCGGCGATCGGCTTCCCCGTCGTGTCGATCGCCCGCACGCGCACGAGGTCGTCCTCTTCCTCCGTCGCGACACGCGAAGCCACGACCTTTCTGCCGGAGGGGAGCGGGACGCGCCCCTCCAGGCTCTCCGGCTCGCTCCCGACGACAGCGGTCGGGCGTGTGGGTTCGGCGACCACCGCTGTTCCTTCCAGGGAGATCCACGTGAGTGAGAGGACGGCGATGCCCACGGCCGCCCACGCGAATCCGCCGCGGACGCGGGGCGTTCCCCATCCGGGACGGAGCACGAGCAGCAGGGTGAGCGCGAGCTCCCAGTAGCCTCGGAGCCTGTGCCGCAGCACCGGACGGCACCGGTCGAGCCGCGTGTACACGGTTCGCAACGGCACGCCGAGCTCCTCGGCGATCGCGCGCGGTGAGAGCCTGGAGAGGATCCACAGCGCAGCCGTCGTCCGGTAGGGCTCGCGCAATGTCTCGATTGCGCGCGAGACTTCCTCGCGGAGGTGCTTCGCGATGAGCTCGTCGAGCGAGGACGGCGCGATCTCCAGAGCTTCCACGTCGACGTCGGCTCCGTCCGGGAAACGGCGCCGCCGTCGGAGGAAGAGTCTGCGGACGATCCCGGCGAGCCACGACCGAGACGGGGTCGGCTCGTCGTGGCCTTCCTCCAGCGCGACCAGAATCGCGTCGTGGGCGAGGTCTTCGGCGCTCCCCGGCTCGGCGCTCACTTGCTCCGCGTACAGGTAGAGCCACTCGTAGCACGTGAGGATGAAGATGCCGGCGCGGCGACTCGAAGCGGGTTCGTGCGGGGTCAGATAGGACTCCGGGGTCGACCCCCGATCCTCGCACCGTCCCCGGAAGAGGGCGTAAGAGCTGTGTCATGAGAGCCCACGACACAGCTCTTCGCCTTTCGCTCAGAAAGCGGGGTCGAGGACCGAGATGTGCGACAGCGTGCCCACCAGGAGCCGTCCGGTCGTCGGGCTGAACTGGATGGGCTGCAACAACACGTTGACGACGTCCAGGCCGGGGAATGCGGGCATGGGGAACGAGAAGGAGAGCGTTCCCGACGCGCCGATCGGACCCAGGCCCTGACGGGCGAACGGCGGGCCGCCGAGATGGACGTGGCCGTCGAAGTTCAGGGAGTTGGCGAACGGCGGACCGATGTCGAGGGCCACGAAGAACCAGAGGATCGCAGACGGCTCGCCTTCGAAGTCGAACGTCGTCGCCTCGCCGCTCCTGACCGGAGAAGGCGTCTTCGCCGTCAGAGCCGGCCCGCTCGGGTTCGTCATGGACGAGCTCGCGTCGAGGACGAGCGCGTCGCCGGAGACTCCCGCGGTGCAGGTCGGTTCGAAGGGCGGAGCGGGGTCCCCGCCCGCTCCCGGTACGAGGGTCGTGTCGAGGACCGTGGCCTGCGAGGCGGTCATGACGAGCGCGTCGCCACCGCGCTGACCGTTGCAGAAAGGCGGTGGCGAGAAGAACGCTCCGTCTTCCCCCCCGCCGCCGGAGACGGCGCAGCCCGAGAGGAAGATCTCGGAGCTCACCGCCGTGAGGCCCGCCGTCGCCCCCAGGGACGAATCGCCGCGCAGTTCCGTGTCGTAGAACCACGCGCTGGAGCCGTCGACGAGGACCTCGGACGCCACCGGATAGCCCGAGGCCGAGTAGATGTCGCTCCCCGAAACGATCACCTGGTCGCAGTTCTCGATGCGGAGGTTCGCGCCGAAGTCGAAGTCCGTGTGCTCGAGCGTGCAGTCCTCGATCAACACGGGACCCTGATTGTCCGACAGGGTGAGGACCGCGCCGATCGACGAGATCTTCAGGCCGCGGAGCACGACCGCCTGGTCAGCCGCGAGGTTCGAGACCGTTGTCGCGCCGAGGCCGGGCTCGAAGATCGTCACGCCGCTGCCGTCGGCCACGATCGTGAGGCCCTTTCCGTCGACGGTGAGCGGGCCGACATAGACGCCGCCCCGGATGAGGACCGTGTCCCCGTCGGACGCCGCCGCGATCCCCGCGAGATCCGTGTAGTCCGTGCCGGGCCCGTTCGCCGCATCGATGACGACGACCTGGGCTCGCGCCGTGAGCGGCGCGGTGAACATGAGGGCGAACGCGAGGATCCCGGTACCTCGCGAGCGTGTCGTGAATCGTCTGAGCATGGTGTTCCTTTCCCGGCCACGAGGACCGAACCAGGAACACCCTAGATCTCCGCCGGCGGATGGAACCGACCTCGCTCGTAAGAGAGGTCCGCGCTCTTCGGACTCACGATTCGCTCGGAAAAGATCGGCGCGGCGATCTCAGAGATCGGTCAGCTTCTTCACGAGGGCATCGAGCTCGTCCTCGATCTTCTCGCGGAACTCCTCGCCGAAATCGAGCTCGAGTACGGAGATCTCCTCGAACGCGTAGCGACCCGTTTCGCGACTGAAGGGGATGCCGTACTCCCACACGTGCCCGTCGGTGGAGTGGATGACCAGCTCGACCTGGTCGTCTCCCTCGACGCGCTTGATGTGGTAGTTCTTGGCGTAGTAGTTCTCCTCCATCTGCGGGCCTTTCTATGGGTGCGCGAGGCGCGACATCATAGCCGCGTCGATGCTCCGCCGAGGCGCCAGACCTCGAAGTCGTGCCAGCGATGCACGTCGTCGAAACGCGCCGCGAGCTCGAAGCCCGCACGCGAGAGCTCGGCCGCGCGAACCGCGGGCTCGACCTTGTGGTCCGCCGGTGGACCCACGGGCAGGTCGCCGGGCAGGTACTCGACGATGGCCAGCCCGCCGCCCGGTACGAGCGCCCGCGCGAGCCGTCTGAAGTAGGCCTCGCGATCCTCGATGTGGTGGTAGGTGTCCGCGATCAGGATCAGGTCGATCCGCCCCGGCGGGAGGTGCGCATCCGCGTAGGAGGCCAGCACCGGGACGACGTTTCGCACCCTCGTTGCCGCGATGGTCTCGCGCACGAGGTCGAGCTGGCCCGGCTCGACGTCGACGGCGTAGACGACCCCGCGGGGCACCGCCTCGGCCAGCGCGAACGTGAACACGCCAGGCCCGCAGCCGAGGTCCGCCACGACGGCGTCCGGGGCGAGCTCGAGGTGCGTTGCGACGACCGTGGGCCGCAGCTCACGGATGCGCTCCTCGGAGCGCAGGCGTTCCACGTAGGCGTCGAGCTGCGGCGGACCGTGCCGGTCGCGGTGGTCGCGCTCGACGGTCCCCGCGTCGTGATCGTGCGCCGGGTGGGCGTGGAGCGCAGCCCCTTCGGTCGAGCGGCAGGCCCAGGCGGTGCTCGCGTGGAGCGCGGCGAGCAGGAGTCTTCGGTGGATCATGGCCCGGCGAGGATATCCCGCCGCCCGTTAGAATTCCCCGCCATCCCGAGGAGCGAACCATGCCCCAGAACTTCGTCGAAAAGATCGCCCAGGCCCACGCCGTGGACCTCCCCGCCGGCCACGAGGTCCACACCGGGGACTTCCTGACCGTGCGTCCGGCCCACGTCATGACCCACGACAACACCGCGCCGGTGATGTCGAAGTTCCAGACGATCGGAGCCACCGCCGTACGCGATCCGCGCCAGCCGGTCTTCGCGATGGACCACGACGTCCAGAACGAGAGCCCCGAGAACCTCGCGAAGTACGCGAAGATCGAGGCCTTCGCGGCGACGCACGGCGTGACGTTCTATCCGCCGAAGCGCGGGATCGCGCACCAGGTCCTGTGCGAGGAGGGTTTCGTCCTGCCCGGGACGATGGTCGTCGCGAGCGACAGCCACTCGAACCTGTACGGCGGGCTCGGAGCGCTGGGAACGCCGGTCGTGCGCACCGACGCGGCGGCGCTGTGGGCGACGGGAACGACCTGGTACCAGGTGCCGCAGGTGACGCGCTGCGTGCTGGTGGGCGAGCTGCGGCCCGGCGTCTCCGGCAAGGACGTGATCATCACCCTGTGCGGTCGCTTCAACGCGGACGAGGTGCTGAACCACGCGGTCGAGTTCGCGGGCGTGGGCGTCCTCTCGCTCGGCGTCGAGGAGCGGCTCACGATCGCGAACATGACCACCGAGTGGGGCGCGCTGGCCGGTGTCTTCCCCTGCGACGAGCGGACGGTCGCGTGGCTCGCAGCACGGCTCGACCTGCTCGAGCGTGAGAACCGGAACAGGGGCGACCTGACGGGCGAGCGCCTGACCGCTCTGCGCGACGATCCGCCGGGCGCGGACGAGGGCGCGCGCTACGCGCAGACGATCGAGCTGGACCTGTCGCGCGTCGAGCCGTCGATCTCCGGCCCCGACCACGTCAAGGTCATGACGTCGCTCTCGGAGATGCGCGCGCGGAAGCAGGCGATCCAAAAGGCGTACCTGCTCTCCTGCGTGAACGCGCGCGTCCAGGACTTCGCCCAGGCGGCCGACGTCGTTTCCGGGAAGCAGGTCGCCGACGGCGTCGAGTTCTACATCGCCGCGGCCTCGTCCGAGGTCGAGGAGGAGTCGCGCCGGCGGGGTGACTGGCAGAAGCTGGTCGAAGCCGGTGCCAGGGCGCTGCCGGCCGGTTGCGGACCGTGCATCGGGCTCGGGACGGGGCTGCTCGAGGACGGCGAGGTCGGGATCAGCGCGACGAACCGCAACTTCAAGGGGCGCATGGGGTCGCGCGACGCGAAGGCGTACCTCGCGAGCCCGGCGGTCGTCGCCGCGAGCGCCGTCGCCGGCTTCATCACGGGCCCCTGGGAGGAGTCGGAGGAGTCGACTGACGGGGACGTGGCGACGATCGCCGCGTCCGACGCGCCGCCGCTCGAAACGGACGCGGTGGCGATCCGGGACGGCTTCCCGCGCTCGATCGAGGGCGAGATCCTCTTCCTCGACGCCGACAACCTGAACACGGACGGCATCTACTCGAAGGACTGGACCTACAAGGACGACGTCCCGAAGGAGCAGATGGCCAAGGTCGCGATGGAGAACTACGACCCCGAGTTCCAGGCGAAGGCGGCCGAGGGCGACATCCTCGTCTCCGGGTTCAACTTCGGGTCCGGGTCTTCCCGCGAGCAAGCCGCGACGTGCCTTCTGTACCGGGGCATCCGGCTCGTCGTCGCGGGTTCGTTCAGCGAGACCTACAAGCGGAACGCGTTCAACAACGGCTACATCTGTCTCGAGTGCCCCGACCTCGTGCGCGATCTGCGCGCGCGCTTCGCCGGAGCCCCGAAGGAGGCGACGCGGCGGGCCGGGATGTCGCTCACGATCGACTTCGAGCGCTCGAAGGCGACCGCCGACGGAAAGAGCTACGCGATCGCGCCGCTCGGCCGCGCAGCACAGGACCTCGTGCTCTCGGGCGGCCTCGAGGCGCAGGTGCAGAGAGCGCTCGAGGCGTAGTGGCCGAGCTCGCCGGCCTCAGCCCGGTCCCCGTGCGACCCAGACCTGGTGCCGTGAGGACTCGTCGAACGGCGTTCGGTCGAACGAGCCCCAGAGCGTCTCGACCTCGAAGCCCGTCTCCTCGAGCAGGCGGCGCGTGTCCTCCGGGTCGATCCAGCTGAAGTCGATGTTCCGGTAGCGCCGCTCGGCGACACGGCCGTCGTCCTCGAGCTCGTCGGTCCAGGACACGATGCGCATCGACTGCGCGTCGAAGTCGTAGGAGGTGGCGATCCAGAGCAGCGTCTCGCGTCCGGTCCGTGTATTCCGGTACTCGGCGCGCAGCGCGGGCACGCCGTTGTTCCGCAAGGCGTAGTCCATGTCGCACACGAAGTGGTCGAAGACGAGCTTGCCGCCGGGAGCGAGCGCCCCGTATATGCGCGCGAAGAGCTCGCGCTTCGCCTCGAGCCCGACGAGGGCGCCGATCGTGTGGAAGGGGATCGCGACGAAGCGCGCCGGTTCATCGAGCTCGAACTCGAGGAAGTCCGCTTCTACCAGGCGCAGATGGTCGGCGAGCCCCTCGCGCTCGAAGCGCTCGCGGCACAGGGCCAGCATCTCGCGCGAGGAATCGACGCCCGTCACGTCGACGCCGGCCCGGCCGGCCTCGATCGCGACGCGCCCGTCGCCGATCCCGAGCTCCACCACCGGCGTGCCGGCGCGCGCGTACTCCTCGCCGTAGAAGCGGCGGTTCGCATCGGTGACCGGCGCTGCCGACGAACACCAGACATCGTAGATGTCGGCGAAGTCGTCGAAGGGGACTCGGTCCGTCATGGCCGGTCAGGGCGTGAGCTGCCCATCCTTCAGGAAGAAGTAGTAGAGCTGTCCCTCCGACTGGACGCGCCCCGCGCGCGCCTCGGCCTCGGGTCCGATGCCGAGATAGATGTCCGCGCGGCCGGGCGTGCGGATCGCACCGCCCGTGTCCTGGTCGAGGAGGAACTTCCGGAACTGGACGGCCTCCGGCGTGTGGCCCGGAACCTCGGTGTCGACCAGAACGAGTGCTCCGCGCGGGAAGATCGTCTTGTCCGTCGCGAGCGAGCGCTCGGCGGTCACCTCGACGTCGAGGCTCCCGTGCGGGTTGCCGTCGATCGGCTGGAAGAAGACGTAGGAGTCGTTCCCGTGCAGGCGCTCGAGGACGCGCTCCTCCGACGTCCCTGCGGCCCAGGTGCGGATGGCGGCCAGATTCATGCCCTCGGCAGGCGCGTCGCCGGAGCGGATCAGCGCCTTGCCCAGCGACGAGTAGCGCCGCCCGTTCTTGGCGGAGTAGCCGAGGCGGAAGAGCTCACCCGTTTCGAGCTCGATGAACGCGGACCCGTTGACGTGCGCGATGTACGCGTCGATCGGATCCTCGAGCCACACGAGCTCCAGGTCTCGGCCCTCGAGGAGTCCGCCCGCCTCGATCGCGCGCCGCGTCGGGAAGGGCACGAGCCCGCCGTCCGTGCGCCACCCGAGCGTCCTGCCCTCCGAATCCTTCTCGAGGTCGTGCGGCTTCGCGTAGAGCGGGTAACGGAAGCGCGCCGAGCGCTCGAGGCTGCCGCGCAGGAGCGGCGTGCAGTAAGCGGTGAAGAGCACTCCGCCCCCGCGCCCGTCCCAGCCGGCGCTCACGTACGGATCGAACTCGCCGGCGAAGCGCCGCGCGAATTCGGATGCGTCGCGGGATTCGACGAGCAGCTCGCGGAAGCGCTCCAGGCTCGCCAGCGCACGGGCGTGCCCGACCCCGGCGATGGGGAAGTACTGCTCGGCGTGCTTGCGCTGCGTCCAGCGGATCGAGCTCTCGAGTGCGGGAAGGAGCGATTCGCGTGCGTGCCACTCCGCCTCGAGGGGAAGGTCGAGGTCCTCGAGCTCGACCCGGATCAGCGCGGGCTCGCCGGGTCCGAGCGGTCGCGTGTAGTCGGGCGTCCGGCAGGCACCGGTAGCCGCGGCGAGCAAGAGGAGTGTGCCGAGGTGCAGAGTCGTGAGTGCGCGCTTCATGGCCCGAGGGTAGCTCCCGGGCCCGCCGTCTCAACCGGTCAGCCTTCGAGCCCGAGCTTCCCGAGCTTCGGCGCGATCACCATGCGGCAGTAGGGCTGCTCGCGGTTCAGCCGGTAGTAGTCCTGGTGGTAGTCCTCGCCCGTCCAGTACTGCGCAGCGGGCGTGATCTCCGTCACGATCGGGTCCGAGAACGCGCCGGACTCGTCGGCCGACTTCTTCGACGCCTCGGCCGTCCCGCGCTGCTCCTCGGAGTGATAGAAGATCGCCGAGCGGTACTGCGTGCCGACGTCGTTGCCCTGGCGGTTCGGCGTCGTCGGGTCGTGCAGGCGCCAGAACCACTCCAGGAGGTCGGCGTAGGAGAGCACGTCGGGGTCGAACGTCACCTGCACGACCTCGGCGTGCCCGGTCGTCCCGTTGCAGACCTCCTGGTAGCTCGGGTTGTCGAGCTGTCCGCCCATGTAGCCGGAGGTCACGCCGTGCACTCCCTCGACCTGTTCGAGCACCGCCTCGACGCACCAGAAGCACCCCGCCCCGAGCGTCGCGACCTCATTGCGTGTTCCGCTCATCGCTTATTCCTGTCCTTCGATCGATAGACGAACTTCAGTCCCGACCAGGTCTCGTCGATCACGCGGACGTCGCCGGGGAGCGCGCCCAGTGTCTGCGCGAACTCCTTCGGCGCGCCCGGGAACGTGCAGCGGAACCTCGGCCGGATCCCGAGCTTCTTCGGGAGCGGCGTGCCGGAGTAACCCGCGGGTGCCATCAACCCGTGAACGAGATCTCCGCCAGCCGCTTCGAGCGCTCGCGCGCGAATCTCTCGATGCCGGCCCAGATCGACTCCGGATCGATGTGGGCTTCGCGCTTCAGCTCGTCGACGCTGCCGCCGGTCCGCCAGCGGTCGTCGAAGTCGGGCGTCATGGCGTAGCGCTCGGCCGTCTTGTGCGGGAGCCAGTCGTGCATCAAGCGACGCGCCTGGTTCGAGATCACGGTGGAATCGAGCCAGTGCTCGCGCGGCAGCACCTCGTTCCGGTAGCTCTCGGGCTGCATCCGGAAGAGCTCGGGCGAGACGAGCTGGACGATCTTCACGTTCGGCCCCTCGCCGGCCAGCAGCCGCGGCAAGATCGCGTAGACCGAGTCCGTGGTGCTCGTGCCCTGCACGAGGAGGGTGCCCTCGACCGGCCGGCTCTTGTCGTGCGGCTTCATCACGTACGCACCCCTGGCCGCCTCGCGGAAGGACGGTACGCCGAGCTTCTTGCGGTCCGGGATCTCGACGTTGGGACGCGTGAGGTGCAGCGCGACGATCGGGACGTCGCTCATCAGCGCTGCGGCCAGCGCGGGCGCGACCTCGTTGTGCTCCCACGGATGCAGGTTGATGGCACGGCCATCCGGGAAGAGCTGCGTGACACCGGGCGCGAAGATGCCGAAGTGCGTTCGACTGTCCTCGGCGGTCTCGGGGCCGGAGTGACCGGCGACCCAGATCACCTTTCCGACCCGGAGCTCGCAGTCCTGCGCGAGCTGGCTGAAGAGGCGCATCAGCCCGTACTTCAGGTACGAGAACGATCCGTAGGTCGAGCAGGCGCCCCAGTAGCCGACGAACTCGTTCTCCGGATCGCGCGACATGTTCACGGTCGCGAGGCCGACCGAGATGCCGGAGTTCGTGAACTCGGTGATCTGCTGGGGGAGAAGGCTGCCGCCGGGGCGCTCGTTCCGCTCGTACCAGCCGAAGCCCTCGAAGTCGCCGAGTCCCTTCGCGAACCCGGAGATATTCGTCGAGTCCGCGAGGTCGGCCGAACAGGCGAGCACCAGGGGACGGCCCATCTCCGCGAACGCGCGCGTGTTCGCCCAGGCGGCGAAGGTCGAGAACCCCTTGCGGTTCGGAGCCTTCTCGCCGGCCGCCGCGAAGAGCTCGTCCGGGAGCTCCTCGGGCGTGAGCCAGGTGCGGTCCTGTGCGAGGTTGACCGACGACGTGAGGCGGAAATCCTCCGTCTTCTCGGGCACCGACTCGCCCAGGTCGACGAGCGTATCCGACAGGTACTCGACGAGCTCGGGGTCGTCGCGCATGACGCTGAAGACGGTCTCGTACCACCCGCGCGTCTGCTCGCGGCATGCGTCTTCACCCGGGTCGGTCGTGTCCCCGTAACCCGCGAATTCGACTCCGTACTTCTCCTGGAAGTCGCTGCGGCACTTCCAGAACAGGTCGCTGTTCCGCTTGTGCGCCGCGCCGTGCGAGGCGTAGTCGAACTTGTGATAGCCGCGCCCCTTGCGCGTCTTGAACCAGACCATGCCCGGTCGGCCGTCGGTGTCGTCGGCGTGGACCACCTCGAGCAGCGCCCTGGTGATCTCCGCGAAGTCTTCACCCTCGTCCGTCCCGGCGACGCGCCATCCGTACGGCTCGTACCAGTCGCGGGGGTTCCCGTGGACGACACTCGAGTTCTCGAAGAAGTCGATCCCGTGGTCGTTCCAGTCGAAGAGCACGGTCAGGTTGTCGAGCCCGAGTCCGTACGCCGAGTTCTTCGACTCGTGGTGCGCGCCGGCCGTGTGACCGCCCTCGCCCTCCACGGCGAAGACGCGCACGCCGTCGGCTCCGGCGTGCTTGAGAGCGAGCGCTTCCCCGACCGCCGCCGGCATGCCGTGGCCCGAGGGCCCGGTGTTGAACTTGAAGAAGAGCGTCTTGCCCTCCATCTCGGCGTGCCCCGCCAGGTGTCCGTTGTGGCGCAGCCAGAGGAGGTCCTCCCACGTGAGCTGTCGGTCCGCGCCCCCGGGGACGAGGTAGCGCGCGTCCCCGGTCTCCTTGTGACGGATGCGCAGCGCCTCGTTGTAGACCGCGAGCATCCCGTAGATCACCGGGCAGCAGTGCCCCGCGACGAGCACGTAGCGGTCACCGAACGCCAGCTCGGGTCGGCGCACGTCCCAGCGCATGCCGGCGCCGAGCGTCGCAGCGACCATCATCGGGACCTTCGACCGCGAGCCACCGGGGTGCCCGCTCTGTCGCAGGTTGAGCGACAGATCGATCGACTGGTCGATCAGATCGCCGATCTTCTGCCAGTGATGGAAGCTCTTGGAGAGTGTCTCGAGGTCGGGTCTCACGAGGGTTTGCATGGGTTTCGGGCCTCGGGGATTCGCGAAACGAGCGGGCATGATACCGCGCGGCCCGAGCGAGGGGCCCCGAAGTGCGGGCGGCCCCCCTCGGACGTACCGAGAGGGGCCGCGTGTACGAACATCAGCTCCAGGAGATCAGTTCCAGGCCACGTCCTCGACGACGGACCGATACCAACCACCTGTCGGTCCGGTCGAGCCGTCGGTGGCGATCTGCATGTACATCCGGAAGCCGGCGAAGGCCGGATCGTCGATCGAGATGGACGCGATCGTGGGGGTGCTGTACCCGGTGTGCGTCCCGAGCAGGATCTTGATCGGGTTGGCGAGCTCGAGGTCGAACCCGACGACGGTGGGGATCGTGCCCAGGGATGCACTCGCGATGAACGCGTAGGGCATGCCGGCGGGTCCGGTCACGACGAGGTCGGCGAACTCACCGATGAGGTTCTCCTGCGGAACCGCCGTGATGAGTCCCCGGATCCTCAAGGCCGCGTCGTACACCTGGATCTTCCCGGCGCCGTACCGGGTGTCCTTCCCGGCCGGCCCGAGGTCCACGGCGGTCTGTTGCAGCGCTTTGCTGATCTGGCGCGGAGGCGCCTCCGGATTCGCGTCGACCATCAGGCACATCGCTCCGCCGAGGTGCGGCGTGGCCGCGCTCGTGCCGCCGAACGACAGGTCGTAGCTGCTCGACCCGTTCGTCGTCTTGACCTCCGTATAGGTGCAGACGTCGGGCTTGAGGAGCCCGGGCAGGACCCCGCCGCGCCACAGGTAGTCCCAGTAGCTCGGGTCCTGCGGGTGCGGCCAGTTCGTGAAGTTGTCGAGGTCCTCCCACACGGACGGGCCCCGCCCGGAGCTCGTGTAGAGGGCGTCGCCGCCGAGGAGGATGCCGGCGCAGGCCATGACCGAGCCGACTCCACCCGACTGGATCTGCTCCTCGTGCCGCCACGGACCCGGGCAGTTGCCCGGCGTGGAGATGTTGAACGGGACCGGGTGGGAGCTCGTCGAGTTGCCCTGGTTGCCGATCGAGTTGGCGTGGATCACGCCCGCCGCCAGCTCGACCTCGGAGGAAGCCCGCATGAGGTGGTAGTCCGGCTTGCTCGGCCACTTGAACGAGTGGCTCGACGTGATGACGTCGCAGCCGATGTCGATCGCGTACTGGTACGAGGCCAGCGCATCGCCTTCGCCGGAGATCTCCGTGACGGCCTGGGTCGTCCCGGGGGCCATGCCCGTGCACACACCGCCGTTGTTCGTTCCGTCTCCGGCGACGATCCCGGCCGTGTTCGTCCCGTGGCCCGTCCCGTAGGGGTTGTTGTTGTTGCCGGCGAAGTTCCAGCCCCAGGTGTCGTCGACGAAGCCGTTGCTGTCGTCGTCGATCGAGTTGCCGGCGATCTCGCCCGGGTTGGACCAGATGCCATTGGCGAGGTCCGGGTGGTCGTTTGCGACGCCGCTGTCGACGTTGAGGATCAACACTCCGCTGCCGTCGATGCCTATCGCCCAGAGCTGGTCGGCTTGATGACCGACGATGTTCGGCTCGGCGGCGAGCGACGAGAACTGGGTCGTGATCTCGACGTCGTCGATCGAGACGCCCGACCTCGGAGCGGGACCGTTCGCTGTCCAGCGGAAGGAGACCGTCACGTTCGACGTGAGCGGGATCCCCTTCGCCGCGGCCGTCGCCGCCAGGTCGATCGAGTGCGTGTCGTACGAACGAGAGGCCGGGATCTCGAAGACCTGGAAGAACTCGACCCCGTTGACCGAGAGCCAGACCCCGTCACCCTCGGCGCACGCGCCCGACGTCAGTGCGTCGAACGTGAGCATCGCCTTCTCGGCTCCCGACAGGTCGACGTGGAGGTCGGCGGTGATCGTGCCGACGCCCTCGTTCGAGTCCATCACGAGGTGGAAACGGCCGTCCTTGGACCGGCCGTCCTGGCGCACCTCGACGCGTCCGTTGCCGGTCGTCTCGACGTCGAACTCGGGCGGGATCACCGAAGTCTCGAAGGAGCTCCGGTAGGGACCCCGGCTGATCTCGTAGTCGCGCGGCGGGGCGATGTCCTGCGTCTCGCTCGGCATCAGGACCGGGTCCCACTTGATGCGATCCACGCCGGGGAGCTCTGCCACCGCTTCGATCGCCGTCTTCGTGGCCCAGAGCCGCTGGGCGTTGACGGTCCACAGACGGTGACTGCGGTCGACGTGTCCTTGCTGGCGGAGGTTCCCGACGAGCGCGTCCAGGCCGGCCTGGCTGTTCTCTGCGAGGGGTAGGAGCCGCGCCTTGACGGCCGCGCCGCGCTCTCGGCGCGGAAGCCGCTCCATGTCGTCGTGCAGGCGAGCGGTGTCCGGTCGGTCGCGCATCACGACGATGACGCGGATCCGTTCGTCCGGCGTCGCTTCGTCGAGCACGCTCTGCAGGCGGTCGGAAATGACTGCCTGCAACGGTAGAGCAAGGAGCAAGGTCGCAGCGATCATGAGATGGGTCTCCTGAGGGGTGGAACGCCCTCAATGTTATGAAGTGTTCGCGGGCCGTGGGTAGAATCCGCGGGAGATGCAGGCGAGCGCGGCCAACCACGCGGTTGCGGTGCCCGGGCGCCCCCGCCGGCCGCAGGCGATCTCTGCGATCGCGGTGTTCGCCGCGGGGCTGCTTCCGGCGTGCGACGACGCCGAACGGCCGGAGAAGATGGTCGTCCGGGAGGTCGTTCGCGAGCTGCTCGTGGGCGAGGGCGACTGGACCGTCACGCGCGAGCGCACGGACTCGTCAGCGCGCGTCGACATCCTGACGCCGTCGATCTCCTGGCGCGTCGACGGCGGCGACCTGCCCGCGCTCGTGCTCCCGCCGCCGTCCGCGGTCGAGCTCGTGGTCGATGAGACGCTCGGTCCGGTCGTCCTGCGCGTCTCCGCGGGGATCGATCGTGCGGCCTGGGAGACGAAGGGCATCCCGGACGTCGGCTTCCGCGTCAGCAAGAACGGCAAGGTCGTCTTCGACGAGCGCGTCCCCGTGCCGCGCGACGACAAGGGCAAGAAGAACGCCTGGCGGCACGTCGGGGGGGACGGTGGCCTCTTCGTGAGCGGCGGCGACCGGATCCTGCTCGAGACCCTCGCGCCGCCGTCGGCACCCGCGATCGATGCGGGGTACGGGCGCATGTGGCTCGAGCGGCACACCGGACGACCTCGCGCCGAGGCGACCGCGGAGCGGCCGAACATCGTGGTCGTGGTCATGGACACGCAGCGGCGCGACCGCATCTCGGCGCTCGGACACGCGCGCGAGACGACCCCGAACGTCGACCGGCTCGCCGCCCGCGGGATCTCCTTCGAGCGCGCGTACGCGACGTCGAGCTGGACCTGGCCGTCGACCGCGTCGATCCTCACAGGGCTCCTCCCGCAGCGTCACGGCGTGCTCGACTACTCGTCGTGCACGCTCCCCAACGCGCTCCAGACCCTGCCCGAAGCCCTGCAACAGGCTGGATACACCACGGCCGGCTTCTCGGGGAACCCGCTCATCAGCGCGGACAAGAACTTCGGTCAAGGGTTCGAGACCTTCCGAGCTTCGCGCCGCTTCGAGAAGTCCGAGGAGTTCGTCGGGGAGGCTCTCGAGTGGATGCAGTCGAACAGCCGTTCGCGCTTCTTCCTCTACCTGCAGCTGGTCGAACCGCACATGGAGTACCTCCCCTCCGACGCCGCGCGCGCGGCGATCGTGGGGGAGCGCCCGGCCGACTTCCCGCCGGAGACGGGCGACGCGATCGAACGCTACGGCGCGCGCCTCTTCGAGGGCGAGGGGCGCACCGAGGACGGGTGGGCGACCGACCACGTCGTACCGGCCGACCACCAGCGCTACATCGACGAGCTCTACGACGCGAGCGTGCGGACCGGTGACGAGTGGGTCGGGCGCGTTCTCGAAACGCTCGCGAGTCTCGACCTCCTCGACACGACGGTCGTCGTCTTCACGAGCGACCACGGAGAGGAGCTCTTCGACCACGGCTTCTTCGAGCACGGGCACTCGCTCCACGCGGAGCTCGTCGGCGTCCCGCTCGTCCTCGCCGGACCTCGGGTCCTGCAGGGGAAACGCGTGAAGACTCCGGTCTCGAACCGCCATCTCGCGGCGACCCTGGCGCGGATCGGCGGCGCGACGATGCACGGCATCGACGACCCGCTCGACCTGTGCGGGCTCGTCGAGGAGCGCCCCGTGTTCCTCTCGACCCGCCACGGCTGGTGGGACGGCTGGGTGGATCAGCCGATACGCGGCGTCGTCGTGGACGGCTTCGTCCTGCACCACGCGCCCGAGGCAGGTGCGTGGAACGCGAGCGAGCCGACCCCCGGCGGCGAGTCCCGTCTCTACCGTCTCGACGACGACCCGAGCGAGCTCGTCGATCGCGCGGCCGAGAACGAGGAGCTCGTGCGCGCTCTCGTGCGAGCGATCGAGGAGCGTTTCGAGCGCGAGGCCGAGCAACGCGTCTCGATGGCGATCCCCGCCGGAGCCGCGACCGAGGCCATGCTGCGCGACGTCGGCTACCTCGGCCAGGATGAGGACGACGACGACTAGCGACGGCCCCATGCGGATCGAAGCAGAGCTCTTTCTCCTGCTCGGACTCGGCCTCCCGGCCTGCGGCGGGCCGAGTGGTGCGACCGTGCCCGTCAGCGTGCGGCACGTTCTCGCGGACGAGGACTTCGACGTCGTCTCGTCCCACCCGTCCCTCGCCCCGCACGTGGCCGAGCTCCATCCCTCGCACACATCGGGCGGCGACGGTGCGGGACTCCTCTCGCTCGTGATCGCGCCGCCGGGCTCCGCCGGCTTCACGGTCGGCGACGAGGGCCCTTGCCTCCTGATCGCGGCCGCCGGCGTCGGCGTGCAGGCCTACCGACAGCTCCCCCCCGAACGCCCGGAGGTCGAGGTGCGTTTCGAGGTCAGCGTGAACGGCGAGCGCGTCTTCGAGCACGCGACGAAGCTCGTGCGGCGACCGGATCCGACCGGCACCGAGTGGGCGTGGCTCGGCGGATCTCGAGAGACGGGCCTGATGCTCGCGCGCGGTGACGAGGTCGTGCTCTCGACGCGTGTCGCCGACGGCGGTGCGGAGTTCGTGCCCGAGCTCCCGCTCCCCGTCGGGTTCGCGATCGTCGAGCTCGCGCGCCCGCGAGAGATTCGCATACCGCCGCCGACGCCGAAGCGCCCCAACATCGTCGTCGTCGTGCAGGACACCCAGCGCCGGGACCGCCTCACGCCCTACGGCTACGCGCGCGACGTCTCCCCGAACCTCGCCCGCGTCGCCGAGCGCGGGACCGTCTTCGACAACGCCTACTCGACGTCGAGCTGGACCTGGCCCTCGACCGCTTCGCTCCTGACGGGGATGCTCCCCGCACAGCACGGCGTCCACTCGGATCGTTCGTGCTACCTCGACCGGCGGTTGCGCGTCCTGCCCGAAGCCCTGCGCGAAGCCGGCTACCGCACGGCGGGATTCTCCGGGAGCCGGATCGTGCTCCCCGGCAAGGGTTTCGACCAGGGCTTCCAGCGCTTCGACTCCTTCCGCGGGACCTTCCGGAAGTCCGCGGACCTCGTTCCGCTCGCGCTCGACTGGATGCGCGAACACGCCGACGAACGGTTCTTCTGCTACCTGCACCTCGTCGATACGCACGGCCCTCACCTGTTCGGCGAAGAGGCGCGGGCTCGCTTCGCCCCGGGCGCACCCGAGGACTGGGAGCCGGCGCTCTTCCAGGAATACACACAGCTCCTCAGGACCGGATCCGGGCGACGGGCGGACGGCACGCTCGACCCGTCGCTCGTCGTTCCCGCTGCGCACGCCGAGCACCTCTCCGCGCTCTACGACGCCAGCGTCTTCGAGGGCGATCGATGGCTCGGCGAGATCGTGAGCACCCTGGAAGAGCTAGGGCTGGACGATCGGACGGTCGTCGTGTTCACGAGCGATCACGGCGAGGAGCTCTTCGATCATGGAAAGCTCGAGCACGGGCACACGCTCCACGGCGAGCTGGTCCGGGTGCCGCTCGTGATCGCGGGTCCGGGCGTTCCGGCGGATGCGCGCGTCGATACGCCCGTCTCGAACCGCCACATCGCGCCGACGCTTGCACGGCTCGCCGGCGCGGAGTTCGGAGGTGCGCCCGACGGGATGGACCTGCTCGGCGTGCTTCGCGAGCGCCCTGTCATCTTCTCGACGGATCACGGCGTCTGGCGCGACGGCAAGCGCGAGATGGTGCGAGGCATGCGCTCGGGGCAGTGGCTGCTCCACAGCCGCTGGACCGGGCCCGACGACCGGCTCTTCGACCTCGCGCGCGATCCCGGAGAGCTCGAGGACGTCTCGAGTGCGAACGCCGAGCATGCGCGAGCGCTGCGCGTCGAGCTCGGGAGCTACACGGCCGGACTCGAGGCGCTTCGCTCGAACCCGGGGCGTGAGGCCGACGAGGACACGCTCGAGACGTTACGGGATATCGGCTACCTCGAATCGGTCGAGGACCAGTAGCCTCGGGCCGCATGGACGACACACACGCGGAACGGTCGGAGAGCGGCGGGCTCCTCGCGCTCGCTCTCTGGATCGGGATCGTCCTGTGCGTGTTGCGGGCCGCCATCGCGTTCGGGATGGATCACGTCGCCCACGGGATGGACCGACCGACGAGCCTGTGGCGCGTCGCGCGGCTGCTCGGTCCCACGCTGCTCGGCGTGGGGGCGACGGCGGGCGTCCTGATGGTGCTCGTGTCCCGCGCCGGCCGCCCCGGTCGTCTCGGGGCCGGCGGCATGCTCGCCCTGCTCGCGTCGGCGGCGATCGCCTTCGTCGTGCTCGCCGGGTTCGGGGTCGACGTTCCCTCGCGCGTGCCCGACCTGAGCGGTGGTAGCGGCTTCCTCGCCTTCCTCGTCCTGGCGGGTCTGTCCGTCGTCGTCGCGGGCGCCGGCCTCCTGGCCACGCGAGCGAGACCGCGCTTCTCGAGGGGGCGACTCGCGCCGATCGCGGCCGTCGTTGCCGGGGTCGCGCTGTGGCTCGGACCGGAGGCGCTCGGAATCGGACCCTCGCCGATGCGCGTGCGCGAGGTCGTGCGCGCCCTGCTCGAGGAACCCGAGCACTTGACGGTCACCTGCGAGAATCCCGGCCGCGAACCGCACGTCGATGCGATCACCGCCGTGACGCACTGGCGCACGCGCGGCGGCGAGCGGCCCGCGCTCGTCATGCCACCCGGCTGCGAGGTGCGCTTCGAGATCCCGCCCGAGCTCGGCCCGGTGCGACTGCGAACGGCCGCGGGGATCGATCAGAGCCTGCTCGCGAAAGCCAGTCCGTCACGCGACGCCGTCCGTTTCCGGTTCGAGGTGCTCGTCGACGACGCCCCCGTGTTCGACAAGGTGATCACGCTCGATTCCGAGCGCGACAAGCTGGAGTTCGGCTGGCGTCCCGTGGGCGGGGACGCGGGCCTCGCGCTCGAGCCGGGGAACGTCGTCACGTTGCGCACGTCCGTCAACAAGGCCAGATCGCGACCCCACGCGCTCCTGTACCGGATCGGGTTCTCGGACCTCTTGCTCGAGCGCGATCGGGAGAGGCAGCGCGAGCTCTCGAGCCCCGATGCTCCCAACATCGTGCTCGTGCTGATGGACACCTTGCGCCGCGACAGGCTTGGGACCTACGGCAACCCGCGCGGCCTCACGCCGAACCTCGACGCGCTCGCCGAGCGCGGGATCGTGCACGAGAAGGCCTTCGCACCGTCGAGCTGGACGTGGCCGTCCACGGCCTCCGTGCTCACGGGCCTCGAGCCCGAGACGCACGGCGTTCTCGACGACTCGTCGTGCCACGTCGCACGCGGCATCGAGCTCCTGTCCGAGGCCCTGCAGCGCCGCGGTTACACGACGGCCGCCTTCTCCGCGAGCCCCCTGATCGTGCCGGACAAGAGCTTCGACCAGGGGTTCGAGTTCTACGACGCGGATGCGCGCGGCTTCCGCAAGTCGGACATGATCGTGCCACCCGCGATCGAGTGGGTCCGGACCTTCGCCGGCCAGCGCTTCTTCCTCTACATCCACCTCGCCGACACGCACGACCCGCATCGGCCGCTCGCCGAGCTCCGCGACCGGTTCGCCGGCGATCCACCGAAGGGTTTCGACCGCGGGACGTTCACGGGCTACACGAAGCGCCTGCGAGATGGCGAGGCCTACGCGGACGACGGCGGATCCTGGGACGTCTCGAGCATCGTCCCGCCCGAGCACCGGCGCTACCTCGACCTGGTGTACGACGCGTGCGTTGCGACCGGCGACCACTGGGTCGGGGAGCTGCTCGACGGCCTCGCCGGTGCGGGCATTCTGGACGAGACCGTGGTCGCGTTCACGAGCGACCACGGCGAGGAGTTCTTCGAGCACGGCTTCCTCGAGCACGGGCACTCCCTTCACCCCGAGCTCGTCGGTGTGCCGTTGATCCTCGCCGGACCCGGGGTCGCCTCCGGTGCACGTTCGACCGCTTCCGTGTCGAACCGCCACCTCGCCCCGACGCTGGCGAGGCTGGGCGGGACCCGACTCGCCGCGGTGGAAGACGCGATCGACCTCGCCCGACCCGAGGAACGGGAGCTCGCGCCGATCGTCCTCGGGACACACTTCGGCTGGTGGAACCAGTGGCACCGCACGCCCATCCACGGACTGCGCGCCGGGCGCTGGGTGCTCCACTGGGCTCCCGAAGCCGGTGACTGGGGAGCCGAGGAGCCGACCCCGGGCGGGCAGTGGCGTCTGTACGACGTCGAGCGCGACCCTGACGAGCTCGTCGACCTCGCGGCGCTGGAGCCGGAGCGTGCCGAGGAGATGCTGGCCGAGCTGCGCCGGCGGCTGGAGGAGCTCACCGCGCGGCGCTCGTCTCCGGCCATCGGCGGAGCCGGTACGCGCGAGCTCCTCGAGGGCATCGGCTACCTCGACTCGGGAGAGTGAGCGAAATGGTGGCCGACGCTATCGGGGCCTCCCCGGCGCCGTATTCTCTTGGCATGTCCGCGAACCGCATCGCGCCGCTCGCCCTCGGGATCCTCGGGGCCTTCGCCTCGTGCGGAGTCGAGACGGCCGGTCCCGACCCGGGCGTGACGCTGCTCGACGTCATGATCCAGATCGACCACGCCTACAAGTCGATCGAACCCAGCCTCAGGAACCCCGCCGCGTTCCGGGGCACTGCGCGAGCCGCTCGCCAGATCCTGGACTGGGCGGCGGACCCCGAGATCGAGGAGTTCATCGAGGAGGACCGCTTCATCGGTGGTGACAGGGAACGGTACTTCGCCCTGCGCGATCGGATGGCGGGCGGAGCGCAGCGCGTGCTCGACGCGACCGAGAGCGGGGACCTCGACGACCTGCGGCAGGGCTTCATCGAGATGAAGACGAGCTGCATCGCCTGCCACAAGCGCTTCTCACCCTCGTTCTGAGTCGTGCGCAGGGTCTTCCTGATCGTCCTCGACTCCCTGGGGGTGGGAGCACTCCCCGACGCAGCCGAGTTCGGCGACGCGGGCACGCACACGCTGGACCACCTCCTGGCGGAGGCCGGGGAGACGAGCCTCTCGCGTCTCTCCGAGCTCGGACTCGGCAACGTTCCGGGTGTGAACGGGCTCGCGCCGAGCGCGGCCCCGATTGCGGCCTTCGGGCGCTGCGCGGAGCTCTCGCCGGGAAAGGACACCTCGACCGGGCACTGGGAAATGATGGGGTGCGTGCTCGCAGAGAGCTTTCCCGTGTATCCCGACGGTTTTCCCGACGCCTTGATCGCGGAGCTCTGCCGACGCGCCGCCATCGACGGCGTGCTCGAGAACCGACCGGCGTCGGGGACGGAGGTGATCGCCCGCCTCGGTGTCGAGCACGTGCGGACCGGAAAGCCGATCGTCTACACGAGCGCCGACAGCGTGCTCCAGGTCGCGGCCCACGAGGAGCACTTCGGGCTCGAGCGCCTGTACCGCGTGTGCGAGGTCGCGCGCGAGCTCACCCGCCCGCTCGGGCTCGGTCGCGTGATCGCACGGCCGTTCGTCGGCGAGGAGCCGTTCGAGCGGACCTACAACCGCCGCGACTACTCGCTCGAGCCTCCCGCGCCCACGGTCCTCGACCGGCTCGTCGCAGCCGACGTGCCGGTGGTCGGCGTGGGCAAGATCGGGGACATCTTCGCAGGACGTGGCGTCACGCGTTCGGTCCACACCGAGGGCAACAGGGACGGGATGCAGGCCGTCCTCGCGGAAGCGCGCTCGCTCGAGCACGGGCTCGTCTTCGTGAACCTGGTCGACTTCGACATGCTCTACGGGCACCGCCGCGACGCTTCCGGGTACGCGCGGGCGCTGGAGGAGTTCGATACCGACCTCTGCGAGCTGGAGACGGCGTTGCGCCCCGACGACGTGGTCGTGCTCACCGCCGACCACGGGAACGATCCGACCTTCACCCGGACGACCGATCACACGCGCGAGTACGTCCCGGTGCTGGCCTGGGGCGAGCGCACGCGGCGCGGCGTCGCGCTCGGGACCCGCGCGAGCTTCGCGGACGTGGGAGCGACGGTGGCCGAGCTCCTGGGGCTGGAATCCGGAGGAGCCGGCGTCTCGTTCGCCGGCGAGCTCGTCGCCTGACGAGGAGTCCCCGCGATGTGGGCCCGCCTGCGCCTCGACCTCTCTCCGACCGATCTCCTGGCAGGTGCTCTCGCGCTCGGCGCGCGTGATCCGACGGGTCGCGCGCGCGACCTCGAGCAGGGCTTCGCGGCCGACGCACTGGCGTGTCTCTCGGTGCGCTCGGCCTTCGACCTCTTCCTCGCCGCCGCCGCGTTTCCACGCGGGAGCGAGGTGCTGGTCTCGGCGCTGACGATCGCGGACATGGCGCGCATCCTCGAGCTGCACGGGCTGGTCGCGGTACCGCTCGACGTCGATCCGGAGACGCTCCTCCCTGAGCCGGAGACGCTCGGCGCGGCGATCAGCGCGAAGACGCGCGCCTGCGTCGTCGCCCATCTGTTCGGCGCGCGCTCCGAGCTCGAACCGCTGGCACGCGTCGCCCACGCGCGCGGCGTCCTCCTCGTCGAGGACGCGGCTCAGGCCTTCGACGGCACCAGCTGGCGGGGATCGGACGAGGCGGACCTCGTGCTCTTCAGTTTCGGCACGATCAAGACGGCGACGGCGCTGGGAGGCGCGCTCGCGCGGGTCCGGGACGACTCGCTCCGCGAGCGCATGCGCACGCTGCGCGACGCCCAGCCGCTCCAGCCGCGCGCCGCGCACGCGCGACGGCTGGCGAAGGGCGCACTCCTCTCGTTCGCCGCGACGCGCCTCGCGTTCGGCTTGCTCGCGCGCGTCGCGGGTGCTCTCGGAGCCGACCTCGACGGAATCCTCCACGGCGCGTCGCGGGGATTCGCGGGCTCGGAGCTCGTCCATGCGATCCGACATCGTCCCTCCGCCCCGCTGCTCGCGCTTCTTGCGCGTCGGGTCGCGGACGCGACGGCTGCGTCCCGGATCGCGCGCCGGGCCGCGTTCGGAGAGGCCTTCGCCGCCGCGATCCCCGAGCCGGCGCGGGTCGGCGCGATGGCCGACGTGCGGACGCACTGGGTGACTCCGGTCCGCAGTCGGTGGCCCGACGAGCTCGTGGCCGGCCTGCGCCGCGCGGGTTTCGACGCCTCGCGCCGCTCCAGTCTGGTCGTTCTCGAACCCGTCTCGGACCACGCGCCCGCCGCGCGGGTCGGCGAGCTCCTCGCGGAGCTCGTCTTCGTTCCGTGCTACCCGGCGCTCGGCGACGTGCGCATGCGCGAGGTGGCGAAGCTCGTCCGGGCAGCGAGCCCCGACCCCGCGCCGATCACCGCTTGATCGGGACGCTGTCCTTGCTCCAGTTGAGCTCGGCGCGCTTGAAGCTTCCCGCGGGACTCTCCGCCCACGACGTGCGCGTGTCGGTCCCGCCCTCCCGGAAGAACACGAGCAGGCGATCGTCCTGGATCAGGAAGGCGGTCGGATCCACGCGGTACCGGTAGCCCTGAGACATCGCGTAGGCGCACCAGCCGCCGAAGGCGGGCTCGTGGCGGGTGGGATCCTCCACGAACCTCAGCCGGTTCTCCCGCGTCGCGAAGCGGTAGCGTATTCCGTGGTAGAGCGTCTCGTTCTCCAGCTTGCCCGCGGTCGGGCCGCCCTCCTCGAAGTAGCTGATTGGATCGTGTCCGGCGAGCGCGAGCTCGTGCTCACCGAGGTTGTGCATCGTCGCGTCGCGCCGGGTCGTCTTCGAGATCCTCGTCCACTCCCCGTCGGCCTTCACTTGCAGCCCGTCCGCGTCCTTCAGCCACTTCTTGCGCGTGTTGGCGAGGAAGCTCTTGTAGAAGACGTAGAGCCGGCCCTTCTGGACCAGGAACGACTCCGGGTCGATCGCGACCTTGTCCCCACTGGCCATCGCGTAGGCGCACCAGCCGCCGTAGTCGGGCTCGAAGCGGGTCGGGTGTGCGAGGAAGAGCGCGCGGTTCTTCTCCGTGGCGAAGCGGTACGTGATGCCGTCGAAGCGAACCGTCCGCTCCTTCGCGCCCTTGCGCGCCTGGCCGCCGCCTTCCGGGAAGTAGGCCACGGGGTCGTAGCCCTGAAGAGCGAGGGCGCCCTCGAGGTTGAGGTCGGAGAGGTCGGACCGCTGTGCGGCGAGCGGACCCGCGAGCGAGGCGATTGCGAGAAGAACGAGCGTGTGCTTCATGGGGGAGTTCCCTGGTCGGACGGTCTTTCGGTGCCGATGGGCGGCGCGCCTACGATACAGGCCCGAGCCGGGGACGGACCGAAGCTCGGTTTTCGTGCGGCCACGAGCTGCCCTCCCTTGCCGACGGACGCGACGCGGGCTCTGATGCGCGCCTCGTGATCCTCCTGCGCGCTCTCCTGGGCCTCGTGTTCTTCTGCGTGATGGCCTGGATGCTCTCCAGCCACCGCCGTCGGTTCCCCTGGCGCGTCGTCGCCACGGGCCTCGGCCTCCAGCTCGGGCTCGGCTGGTTGCTCCTCGAGTCCGCGGTCGGCCGCGGCTTCTTCGAGGGGATCGCCGCCTTCGTCTCGAAGCTGACCTCTCTGAACGAGCCCGGCGCGAAGCTCGTCTTCGGGGTGCTGGCCGACTGGGACAAGATGGCGGAGACGTTCGGGCCCGAGTCGGGCTTCGTCTTCGCATTCGCCGGCAAGGGGCTCGTCCTGATCCTCTTCTTCTCGGCCCTGATGGCGGTGCTCTACCACCTCGGGATCATGCAGGTCGTGATCTGGGCGCTCGCGCGCGTGATGACGTTCACGATGGGCGTCTCGGGTGCGGAGGCCATGGCGATGGCGGCGAACATCTTCGTCGGAAACACCGAGGCGCCGCTGGTCGTGCGGCCCTACGTGCCGCGCATGACGACGTCGGAGCTCAACGCGCTCATGACCGGCGGCTTCGCGACGATCGCGGGGACCGTGCTGGCGGTGTACATGGGGATCCTGGGCGAGGAGCTCGGTCCGCACCTCCTGACGGCGTCGGTGCTGTCGGCGCCGGCGGCGTTCGTGCTGGCGAAGATCATGCGGCCGGAGGTCGAGGCGTCGGAGACGGCGGGTCGCGTGGAGCTCCGGATCGAACGCACCTCGAGCAACCTGGTCGAGGCGGCGACCGACGGCACGACGACGGGGTTGAAGCTCTGGCTCAACGTGATCGCGATGCTGATCGCGTTCATGGCGCTGGTCGCAGTCGTGAACTGGCCGCTGGGCTGGATCGGCGAGCTCTTCGAGCTCGACGGCGGCCTCTCGCTCCAGCGCCTCTTCGGCTGGGTCTTCGCGCCGGTCGCATGGGTGATGGGCGTCGACGGCTGGCACGACAGCCAGCTCATGGGGACGTTGCTCGGGACGAAGGTCTCGGTGAACGAGTTCGTCGCGTTCTCGGAGATGACGAAGTTCCTCCCCGGCACGGCCAACCCGTTCGATCACGAGCGCACGGCCGTGATGGCGACCTACGCGCTCTGCGGTTTCGCGAACTTCGGTTCGATGGGCATCCAGATCGGCGGCATCTCGGTGCTCGCGCCCGACCGCAAGGCCGAGATCTCGAGGCTCGCCTTCCGCGCGATGATCGGGGGAGCGTTCGCGTCGTGGATGACGGCAACCGTGGCGGGGATCTTCGTGTGAGCCTGGCGCAGGAGCTCGAGGGGCGCGGTCTGGGCGGTGCGGAGCTCGCGATCGTGCTCGGTTCGGGGCTCGGCGCGCTCGCGGACGCGCTCGAGGACGCGACGGCGGTCGCTCACGACGAGCTCGACGGCTGGCCCGCGAGCACGGTCCCCGGCCACGCCGGCCGCTTCGTCTCCGGGACGCTCGAGGGCCGCCGCGTGCTCGTGCAGCAGGGCCGCATCCACCTGTACGAGGGCCACTCGCCCCGCGCGGTGACGGCGGCCGTGCGCGCGTTCGCGGAGCTCGGCGTGCCGCGCCTTCTCCTGACGAACGCCTCAGGCGGTCTCGTGCCGGAGTGGACGCCCGGCACGCTGATGCGCATCACCGACCACATCAACTTCCAGGGCGCCGCTCCCCTCGAGCGCGGCGAGTCCGGCGGCGGCTCACCCTACGACGCGGAGCTGGGTGAGACCCTCGCGCGCGCCGCCGCGAAGGCCGATATCCCGCTCGAGTCCGGCGTCTACTTCGCGACCTCGGGCCCTGCCTACGAGACCCCTGCCGAGATCCGCGCCGCGATCGCGATGGGCGCGCACGCCGTCGGCATGAGCACCGCGCTCGAGGCGATCGCCGGCCACGCGCTCGGAATGCGTGTCGGCGCCGTCTCCTGCATCACGAATCTCGCCGCGGGATTGAAGGAGGATCCGCTCTCGCACGCGGAGGTAGTGGAGGCAGGTTCGCGAGCCTCGGCACAGTTCGCTTGTCTGTTGCGAGGAACCGTGTCCGAGCTCGACTAGCGCGCCGCAGTCAGTCCGCCCGCGATTCTGGAGCGCGCCGCACTACGGCAGCAAGACCGGCTCCACGCGCACGCCGTCCGCGTCCACGCGCAAGAGCCCCATGTCGCGGAAGAGCGCCAGGCCGGCGAGCGTGTAGTCCGTCAGCGCCTGCGTCGCACGGTTCTCCGCGGCGACCAGGTCCTCCTGGGCCTCGAGCACGTCGCGCGTGTCGGCGCGGCCGGCTTCCTGGTTCAGGAGCGTGGACTCGACGCGGCGTTCGGCGAGCTCGACGGCGCCGGTCTGGATCTCGAGGCGCTCGCCCTGCGCGATGAGGTCGCGCAGCTCGGCGCGGATGTCGGCCGTGAGCGAGTCGCGGAAGTCCACCTCGGCACGACGCGCGGCCTCGAGGCCGATCAGCGACGAGCGATAGGCGTTGCGCTCCGGCAGGTTGTCGATCGGGAGGTCGATCACGGCGCCGACGGTCCAGTTGGCCCCCTCGGAGCCCGTCGTGAGCGGTTGGCCCTCGCGCGACGTCGCGGACAGGTTTCCGGTCAGGTCGAAACGCGCCCGCAGGTCGTCCTCGGCGACGAGAACATCGCGCTCCGCGTCGTCCACGCGCTCGACCACCGTGTGATAGTCGAGCCGTTGGGTGAGCGCGGTCGTGACGGCCAGGCCCTCCGGGACGTCGTTGTCGATGAGAGACTGGATCTGGAGCTCGTCCGCCGAGGACGCGGCGAGCGCGAGCGGCGTGTCGATCGGCAGGCCGAGGAAGAGCTTGAAGTCGTCGAGCGACGTCTCGAGGCGCTGCTCCGCCGCGACGACGCTGTCGTCGGCCGCGAGCTCGTTCTGGCGCGCCTGGTCGACCTGGATGTCCGACAGCCGCCCGGCTTCGGCGAAGGCCTCGTTCCGCTCGCGCAGCCGCCGCAGGCTCTCCTGGTTCGCGCGCTCGTTCCGCAGCGTGTCGCGCTGCCCGAGGATCCGGAAGTACAGCGACGCGACGTCGAAGGCGAACGTGCGGCGGAAGCGCTCGTAGGCCCGCGCCTCGTAGAGCACGTCGCGCTCGGCCTGCGTCAGCGGCTCGAGCGTGATCTCGTCGCCGAAGTCGCGCAGCAAGGGCTGCGTGATGTCGAGCGTGAGGCCGCTGATGGCGTCCCAGCCGTCGCCTTGCGACAGGCTGCGCGTGAACTCGAGCGAGATGTCGGCGAAGAACTGCGCGCCGCTCGCGAAGAGCTTCGAGATGCCGAGCCCGCCGATCCCGCTCCCCGTGTTCGCGTCGTCGAAGTCGCCGGTGACCGATGCGTTGCCGGTCGCCGTCTCCTGCCAGTCGAAGTCCCAGCGCGTGCGCGTGAGATCGAGTGCCTCGAGGAAGAGCGATTCTCGCCGGTCCTGGTAGGCGCGGCTGTTCTCCGCGGCGATCCGCAGGCAATCGACGAGCGTGAGTCCCTCGAGCTCCGTCACCTCGCCGGCGAGGATGCGCGCGCGCAGGCTCCCCTCTGGCGGGACGACTTCGAAGCCGTCGGTCGCGCCGAGCTCCGCGCGCCGCGCGGCCAGGATCCCCGTGACCTCGCGGTCCGCGTCCTCCTGATAGTCGGCCGGGCTCTTGCACGCCGGCAGCGCCAGGGCGAGGCCCGCGAGCCACGCACGCCTACTCATGTCGAAGCGCCTCCACCGGATCCATCTCCGCCGCGCGCCAGGCCGGGTACAGCCCGAAGATCACGCCGACCCCGGCCGAGATGCCGAACGCGATCATCGGGGCCGCGGGCGTGACGATCGTGCGCATGTCCGCGAACTCCTCGACGAGTAGCGGAATGGCGAGCCCCAGGCCGACACCGAGCGCGCCGCCGCCGACCGAGAGCAGCACGCACTCGACCAGGAACTGCGAGACGATGTGCCGCCGCTTGGCGCCGAGCGCGCGCCGGATGCCGATCTCGCGCGTGCGCTCGGTGACCGTCGCGAGCATCACGTTCATGATCCCGATGCCGCCGACGAGCAGGCTGATGCCGGCGATCGAGCCCAGCACGATGTTGAAGATGCGCTTGGTCTCCTCCGCGCGGGCGAGTAGCTCGAGCGGGACGATGAGGTCGTGGTCGCGCTTGTCGTGGAAGCGCTCGAGCATCGTCCGCGCGGCGGCGGCGACCATCGGGACGTCCTCGCCCCGACCCACACGCGCGATGATCTCGTGGAGCTCGACCTGCTCCATGTCGCGGCTCCCCGCGCGCATCTTGACCTGGATCTCGCCGAACCAGCGCATGGCGGTCTGGTAGGGCACGAAGAGCTCGCCCGTCACCTCCTCGCCGGCCGGCGCGGGATCGTCCGCCGCCCGCATGCGCGGGGCGACCGTCCCGACCACGTCGAAGTAGTCGGGTCCGATCTTCACACGCTTGCCGACCGCCGACTCGAGCGGGAAGTAGTAGCGCGCCAGCTCCGTCGAGAGCACGCAGACGTTGTTCAGGCTGCGGTCGTCCTCTTCGGTGATGAACCGCCCTTCCCAGACCATCCGCCCCGTCACGTCGATGTAGGCGGGCTCGGTCGCCAGGACGCGCGGATTGGCGGAGCGGTTCTTCACGCGCACTTCCTGCTGGATCTCGCGCACCGCCACGACCTTCTCGATCCCGACGAACGTGTCTTCCACGCGCTCCCGGTCCATGCGCGTCAGACCGTAATTCACGACGCGCGAGGTCTGGTTCGTGTCGTTGGGCGAGTCCGGCGGTTTGACGCTGCGCAGGATCACGTTCTGGCTGCCGAGCTGCTTGATCTGCTCCTGTGCCTCGTAGCTCGCGCCCTCTCCGATCGCGAGCATGGAGATGACGCTGCTCGTCCCGAACAGGACCCCGAGCGTCGTGAGCAGGCTGCGCAGCTTGTGTAGCGCGAGGCTGCGCACCCCGGCGCGCAGCGAGCGCGTGAAGACGCGGGTCGCCGTCATCGCTGGACCTTTACTTCTTCGATGCGCCCGTCGCGCATGCGCAGGATGTGGCTCGCCCGCTCCGCGACGTGCGCTTCGTGCGTGACGAACACGATGGTCTTGCCCTCGGCCGAGAGCTCGTCGAAGAGGTCCAGGATCTCGGTCGCCGTCTGCGTGTCGAGGTTCCCCGTCGCCTCGTCGGCCAGGATCAGGTCCGGGTCGTTGACGAGCGCGCGCGAGATGGCGACGCGTTGCTGCTGACCGCCGGAGAGCTCGGGCGGGCGGTGATCGAGCCGATCGGACAGCCCCATGCGGTCCGCCAGCGCGCGCGCGCGATCCTCTGCGTCCGGCGCCGGCTCGTCCTGGTAGTAGATCGGGACGAGGATGTTCTCGAGCACGTCGAGCTGCGGAATCAGGTTGTAGGACTGGAAGATGAACCCGAGGTGCGTCGAGCGCAGGTCGGAGAGGTCGTCGTCGTCGAGGCTCCCGGTGTCCCTCCCCGCGAGCCAGTAGGTGCCGGTCGTCGGCCGGTCGAGGCAGCCCATCAAGTTGAGCAGCGTCGACTTGCCGCTCCCCGACGCGCCCATGATCGACCAGTACTGGCCGCGCTCGATGTCGAAGGAGACACCGTCGAGGGCGTGCACCTCGTTGGACCCCATGAGGTAGGTCCTGCGCACGTCCTCGAGGGCCGCGACCGTGTCCGTCCCGGTGATCACGGCGATCAGTTCGTGGAGCCGGTCGTTCCCGCACCGCTGCGCGGACGCGACGCGCCCTCGCCCGGTTTCCCGCCGCCACCGCGACTCTCGAGCCACTTCGCGCGTTCCTCGGCCGAGGGCATTCCCTTCTGGTCCTTCGGATCGTCCTTCTTCGGAGTGCTCTCGCCGCCGGCGTACTCGCTCGCGGCCGGCCACTCGCCCGTGCTCTCCTCCATCGCCTCGCGTCGCAGGTTCGCGCCGGGCGGTTCGGACAGGAGGACCACTTCGCCCTCCTCGAGCCCCGATCGGACCTCGACCCACTTGCCGTCGTTCAGGCCCGACTCGATCGAGCGCATCTCGAAGCCCTCGCCGCGCTCGACGAATGCGACCGTCGAACCCGCGTCGAGGAAGATCGCCTGCAGCGGGATGAAGAGGGTTTCGTCGAGCTCGTCGACCACGATCTCGACGCTGCACGACATGCCGGGTCGCAGGCGTTCGTCCGAGCCGTCGAGGACGATCTCCGTGCGGTAGACACGCAGGTCGGGGTTGACCCAGCGGCTGACCTGGTCGGGGAGCACGGCCTTGAAGCCGACGCGGCCGCGGAACGTCAGGTCGGGGACCGCGTCCACGGTGACGAGGCACGGCATGCCGAGCCGCACCTGCTCGAGCACGGACTCGTGCAGGCTGGCCTGCGCGACCATCGTTCCGGCAGAGGGCAGCGTGATCAGCTCCTGGCGCTCGCGAACCTCCGCGCCCTCCTGCAGCGGATCGTCGCTCCCGCCCCAGCGATTGCTCTCCTGCCAGTACACGACCATGCCCGGGCGCGGGGCGAAGATCTTCGCGTTGGCGATCTGGGTGTCGAGCTTCGTGAGCTTTTCGCGCTCGAGGTCGAACTGCGCTTCGCTGGTGCGCACCTCCGCCTCGTAGTCGACGATGCGCGCCCGAGCGCGCAGCTTCACGCGTTCGAGCTCGCGCTGGGCTTCCTCGACGTCGGCGTCGAGCTCCTCGAGCTGACGCGGGTGCTCGTACTCCTTCAACAGGACCAGCTCACGCTTCTCCTGGTTGAGCTTGGCCTCGGAGCGGTTCTTCGCGATCCGGTCGGCATCGAGCTGCGTGCTCTCGAGGAACCCCTTCTCGGCCAGGCGCTTCGACCACTCGAGGTCCTGCGCGGCGAGCTGGAGCTCCTCTTCGGCGATCAGGATTCCCTCGTCGTGCGCCTGGAGGTCGAGCGGGTGGTCGCCCTCGAGATACTTCGTCCGATCGAGGATCGCGAAGCGCAGCTTGCGCTCCGCAGCAGCGATGTCGCTCTCGTTCGAGCTCACCTGGATCGCGTGGTTCTGTTTCGCCTTGACGTGCGCCGCCTCGCGGTTCTGGACCGAGATCTCCTGCGAGACGCGCTGTTCCTCGAGCTCACTCGTGTCGAGCTCGCACAGGAGGTCTCCCTCGTCGACCCAGGTCCCCTCCTCGATCAGGAAGAGGATCGTCGTGCGTCCCTCGATCTGGCTCTTGAGCACGACGCTGTCCGCCGCCTGGAGGTTCCCGCGCTCGAGCACGCTGATGCGCAGCGGCCCGCGCTGGACGGTCTGGCCGCGAACGCTCGTGGACTCGTCTCCGGACGAATCGAAGCCACCGGTGGCCACGACCACGAGCGCGAGGGCGAGGAGGGCGAGGACGCCCCAGACGAGTCCGCGTCCTCGGGAGGTTTTCTTCATTTGGATGGGTCTTCGGCGGTCGAGCGCCGGATGCGCGATCCATCAGTGTATCGCTTGCGGCTCTACGCCGCGGGTGCTCCCCCGGAGAGGGGTAATCCGGCCTACCAGCCCTCCGTTCCCGGCTCGCCCTTGAACGGCCCCGCGAGGTCGGAGGTCACCCAGCCCCCGTAGAACCCGCCCGGCTGCGGCCGAGCCTCTTCCTCGTCCACGTAGCCCGCATCGACCCGGGAGAGGAAGAAGGCGACCGAGCCGCGGATCACACGGAAGCTCGGGTGCGGGTCGGGATAGGACCAGGCGACGTTGCGGTGGCGGGTCTCGCCGATCACAGCGTCGAGATAGGTGGCGCGGCCCTTCCATTCGCAGAACGAGGAACCGGTGCCCAGGCCGAGGAGCTCCGTCCGGACGTCCAGGGGAGGCAGGTAGTAGGTCGGAGGATGGCTCGTCTCGAGCACCCGGAAGGCGTTCGAGCTGTCCGCGATCGTGACCCCGCCGATCACCACGCGAACGCGGCTCGCGCAGGCCTCGATACGGGGCGGACGGGGGTAGTCCCAGACCGACTCCTGGCCGGGCAGGACGGGAGCTCGTCGTTGGTTGTGCACGCAGGGGGATTCGCCGCCCCTCGTCCGGGAGATGCAGGCTCGAGCCGGATTCGCGATGGCGCGGCCTGTTCCGGCACTCGAGGCGCTCTCGAAGCCGTCAGCGGTGTGTGGCTGCGACTTCCCCCAGGACTCTCGTTCATCCGGTACCGGAGGCCGTCATGAAGGCCCGGTCTCCGTCAGCTCGACCGCGAGGGCTCCTAGCGCGCCAGCGGGAACACGATCCCGAGGCCGAACCGCGTGCCGCGCGTGACGCGCGTCATCCCGTGGCGGAGCTCGACCTTGCGGCGGCGGGAACCCGTGCGGTCAATGCGGGCCGTCGTGGCGAAGACGACCAGGTCGCCGCGGTCGACGGGTATCGCGCGGTGGCGGAGCTCGATCCCGTGCTCCTCCGCGAGAACGAACTCGCCGCCCTCGAAGTCTCGACCGCGATGCGAGAGGCAGACGAGGGCCTGGTAGGGGAAGCGGACCTCGCCGTAGACATCGCGGTGGAGGTGGTTCACCGCGTCTGCGCCGCAACACAAGAGGATCGACGACGAGCGCCGCTGGCCGGCCGCGCGCGACCGGCGCCAGAGCTCGTCGAGCGTGCGCGGGAACTCGCCGTGGTCCGCGGCGACGGCCTGCAGCCGCGCGTAGAGCGCCGTGCGCAGAGTCAGCGCCGGTTCGGGGAGTGGCTCCGCGATGTAGTGGTAAGCGCCGCGACCGTAGCCGAAGCTCGCCATGTCGATCGAGCGCTCGAAGCGCACGGCGCCGGCCAGGATCGACGCGCACTCGTTCGCGGTCAGGAGACCGGCGGCGCGGGCGACCCCGCTCGCGGCGAGCTCGGCGCGGAAGGCGTCGTCGACTGCGCGATCCAGACGCTCGAGCACCGCATTCGGGTCGACCGGAGAGCGCGGACGGACGCCCACCCCGGGCGGCTCCGGGATCGGCGACGGGCCGCGGTCGAGGTCGTGGTAGCCGCGCTCTCGCGCCGATTCCTCGTCGCGAAACGGCTCGAGCGCGTGGGCGGGCCACTGCATCGCGCGCGGGTCATCGGCCGGAAGGAACGTTCGCTTCGCGACGTTTCCGACGAGCCGTGCGTTGCGACGTCTCGCCCACGCGGCGATCTGCTCGCGCTCTCTCGGTCGGGCGCCCTCCGTGCGCAGGCGCTCGAGCTGCTCTCCGGCTCGGCCGTCTTCCGGCGGCAGGGCGCCGCGCGCCGGAACGACCCGGTGCCAGGGCGCATCGTCACCCGCCAGCCGCAGGGCGCGCGAAACGGCGCGGGCGGCACCGGACCGCCCCACCTGCGCCGCGATCTCCAGGTACGTTCGCGTCTCGCCGCGCCGGATCCCGCGCGCCGCTTCCACGTATCGGTTCGACATGGCTCGGGTTGCGCCCCCCGCGAAACGCACTACTCTCGACTGCGGAGGAGAACGATGAGTATGCACGGAACGCGCCCGCTCGGACTCCTGGTCGTCGCGCTCGCGCTCGGCTGTCACACGCCGTTGATCCGCACCGAGGCCGGCAGCCTCGAATCGGACGGCGAGACGGCCCGCGACGTCCACGAGCGGCCCGGAATCGGCAAGCAGATCCTGCTCTACCTTCCGAACCGCATCGTCGACCTCGTCGACACCGTCCACTTTCCGATCGTTCCACTGAGCGTCGGAGTCGGGCCCGACATCCGCATCACGCGCTGGCTCCAGCTCTCGGCCCAGGTGGGGGCCGGCGCCGCAGTCGGCCTCGACGACCGCTCCCACGAGTTCTTCTGGGTCAACACGTCTGCGACCGCCGCACTCGGTCCCTGGCGTACGGGTGTCGGGATCGGAACGGCGCCGAGCCTGGGGGACTGGGAGGTCGGTGTGGCGGGCGGCGCGACCAAGTTCGCGATCGACCTGGCCGAGATCGTCGACTTCGTACTGGGCTGGTTCTTCATCGACGTGCGCAAGGACGACTACGGCTGGGAATAGTTCTCCGCTGCCGTAAGTGAAGCGTGAGGACGCGGAAGCACCGGCGCCCACGCGAGCAGGGGGGCTCCACCCTCCAGGGCCGACGAGGGCGTCCGTAGCCGGATCGCGGCCCCAGACCCTATCCTGTTGCGCTCGCCCGCATCCGCGGCCGCCTCCCATCCCCCGTGCGGCTCGGCTCCACCTCCGCGACGGTGGTGCGGAGACCCTCTCGGAGTTCCCCCATGATCGTGTGTCTCGGGCTCATCGCCCTCTCGTCCCTGGCCCAGGAGAGCACTGCGCTCTTCGTGCGGGCCGATCGGATCCTCGTCCAGCCGGGCGAGGAGACCACCGGCGCGGTCCTCATCGAGAACGGCATCATCGTCGCCGTCGGACCCGGTGTCGCAGCGCCCGAAGGCGCGCGTGAGATCAGCGGAGCCGTGGTCTGTGCCGGCTACCTCGACGCGTGGTCGAGCCTCGGTGTGGAGCCCGCCTCCGTCCGCGACGGCAAGACGAGCCCCGCAACGAGCGTGCTCGACGGGCTCGACCTCTTCTCGAACGATCACCTGCGGCTGGATTCCCTCGAATCCGGCGTGACCGCGCTGCGCATCCAGTCCGGAGTCGAGGCCGAGGTGGGCGGCCTCTCCGCCGTCGTGCGCAACGATCCGGGCCAGGACGGGCCCGGGGCCGTCCTCATGGAGGACGCCTGCGTCGCCGCGACGATCGGAGTCACCCGCAACGGGAAGACAGTCGACGTCTTCGACCGGGTGGACGAGGTCGACGACATCGCCGACCTCGTCGAGGCGGGCCTCGCCTATCGGGAGTCGTGGCTCGACTACGAGGAGAAGCTGGCCGAGTGGGAGAAGGAGATCGCCGAGAAGGAAGAGGAGCTCGAGAAGGACTTCAAGAAGGCGAAGAAGAAGCGCGACGAGGACATCGAGGAGGCGGAGGAGAAGGGCAAGGAGCACAAGGAGAAGAAGTACAAGGAAGACAAGAAGCCCAAGCGGCCGCGGACCGACACGGACAAGGAGACCATGGCCCGCGTCGGATCGGGCGAGATCCCGCTCGTGGTCGAGGTCCACCGCTATCCGGAGATCCGCGAGCTCCTGGACCGGACGGAGTCGTTCGACCGTCTGCGGTTGATCCTGGCGGGTGCCACGGAGGCCAAGCCCTTCGCGGACGAGCTCGCCATGCGCCGCATCCCGGTCATCGTCTGGCCGACCCCGATGGGCGTGACCCGTCCCGACGAGTTCCGCATGCACGATCTGGAGCTCGCGGCCACGCTCGACGATGCAGGTGTCCAGGTGCTCTTCGGGAGCGGCGGCCACGGAGCCGCCCGGGACCTGCCCGCTCTGGCGGCGCTCGCCGTCGGCCACGGTCTCGACCGCACGGCGGCCTTCGAGGCGCTGACCCTGGGTCCCGCGCGGAGCTTCGACGTCGCGCAGCGCATCGGTTCCGTCGAGCGCGGCAAGGACGCCGACCTGCTCGTCCTCGACGGGGACCCGCTCGACGTCGCGACACGTGCCCGCTTCGTGATCCTGCGCGGCGAGGTCGTCGTCGAGCGCTGACCCCGGAGATCCAAGAAATGATCACGACACTCCTCGTCTCGTCGCTCGCGCTCTCCGGCGCCGCGGTCGCGCCCCAGCCGAGCTTCGCCGTCCGCGCAGCCGCCGTTCACCTCGCCGACGGGACGACCCTCGAAGACGGCGTCCTGTGGGTGGAGAACGGCACGATCCGCGCCGTGGGTCGGGGCGTCGAGCCGCCCGCCGGCACGCCCTTCATCGAGCACGACGGCGCGCTCTCGGCCGGGATCGTCGCCGCCCACACGCACATGGGGGGTGGCGACGGGCTCCAGGACTCGACGCGCGCGTTCCTGCCGGAGGCCCGCGTCCTGCACGCGTTCGAGCCGAAGCACAGCGACTTCGAGCGCGCGCTCGCAGCCGGGATCACGACCGCCGTCCTCGCGCCGCGCGAGACGAACGTCGCCGGAGGCCGCATCGCGGTCGTGAAGACGTCCGGCGGCACCGTGCTCGAGCGAGACGGACACCTGCACCTCTCACTGCACACGACGGCGCTCTGGGGCTGGCGCGAGCCCACCTCGTGGCCCGGTGCCCTGGCTCACCTCGAACGCCGTCTGGAAGAGCGCGAGGGACCCTTCGCCGAGATCGCCTCCGGCGAGCGCTCCGTCATCATCGAGGCCTGGGATCGCCACGAGGTCTCGCGCGCGCTCGAGTTCGCGACGAGCCACGGCCTGCGAGGGGCGCTGCGCGGCGGACATCGCGCGGGCGAGCTCGCCCGCCGCGTGCGATCGAGCGGGCTCTCGATGATCGTCGGACCCTTCGCGCCCGGCGAGGATCGCGAGCACCTGCGCTCGGTCGTCGCGCTCGCCGAAGCGGGCGTCCCGCTCGCCTTCGGTCTCGACGCGCCGGCCAGCGACCCGGAAGCGTTGCGCCTCTCCGCCGCGCTGTGCGTGCGCGAGGGTCTCGAGCCGCAGACCGCATGGCGCGCCCTCACGAGCACCGCGGCGCAGGTCGCGGGCGTCGCGGACCGCGTCGGGAGCCTGGAGCGCGGACTCGACGCCGACTTCGTCCTGTGGAGCGGCCCGCCGCTCGAGCTCACGAGCCGCGTCGAGGCGGTCTACATAGGCGGCGAGCTGGTCTTCGGAGGTGCGCGATGAGAAACGTACTCTCGACCGTCTGCGTCCTCGCGCTCGCGAGCTCCGCGACCGCCCAGGACGACGCCGGGCCCTGGGTCATCCGCGCCGATCGCGTCTACACCGCCGCCGGAGAGGTGTTCGAGGGCGGCTTCGTCGCCGTCGCGAACGGGAAGATCGTCGGTGTCGGCCCCGGTGGCGGGGGGGCGGGCGACGAGCTCGAGGCCGTGTGCGTGACGCCCGGCATGGTCGACCTCGGAGCGCGTGTCGTCACGCACCCCGACGCCGTCGAGCAGTCGACCGAGGTCGCGGCCTCGATGCGCGTGGCTCACGCGCTCGACCTGTTCGACCCGCGCTGGAAACGCGAGCTCGAGAGCGGCGTGACGACCGTGCTCGCGACACCGCCCGACAGCAACGTGATCGGCGGTCTCTGCATCGCGGTCAAGACAGGCGGGCTGACGGACGTCGCCTCGCGCACCGTTCGCGCGGACGTCGCCCTGCGTGGCTCGTTCGGAACCCAGCCCAGTCAGGGCAACCAGAGCTCGTCGGGCACCCCCCAGACCTTCTACGTGCGGCGGCCGACGACACGCATGGGGGTCGAATGGACGATCCGCAAGGCGTTCTACGACGCGCTGGCCGGTGCGCAGGATCCCGAGCGCGACTTCGAGGGCGCCGACGTCCTGCGCCGCGTGCTCGACGGCGAGCTCGTCCTCGGTGCGCAGGCCTGGTCGACCCAGGACATCCGCACGGCGATCTACGTGAAAGAGGAGTTCGGGATCGAGCGGATGTTCGTCGATGCCGCCGCCGAGGCCTGGAAGGAGCCGGACCTCCTGGTGCGCTCCGGGATGGCCGTGGTCCTGCCGCCCCTCTCGTTCGACGGCCGCGTAGGGCCCGAGAACGCCTTCTTCTCCTGGCACAGCGCGCGCGAGCTCGACGAGCTCGGCGTGCCGTTCGCCCTCTCCGGACACGGCGCGGCGGACCCGGCCGCGCGCCTCGCCTACCAGGGCGGACTCGCGATGCGCGGCGGTCTCTCCCTCGAAGCGGCCCTCGCGGCCGTGACCCTCGCGCCGGCGCGAATGATCGGTATCGACGATCGCGTCGGCAGCCTCGAGGTCGGCAAGGACGCCGATCTCCTCCTCTGGAGCGGAACACCCTTTCAACCGACGTCGCGCATCATCGGCGTGATGCTCGACGGTCGGCTCGTCGTCGATCGGCGTGAAGCGAGCGAGTGACAACGATCCCGAAATGAACATGAAGAAGCACAGCCTGATCGCCGCTCTCGCGACGATCCTCCTCGCGCCCTCGGTGCCCGCCCAGAGCGGGAACCTCGTCATCGAAGCCGGCCGCATCATCACGCAGGCCGACGGCGAGATCGCCGACGGCGTGATCGTGATCGAGAACGGCCGGATCGCGGCCATCGGCCCCGCCGACTCGACCGAGCGCCCGTGGGACGCCCCGGTGGTCGGCGGTGAAGACCTGGTCGCTTTCCCCGGGTTCGTCGAGGCGCACACGTTCCGCGGCATGGACCGCCCGAACGAGTCGATCGACGTCGCGGCCTTCCTCGACATCCGAGACTCGATCGATCCCGTGAGCTTCTTCTTCGAGAACTCGGTCAGGAACGGCATCACCACGCTCGGTGTCCAGCAAGGCAACAGCTGTGTCGTCGGCGGCCAGGGAATGGTCGTGCGCCCCGTCGGGATGACCGTCGAACAGATGATGGTGCGCCAGCCGTTCGGCCTGAAGCTCTCCGCTGCGCCGAAGAGCGGGAAGTCCCGCACGACGCAGGCGCAGGCGCTGCGCAAGGCGTTCGCAGACCTCCGCGAGTACCTCGAGACGCTCGTGCAGGACGAGCGCGACGAGAGCGGCAAGGCGCGACGCGAGGCGCTCTTCCAGGGTCGCGACGTCGACGAGGAGGAGAACCAGGGCCGCGCCATGACGGGGCTCGCGTGGACGGTCGACGGGCTCGACATCGTCCCGCGCGGAGGCGTCGACCAGAAAGAACGCCCGCTGCTGCAGCTCGTCGAAGGCCGCTGGGACGCGTTCTTCTACTGCGGGGCTCCGATGGACGTGCACCTCGCGCTCGAGGTCGCCCGCGACAACGGCTTCCTGCACAGGACCACGCTCGTCCTCGACGACTCGTGCTGGAAGGCCGCCGAGATCATCGCGGAGGCCGGCGTGTCGGTCGTGCTCGACAACGACATGATCCACATCGAGCGTGATCCGCGCACCGGTGACGAGATCGAGACCTTCGTCCCCGCCGTCTTCCAGGAGCGGGGAGTGCGCTTCGCGCTCTCCTCGAGCAACGACACCAACCGCTCGCTCTGGTACCAGGCCGCCTTCGCGACAGGACAGGGCCTCGACCGCCGCGACGCCCTCGACGCGGTGACCGTCGTACCGGCCGAGATCCTCGGTCTGGGTGACCGTGTCGGCAGGTTGGAGGCAGGCTACGACGGCAACGTCGTGCTCTTCTCCGGCGACCCGCTGGACGTCTCCTCGTGGGTCGAGCACGTCATCATCGAGGGCGTTCACGTCTACGACCGGAGCGAGGACGTGCGCATTCAACACCTTCACGAGGGCGTGGATCCGCGCAAGTCGCGCGGCACGTCTGCGGCCCTTCGCTCGGAGCGCTGAGATGATCCGGACTGCGATCTGCCTGGCGATCTTCGCTGCGTCCCCGGTCCTCGCCGGCGATGTCGTCGTTCGAGCGGGCACGATCCACTCGATGGATCCCGCGCTCGGAACGATCCACGGCGGTGCCCTGCTCGTCCGCGACGGGCGCGTGGTCGAGATCGGCGAGAGCGTGGCCGTCCCGCCGGGCGCGCAGGTCGTCGACTACGGCCCCGACGCCGTGCTCGTCCCCGGCTTCGTCGCCGCGACCACGAGCTACGCGATGGGGCGTCCGTCACCCCGGACCGCGGCGCCCTCACTGTCCGCGATCGACGGGTTCAGCTTCTACGGACGCTACGACACGGCGCTCTCCGCCGGCGTGACGTCCGCGTACATCGCGCCCGCACGCGGTCGGCTCATCGCCGGTCAGGGCGCCGTCGTGAAGCTCGGGGGTGAAGACCCGGCACGTCGTGTGCTCGCCGCGCCTTCCGTCCTGCACGGTTCGATCGCTGCCGACGCGCGGTCGGTGCCGGGGTTCTGGGAGCCGCCGGTTCCGCCCTCCGTCGACGTCGGGCTCGGGTACGCCAAGCCCCAGCTCCCGCGCACCGCCATGGGCGCAATCGTCGCGCTCGGAGAGCTCCTCGACGGGCTCGGCGAGGTCTCCGAGGAGTACGGCGACGCGACGCGCGATCTCGCGGAGCTCGTCCAGCGCGGGACCCCCTGGCGCATGCGCGCCGGGACCGAGGGCGAGATCCGCGCCCTGCTCGAGTTCGCCGCACAACGCGGGCTCGCGCTCGTGGTGGAGGGCTCCGACGTCACGGCTCTCCTCGCTGACGAGCTTGCCGCGGCGGGGGTCTCGGTCGTGTACGAGGTGCCTTTCCGACCCAACGTCCGCGGCATCGACCGCGGAAAGTCACGTGACTCGCGCTGGCCCGATTTTTCCGCTCCCGCCGCGCTCGATGCCGCCGGCGTGCGCTTCGCGATCGCCCACGACGGGTCGGCCCGCGACCTCCTCTTCGCCGCGCGCCTCGCCATGCGCGGCGGTCTGACTCCCGAGGCGGCGCTCGCCGCGATCACGATCGCTCCGGCCGAGATCCTCGGCGCCGCGGCGCGCGTGGGGAGCCTCGCACCGGGCAAGGACGCCGACCTGGCCGTCTTCCACGGCGAGCCCCTCGAGGGCGGTGTCGCCGCGGCGACCTGGCTCGACGGAGAGCTCGCCTGGGAAGAGAAGACGGGAGACACGGCCGTCGTGCTCGAGGTGGACGAGCTCCACGTCGGCGACGGTCAGGTGCTGCGCCCCGGCGCGCTCCTGATGAAGAACGGACGGCTCGTCGAGGTCGGCCGCCGCGTCTCGCGCCCGGCCGGCGCGAAGGTGGTCCGCGGCTCGACGGCCATGCCCGGAATGATCGACGCGCTCGGACACCTGGGACTCGAGGGCTCGAAGAAGAGCGCGCGCACCGACGACGCGCTCGCGAAGATCATGGGCCCCGGTGACCACGTCGACCGGCGCGTCGCCCTGGCCGGCGTCACGACGGTCGTGCTCTCGCCGCGCGGAGGCTCCGACTCCGGTATTCCGATGAGCGCCTACAAGCCCGCCGCGAGCGGAGAGCGCCAGGTCGTGGCCGATCCCGCGACGCTGCGTGTGCAGTGGACGCAGCCCAACCGACTGAAGTCGGGAAAGAGCGTGCGCGACACGCTCGAGAAGGTCGCGAAGTACCGCGAGAAGTGGGCCGAGTACGAGCAGAAGCTGGCCGAGTGGATGGCCGCTCCGCCGAAGGCCGAGAAGGAGGAGGACGAAGACGAGGAAGGAGAGGACGAGGAGGCGGAGGAGGAGCCCGAGGACGACAAGAAGAAGAAAAAGAAGAAGAAGAAGGACGACGACGAAGAGGAAGAAGCCGACCCGGTGACCGGCGTCTGGGAGGCGACGCTCGTCCGCCCGCCCATGACCGATGCGGTTCCGATCCGGATCCAGCTCGTGAACACGGACGGTGCCGTCCAGGGCTCCATTCGCTGCAGCGCGCTCTCCGAGGACCTGATCGAGATCGAGGGGCGCTTCGACGACGGCGCGCTGCGCGCCAAGGGGCTCGGAACCCAGGGCTGGGTCACGCTCGCGGGCGAGCCGAAGAAGGGCGAGCTCGAGGCGACCCTCACGGTCGCCGGTACCGAGCTCCAGTTCGAGGCCGAGCGCACGCGGCCCGACGTGCCGCGCGCCAGCCGCCCCAAGCGCCACTCCGCGACCGAAGAGGAACAGGAGAAGGGCAAGCCCCAGCCGCCGAAACGCGACGGGAAGCTCGAGCCGTTCCTGCGCGCGATCGACGGTGAAGGATCGATCGTCGTCGCAGTCGACCGCGAGGACGAGATCCTCGCCTGCGTCGACGCCTTCGCCGAAGCCGGCATCGCGCCGGTGCTCTACGGAGCCGACGGCATCCGGTACGTCGCCGACCAGGTCGCCGACCGGATCGCGGGTGTGATGCTGCGACACCGGATCGTGGAGCACGAGTACGAGCAGGGGCTCGTCTTCCGCAACCGCTACGCCGAGCTCCAGGGCGCCGGCATCCGCATCGCGTTCCACTCGATGGCCGAGGAAGGAGCCGCCGACCTGCCGGCGATGGCGAGCTACGCCGTCGCGAACGGGCTCTCGGGCGACGGTGCGCTGCGAGCGCTCACCACGGACGTCGCCGACATGTTCGGAATCGCCGACCGGGTCGGACGACTGCAAACGGGCCTCGACGCGGACGTGCTCCTGCTCGACGGTCCCCCGCTCGACCCCGCGACCCGCGTGCTGCGCGCATGGGTCAACGGGAAGGAGATCCTGCGCCGATGATCCTCGCACTCACACTCGCTGTCCTCGCTTCCGACACGCCCGCCGCGCCGGGACAGGTCGGCGGATCCGGGCTCGCGATCCGGAGCGCCAAGATCCTGACCTGCGCCCGCGAAGGAGCCGGCGTCGTGGACCGCGGCGTCCTCCTCGTGCGCGACGGAAAGATCGAGGCGATCGAGCGGGCTCGCGACCTCGAGATCCCGGCGGACTACGAGCTCGTCGACGTCGGCGACAAGTGGCTCATGCCGGGCATCATCGACCTGCACTGCCACGCCGGCGCCATCGAGTCGCTCTTCATCAACGACCTGAACGACGTCGTCTACCTGACGAACCCGGGTCTGCGAGCATGGACGGGGACGAAGCCGGGCAACCCGCGCCTGCTGACGGGGCTCCAGGCCGGCGTCACGACAGTGCTCGTGATCCCGGGCTCGGGAAGCAGCATCGGCGGGTGGGGCGTGCTCCTCAAGACCGGACACGACCGCTACGAGGAGATGCTGCTCCGCAACCCCGGCTCGATGAAGATCGCGCAGTGGGGCAACCCGGAGAGCTGGGGACCGGGGGTCGCGAAGACCTTCGAGACCTACGCGATCCGCGACGCGTTCACGCGCGGGCTCGCCTATGCCCGGCGCTGGCACGCGTTCGAAGAGGGCAGCGGCGAGGAGCCCGAGTTCGACCCGCAGTGGGAGATCTTCCGCCACCTCCTCGAGAAGGACACGCAGGCCTCCGTCCACACGCAGGTCTACCAGGTCGTGCTGAAGACCATCACGCAGATCAAGGGCGAGTTCGGCGTCGACGTGTACATCGATCACGGGTCGATCGGCGCGTGGCGCGCCGGCGGCATCGCACAGGAGATGGGCGTGCCCGCGATCCTCGGCCCGCGCAACGCCGACACTCCGGCGCGCGGCTTCATCAACTGGGGACAGCTCGACACCGAGGGCTTCAAGGGGATCGCGGCGGGCTACCAGGAGATGGGGCTCGAGCTCATCGGCTTCAACACCGACTCACCGGTCATTCCCCAGCAGGAGCTTCCGGTCCAGGCCACGATCGCCGCCCGCCTCGGGTTCGACGACAGCGAGATGCAGGCCGTGCGCGGGCTCACGATCGTGCCCGCGATCGCGGCCGGGATCGACGACCGCGTCGGGAGCCTCGAGGTCGGCAAGGACGCCGACGTGCTGGTCATCAGCGGCCATCCGGCCGACCCGCGCTCGTGGGTGCAGCGCGTGTGGCAGGACGGTGAGGTCGTGTACGACTCCGAGACCGAGAGGCGTCGCTGGTGAGAGCCGTCCTCGCACTGCTCGCCACGTTCGCCTGCATCGGCTGCCGGTCGGCTGCGGCCGAACCGGCGCGAGCGCCCGCGCCGATTCCCGCCCTCGCGGCGGAGGAGACCGGCCTCGTCGTCCTCGTCGGACGCGTCATCACGGCCGGCGATACGGATCTGGTGCACGCGCCGGGCATGCTGGCGATCCGCGACGGGAAGATCACCTACGTCGGGCCGCCGGTCGACGTGCCCGAGGGCTACGAGCTCCTCGAGTCCGACCGCGCGTGGGCCGTGCCGGGTATGGTCGACCTTCACACGCACGTCCACACCGGTACCTGGGGCGACATCAACGAGGGCATGCACCACGTCGCGCCCGAGTTCTCCGTGGCGCCGACCATGGTGCCCGCGAACGATCTCCTGCGCCTCGCCTGCGCGTCGGGAGTCACCACGCTGCTCGGTATCCCCGGCAGCTCGACGAGCATGGGCGGGTTCGGCGTGCTCTACAAGGCGAAGACGAGCGGCGGGTTCGAGGACGTCGTGCTCGCGAACCCCGGCGGGCTCAAGGTCGCGCAGACGCACAACCCCGACCGCAACAACAACCTCGTCCTGCACAGCTGGGCCGGGCTCGGCTGGGTCCTCGAGGACATCAACGACAAGGCCGTCGCCGCGCTCGAGCAGGACCGCTTCGATCCCCAGCTCGAGAACCTGAAGAAGGTCCACGCCGGCGAGATCCCCGTCCTGATCCACTGCGCAGGCGGCGAGGGCGTCGCGGCGACCGCGCGCATGTGGCGCGTCACCTACGACACACAGAGCGTCGTCTCCCACGGGAGCTTCGACGGCTACAAGGTGGCCGACTGGCTGGCCGAGCTCGGGATGCCGGTCAACCACGGGCCGCGCCTGTTCGATTACTTCTCGTCGCGCACGGGCCGCGTCGAACCCTCGGCTCACATCTTCGAGTCGGCGGGGACGCCCAACTTCTCGCTGAACACCGACTCGCAGATCATCCCCGAGCACGAGTTCTTCCTGCAGGGCGCGATGGCCGCGCGGCAGGGGATCGACGGCTACCAGGCGCTGCGCGCCCTGACCATTCACCCCGCGAAGGCTTTCGGCATCGCCGATCGCGTGGGGAGCCTCGAGACCGGAAAGGACGCCGATATCGTCCTGTGGACGGGCGACCCGCTCGATCCCCGCAGTCGCGTCGAGCTCGTGCTGATCGACGGCGAGGTGCAATACGACCGCAAGGAGGACGGACAGTGGTCCTGACCCCGAAACCGATGAAGCGCATTCTCATGACGACCGCGGCCGTGGCCGCGCTGGCGACGACGACTCTCGCGGCTCCCGGCGGCGAGCTCGTCGCGATCCGCGTCCGTGCCGCCGAGACGATCGGCCAGGGCCGCATCGAGCACGCCGTGATCCTGATCGAGAACGGCAAGATCGCGACGATCGGCCAGGACTTGCCGATCGACCGCGGGATCCGGGTCATCGACGCCAGGGACCTGACCGTGATGCCGGGCCTCGTGAACTGCTGGTCGCGAGCCGGGATGGACTCGCAGGGCGGGAGCGGATCGCAGCCCCAGGAGCTCGCTTCTGCCGAGCTCTATCCGCGCGACAAGAGCTACGAGGAGCTGCTCGAGTTCGGCGTCACCACGCTCGGGCTGTATCCCTCGGGCCAGGGCATTCCGGGACAGGCCGTGGCCGTGCGCCCGCACGGCGCGACCGTCGGCGAGATGATCGTGCGCGACAACGCCTACCTCCGTGTTCAGCTCGTCTCGGATTCGGGCTCGAAGAAGATGCTCCGCGACGGGTTCGAGAAGGTCGACAAGTACGACGAGAAGGAAGCGAAGCGTCTCGAGAAGTGGGAGAAGGACCAGGAGAAGAAGAAGAAGAAGAAAAAAAAGAAGAAGAAGGACGAGGACGAGGAAGACGAGGACAAGGAAGAGGAGAAGGAGAACGGGGAAGAGGAAGACGACGGCGTCTACGTCCCCGAGGAGCCCGATGCCGACGTCGTCCCCTTCATGCAGCTGCGCTCCGGCGTGCTCACGGCGCTGATCGAGATCCGGAACTCGGCCGCCTACCTCCATCTCCTCGACGCGATCGACGAGGAGGAGTTCGGCTGGAACGTGCGCGTTCCGCTGCGCAACGACATCGACCTGTACGAGGTCGCCGAGAAGATCGGCGAGCGCGAGCTGCGCCTCGTTCTGGAGCCGCGCGTCACGCTGTTCCCCGGGACCCGTCGCGAACGCAACCTGCCCCGCGAGCTCGTCGCTGCGGGAGCGAAGGTCGCCTTCGTCCCGCGCTCGGACTCGATCCGCTCACACGAGACCTGGCGCGTCGACGTCGGGGAGCTGGTCGCGGCGGGCTTCGACCGCCAGCTAGCCTTGCGCGCGATGACGCTCGAGCCGGCCGAGGTGCTCGGGCTGGCCGACCGCGTCGGCAGCCTCGAGCCCGAGCGGGACGCGAACCTCCTGTTCCTCGACGGCGATCCGCTCGAGGCCTCGACACGCGTCGTGGCCGTGATGCTCGAAGGCCGCCTCGTCCACGGAGAGGTGGATTGATCATGCTGCGAATCACACATCTGTTCCTCGCCGTCCTGTTCGGCGCCGCGCCCGCGCTCTGGGCCGCTCCCGTTTCCCCTGTCGCCTTCGACGACGACGAGGAAGAAGAGGAAGCGGAGGAGGACGAGGACGAGGACGAGAAGGACCACTGGATCGCCGTCGTCGGCGGCGACGTCCACACCGGGACGGGCGCCGTACTGCGCGGCGCAACCGTCGTCGCCAAGAACGGCGTCATCGAGGAGATCGGGTGGGACCCCTGGTTCCCCGAGGAGGCCGAGATCGTGGACGCGGCGGGGTACTTCGTCTATCCGGGCCTGATTGCGATGGAGGCGGCGCCGGGCATCGTCCAGGGCGGCGGTGCCGTCGAGGAGGAGGACACGCACGGGCCGCACGGGCTCGATACGCAGGAGATCGCGAACCACCTCGCGCGCTTCGCGACCGAACCGCAGCCCACCCAGGCGGCGATTGAGGACTCCTACGACCCCTTCGGGCAGAACCTCATCCTGGCGCTGGCGACGGGCATCACCACGACGGTCAACGGCGACGCTGCGATCAAGCTGAAGCGGCGCGAGATCGACGACATCGTGATGAGCGAGGGGAGCCTCCAGTCGTTCACGTGGAGCCGGAGGAACCCGGCCGGCAAGCGGGCGCTGCGCGAGAAGTTCGAGCGGGCCTCCGAGTACACGCGCGAGCTGCGCGAGTTCGAGCAGACCAAGAGCAAGGACGACGAGGAGAAGGGCCCGAGCGACAAGGGCGTGGACAAGCAGGTGCTCGCGGTCCTGGGCGGCCAGACGCGCGCCAAGTTCACGGCAAACGACCGCACGGACCTGCTCTCCCTCGCGCGCTTCGCGCAGGAGTTCGACTTCCGCCCGGTCATCGAGGGCTGCCAGGAAGGCTGGACCGTGGCCGACGAGCTCGGCCGCGCCGGCGCGACGGCGATCCTGACACCGCGTGACACGAAGCGCGCGCGAGAGGAGCTCCAGCTCGAGACGGGCTCGACGATCGAGAACGCCGCGATCCTCTACCGCCACGGTGTGCAGATCGCCGTGGTCCCCGGTTCGCCCGACGTCAACCTGGGCGGGATCATGGGACGCGACCTCCTGGCGCTACCGATCGAGGTCGGTTTCGCGGTCCGTGGAGGACTTCCGGAGGAAGCCGGCCTCGCGTCGGTCACGACCGTGCCCGCGCGCCTGCTCGGCATCTCGCACCGCGTGGGAACTCTCGAAGAGGGCAAGGACTGCGACCTGATCGTCACCGACGGCGACTGGATGCACTACGAGACGTTCGTGCAGTACACCGTCGTCGCGGGCAAGCTCGCGTACGACAAGCAGGAAGAGGTCTTCTTCTCGCACATCCGGCCGCGCCCCGTGGTCGAGGTGGAGGAGACCGAAGACGAGACGGAGCCCGCGGAGACGCCCGATGAGGAGACCGAAGAGGTCGACGACGACGACGACGACGACGAGGGCGAGAACGACGACGAAGCCGCAGGGGACGACGAGGAAGGCGCGGATGAGGGAGAGGACGAGGAGTCCGAGGACGAGGGCTGAGGCCCGTTTTCCGCCCTTTCCGTGAACGCCCTCCGGTCCCCGCCGGACCGTAGGGCATGACCGATCCCCGCCGGGACCTCGCCGACGAGCTCCTGGTCCTCGCTTGCCTGGAGGGCCGGACGGACGCGTTCCGCGAGCTCTTCGAGCGCTGGAACGAGCCGCTCTGGCGGCACGCCTACCGGCTGCTCGGGCGAGACGACGGCGCGTCGGACGCGCTCCAGGACGCCTGGATCGCGATCGCGTCGGGCATCGGCCGGCTGAGAGACCCCGGGAGCTTCCGGCGCTGGGCGTACAAGATCGTCACGCGGCGCGCCGCGGACTGGCTCGGCGCGAACAGGAACAGCGCCGAGAGCGCGCTCGACGATGAGATCGAGGCCGACACCGAGCCGGAGAGCGCGGTCGAGGCCCTGCGCCTCGCGCTTCGCCGGCTCCCGCGCGACCGTCGCGTGCTCCTGACGCTCCGCTACCTCGACGGATTCGAGCTGTCCGAGGTCGCAGAGATCCTGGGCGTCCCCGAAGGGACCGTGAAGTCGCGACTGCACCACGCACGCAACGAGCTGCGCGCGATTGTCGAAAGGATGGAACGATGAGCGAGTTCTACGAGATGCTGAAAGAGGCGATCGTCGGCGCCGAGCCGTATCGCCCCGACCCCGGGGGCGCGGCGCTCGAGGCGTCGGTCAAGAAGTTCGAGGCGCGTCTGCGCACCGTTCGCTTCATGGCGATCTTCGCCGTGACGTTCGGAAGCGTCGCGTCGATCGCCGGAGTCGTGCTCTTCCTCGGCACCGACGACATGGCGAGCACGCGCGAGCTCCTGCTCTGCGCAGGGCTCGTCTGGTTCGGCTCCTCCATCGTCGGCTTCGCCAAGATGTGGTACGCCCACATGCTGAACCACCTCTCCCTGATGAAGGAGCTCAAGACCGTGCAGCTCCGGATCCTCGAGCGAGGATGAGCGCGGGGGATGAGTGCCGGGAGGGCCGGCGGGGCGAGAGGGAACTCCTTCACCGCCGGGACGAGAGGAAGAGCGTCTGGAAATAGGGAGGAGAGAGGCTTGGGTCCCGGGGGCGTCTCCTGAGGAGTGGAGATAGCGGTTTCGCTGAGGTAACCGACCAGGGTCGCCCGCGGCCGGCCCCTCCCGGCAAGAACCGTCGTAGGGAGCCCGCAGGTCGAGTTCCACCGAGGTCGGGCCGAACTCCGCCGGCGCCGCGCAATTCCTTGGCTGGAACCGAGTTGGAACCGTCCCACGAGGGAGAGAGGGGTTCCGCTCGAAGACCTCCCGACCGCTCGACCCCATTCAAGGACCGTCGTGCAGTCTCACGGCAACCCGGCGTTGCCCCCCCGCGAGCCCGTGTCGTAAGCTAACGCCCATCGGGACAGGGATTTAGGTTTGCCGGCGTCGACCGCCTCCCCTCTCCTATTCCCCCCCCTTACATGATCCTCCGCGACCTCTTGCGCGTCCTGGGCTCCAGCCACCGGGACGGGCGGAACCTCACTGAAGACGAGGCCTTCCGGGCCTTCCAGATGATGTTCGCGGGGACGGAGAGCGAGATCCAGGTGGGTGCGTTCCTGATCGCGCTGCGCTGGAAGGGCGTCACGGTCGAGGAGCTCACCGGCTTCGCGCGCGCAGCGCGCGAGCGAGCCACGATCCCCTGCGTCGGGATGGCGGGACTCGTCTGCGTCTGTCCTCCGCACGACGGCCTCGAGGAGAAACCGCCGCTCGAAGTCGCGTCGGGACTGATCGCCGCGGCGGCAGGTGCGCGGGTCATGATCATCACCGACCGCTGCGTGCCGCCGAAGCGCGGGCTCACCGCCGCGAGCGTGCTCGAGCACCTCGGCGCCGGTCTCACTTGGGATCCGCGCGAGGTCGAGGAGTGGGTCCTGCGCACGCGCTTCGGCGCGATCGCCGCGCCGGGCATGATCCCGAGCATCCTCGGTCTGCGTCGCGTCCGCGGCGACGTCGGTGTACGCACACCGCTGGCGACGGTCGAGAAGCTGATCGCACCCTGCACGGCGGCGATGGTCGTCGGAGCGCAGACCGGCCCCGTGCTCGGAACCGCGGTCGAGGTGATCCAGGCGCTCGGTCATCCGCACGGCATCGCGGTGCAGGGCATCGGCGGCGGCGTCGTGCCGACGATCACGAAGCGCTCGCGCGCGATCGAGCTCGAGGGCCCCCACATCGCGCCGCTCACGATCGACCCGGAGGACTTCGGTCTCGACGGCGTGCGCGACGAGGAGCTCCCGATGTACATGCCCGCCGAGGATTCGCAGGGCACGGGCGACAACCCGGCGCTCGTGCACGACGCCGGCGAGATCACGCGCAAGATCCTCGCGGGCGAGGACGGCCCCGCGCGCAACGCGGCCCTGCTCGGCTCGTCGCTCATGCTCAAGGCCGCGGGCCGCTGCATGACGATCGCCGAGGGCGTCGACGCCTCGATCAACGCGCTCGATTCCGGCGGCGCGTCCGAGGTGCTGGAGCAGCTCCGCTCGCTGACGTGAAGCGTACTCGCCGGGCGATTCTCGCCACTACGGCCGCGTCTCTCTGCCTCACCGGAACGGCGTGCACGCCCGGACTCCGTCCGCAGGAGGAGCCATCGACCCCGCGGGCATCATCTGAAGAACTCAGTCCCGAGCAGAGGGAGCGGTGGGAGAGGATCATCGCGGCCGGACCCGAAATCACCGAAGAGGACTACAACTGGGCCTGGGGGGACGTCTTCGGTCATTGGTGGGTCTTCGACCTGCCCTTCGATCGAGAGGCTTGGCTCGAGTCCTATGGCGACATGGACTCCCAGCGGTATCGCATGGTCGTCGATCTCGCGCAGAACCACCTCCCGGGCCTGACGCGTTCCGAGGTCCGTGCACTGCTCGGTGACGCGACAGAGATGTCGGTCTGGGAAGACGATGCCTATCCGCCCGACGCCTGGTTCTACTGGGTTGAGCACGCGTTCCTCGACAGCGCGTGGCTCGTCGTCATCTTCGACGAGCGCGGGATCGTCGTCGACTGGTCCCATTTCGTGGATTGACCTACGTGCTACCCGAGGCCCTTGCAACAGCTGGGGGGGGGGCGCTGCCCTCCCGTAGTCGCAGCCAAATTCCTGCCTGAAGCGCCGGGTGCGGCCTTTTTCTCTGCGCCGATTAACCTTCGTGCTCTCTTGACCTAGGATCCCTCTTGCTCCGCGATCACGGAGGATCATGACCGCCGAGGATACAACCATCTACGCTGGGCGAGACCCTGTCGTGGCACCTGCGTACGCGTTCTCTGACGCTGCTCGGCTCGTGCGGGTGCCGCGCTCGACTGTTCGAGCTTGGTGCCTGGGCCAGGGAGAGCAATCCAACGAAGACCGACGGCGGTTCGAGGCGGTAATCGAACTCGACGACCCTGACCGCCGCCATGTCTCGTTCCGGAATCTCGTCGAACTCCACGTGCTGGTTGCGATTCGTCGGCAGTACCGGATTTCGCTGCAGAACACGCGTCGCGCGGTGACCTTCATGCGTGATCACCTCGGGGGAGAACACCCCTTGGCGAGTCATCGCATGTTGACCGATGGGAGGGACCTCTTGGTACGGGAGGGGAGCCAGCTTCTCAACGCCTCTCGTTCAGGTCAGGTCGAGATGGATATTGTGTCGGCTTTCTTAAACAGGATTGAGTTCGATCCCGAAGGGGCACTACTTCGCCTCTTCCCTTTCACGACTTCATCCATTGACGAAGCTACCCGCCCCGTCGTCGTAGATCCGCGCGTGCAGTTCGGGCGACCTTGCGTGCTCGGCACCGGTGTCCCCACAGACGTGTTGTTAGAGCGTTTCCTCGCGGGCGAACTGATCGACGACATCGCCACTGACTACGACGTCGATCGCGGACTCGTTGAGGGAGCGATTCGCTTCGAGAGGGCGAGTGCCGCATAAGCAGGTCGTCCTCTTTCTCGACCGATCGGTTGGAAAGCGCGCTGTAGCGACGGAGCTTCGCGCAGCAGGGGCGAGCGTTGAATTGCACGACGATCACTTCGCGCCTGATACACCGGACAGGGACTGGATCTTCGAGGTAACGCGACGGGGTTGGGCCATCATCACCAAGGACAGCCGGATTCGCTATCGACCGCTTGAGCGGAGCGCGGTCAAGGCGGCGAAAGCGCAGCTGTTCGTTCTGGCCAGCGGCAATACCTCTGGGCCGGAGATGGCGCAGATGCTTGTTCGCCATCTTTCGAGAATCCAGAGAATCGCGGTCGGTGAGCGTCCCCCCTTCATCGCTCTGGTCTCTCGGTCACGCGTTTCTATCAGCCGGCTCCGACAGTGACGATGGAAGTCCGTTAGACCGTCGGGACCAGCCTCGGCATCGGCACGTCGTCCGTTCTTCGCGGGCGCAGCACCAGGTCCTCGCCTTCGCTCCGGTCGCGGAAGACGTGCAGGATTCGCGCGCGGCCGATGTCCTCGTAGTCGGGCTCGGGGAAGCCCGTCAGGTCGGCCGTCCCGGTCGGGTCGTCGGGTGTGATCTCGTCGATGGCGACGCGCAGGCCGTTGAGGCCGCGGAAGTGGCGCTCCTCGGCGCGCTGGCCGCCGGCGTGGACGTCGTAGACCTCGAACAGGATCCCGTAGACGCGGCGGAGCTGCTTGAAGCTGACGGAGCGCTCGACGAAGAGGAGATCGACCTCGAGTGCTCGCATCACGCGGTGCGCGTGGCTCCGCGAGGCGAGCGGCAGGACGTCCCGGAAGGACGGCCCGACGGCGTAAGCGGTTTCGTCGCCCCCCGGCTCGAGCAAGAGGGAGCTGGAGAGCGCCTGGTGCGGATCGACCCAGAAACCCACGGCGTGCTCGAGCTCGGAGCGCCGCACCTTCCGGAACGCGCGCCGCAGACCGCGCAGCAAGTGCCGGCGACAGAGGACCTCGTGACGCCGCGCGAGCTTCCAGGCGAGCGTGTCGCTCTCGAGCTCGTTCGGGACGACCTCGATGGGCCAGCGTTCGGAGAGCGCGAAGGCATCTTGCGGAGCGACCTCGTCCACCAGAGCGATTCGCACGTCCGTCGGCGCTCCGCCGTCCCGATCGCCGAAGAGGACCCGGAACCCACGTGAGCCGAGCCCCGTCCTGGCCTGCCGTCGCACGCGGCCATCCTCGGTCGCGAGGCGGACGACCGGACGCCGTCGGCGCTCCGGGTTCCCGGCGACGGCGCGCACGGCCCGGACCGTGTCGGCGAGCATCCAACCGGAGAACAGCACACACGTCGACCAGGCGAAGAAGGCCGAGACCATCCCCGTGAACGGCATCGTCGTCGTTCCCGAGGTGTCGACCGACATCCGCTCGCCCCCCGAGACGAGCGCGACGGAGAGAATCGTGCAGCCGAGGAGGACGCTCTTCCAGATGCCGTAGAGGCCGAGGTCGAACACCGCGGGAGCCGCCGATCGGTCGCCGGTCGGGCGCCAGATCATCGCGAGCGATGGACGGCCCGGCAGCACCCGCGCAACGGATGCAACGACCAGCGCGCACGCGGCGACCGCGAGCGGTACCCAGCTCGGAAGCGCGTACGAGAGCGCCGCCAGGAGCACGAGGTAGCCCGCGACGAGGTGCCCCATGATCAGGAGCGACGGACCCGATGAACGCTTGCGGTCCTGGAGCCAGGTCAGGAGCATCATCGGAGGGGCGAACACCGAGAACGAACCCACGAAGAGCAAGACCCAGAGCGGCGTGAGCAGGAGGAAGTAGAGCGCTCCGCTCACCGTCGTCACCACGGCCCGGGCGTCGCCCGGCAGGTGCGCTCGGAAGAGGAACAGGACCGCCGTCGTGGCCAGCGCGAGGAGCGCGGATCCGAGGAGGATCGGCGGGATGCACCGCGGCAAGGGCGGCTCCCGCCGGAGGTCGCTCCCGGCCTCGAACCCGAGTCCCTCCAGTCGCGCGAGGAGCCCCTCGAGCGGCCGCACCACCACGGCCTCGACGAACGCCAGGGGCTCGAGCGTGTGCTCGCGCCACGTGAAGGCGCCGAGGGCGATCAGCATCAGGATCACGGCCGAGTCGCCGACGTCGGAGGTCGACGTGCGACCGAACACCTCGAGCGCGACGAAGACCCCGATCCACAGGGCGGCGAGGGCCTGCCCGCGCTCGGGCCGGAAGCCCGGGAGCGACCGGGAGAGGAGCTGCGTCAGGGGCTTCGTGGACCAGGCCATGGGGAGCGTGGAGCCGATCGGCCCCGTTCCACCCCGATCCTAAGCCCGGGAGCTCTCGAGGAGCCCTTTTCTCGGCCGTCCGAAACCATCCCGCCCGAGCGGACACGAACGGCGGGGGCGTCCCGGTCCGGCTCCGTGACGCCCGGTCCCTACCATTTCAAGCCGCGGGCCCGCTTTGGCCCGCCGATCGAGGAGACGGGCATGTTGATGAGATCGAAGTGCGTCCTCCCCCGGGCCGCCGCCGCCATCCTGGCCGGCGGGCTCCTGGCGAACATCTCCGCTGCGCAGATGCAGTCGGCGCTCAACCCGGCGGCCGGGAAGGCGCCCCTGCAGAAGCCCGTCAACGAGGGCAGGGGCCTCGACACCGCGGACCCGCTCATCGTCACCAAGGAGCCGCTCCCCGCGACGGCCGACTACGACGTCGTCGACAACGTCGAGGGTCCCTGGGTGGACATGCACTTCGCCTCGGTCGACCCGATGATGCTCGTGAACGGGCCGACGCTCTCGCTCTATGCGCTGAACACGCACGGTTCCGAGCTGCTGCGATTCAGCAACCTGAACGGACAGCCTCAGGGCCGCGTGGCACTGCCCTGGGGACCCGTGTCTCTGGCTTCCTGGATCGACGGAGGCGGCAAGGAGTACGTGCTGGTCACGTGCCGCGGGAACTACTGCCTCGTGTTCGTCGACCCCGTCTCGGAGCGCATCGATGCGATCATCGAGCTGCCCGACGAGCCGGCGGACATCGAGGTCATCGACGAGCTCGGTATCGCGCTCGTGGCCTGCGCCTCGGTCGACAGCGTGGTGCAGGTGAACCTCGTTACGCGCGAGATCGAGGCCACCTATCCGATCCGCTCGAAGGCGCCGACCTTCCTGACGCGCGGCCCGGGGAACACGGTCCTCGCGGCGCCGATGCTCTCGGGCAACAACAGCACCGTGCACGTCGACGGGATCTTCCCGATCTTCGCCGGCTTCCTCGGCATCATGGACGGCGCCAACGGGCCGTGGATCAGCGTCGGGTTGCCCGACGAGGACCTGTTCCTGATCGACCCCGCGGCCGGGACCGTCACGCCGCAGGGGCGCGAGATCGGCACGATCCTCTTCGACCTCGAGGTCCATCCCGTCACCGGCGACGTGTGGATGCTCAACATGGAGGCCGACAACAAGGATCCGAACAAGATCGGCGAGGCTGCACTGCAGGGCGACTTCATCGCGAACCGGATGTCGATCGTGACGCTGCCTACCGGCAGCACGCTGTCGGAGCCCAACAAGATCACCGACCTCGACGCCCTGACCGTCGGCGAACCGATCGGGCAGCCCTACACGCTCGAGTTCTCGGCCGCCGGCTTCGCCTTCGTGGGCGGCGTCCTGACCGACAACATCGTCGTCCTGGACCCGAACGGGGACGAGTTCGTGTACCTGGACGAAACCGACGGGATCCCGGACGGTGCGATCATCCGCGACATCGAGCTCGGGCTCTCCGAGACCACGCTGTTCGTCTACTGCTGGGGCACGAACACGATCGAGGTGATCCTCGTCAACCAGGTGCCGTTCCTGCACGTCGCGACGCTCGACCTCGGCCACGACCCGTCGCCGTTCAAGCGCGGACGCGAGATCTTCTTCGACGGGAAGAACTCGGCCAACAAGAACTCGTCCTGCGCGAGCTGCCACATCGAGACGCGCACCGACATGCTCCTGTGGGACCTCTCCGACCTCCAGAAGGACGACAAGGGCCCGCTCGTCACGCAGACCCTGGCCGGCATCGACAAGACGCCGCCCTTCCACTGGCGCGGTGAGCGCCCGGGGTTGATCGACTTCAACGGAGCGTTCGACGGCCTGCTCGGCGGGGCGGAGCTCGACGAGACGCCCGGCGGCGACTTCGACGCCTTCCGGGACTTCGTGTTCTCGGTCCAGAACCCGGCGAACCCGAACCAGGACGACCGCCGGGTCCTGAACACCGAGCTCGCGGAGCCGCTGCGCAACGGCGGGATCGGTGACCCGATCCAGGGCCAGGAGTTCTACTTCACCGACGCGTCCGTCGGCCCGGAGACCTGTCAGGACTGCCACACCCTCCCGACCGGAGCGAGCGGCGACAGCTTCGGCGACCTCGGGACGAACCCCAACCCGCGCCGCACGAACCTCGACGTTCCGCACTACCAGGAGATCCACAAGAAGGAGCAGGAGATCGTCGAGATCACCTTCATCAACAACGCGACGCGCGACGTCGCGCTGCTCGGTTCCGGACTGGCCCACTCCGGGATCTTCGACGATCTGCTCGACTTCCACACGGCGGGCTTCGGCATGCCGTTCGCCGTCGAGAACTCGATCTTCGAGTTCGTGAACCAGATCGACCAGGGCATCGCGCCCGCCGTGCACAAGGCGTACCTCGTCGACGAGGGAACGCTCGCGGAGGTCAAGCCGTCGATCGAGAAGTACCTCTTCTTCCAGGCCCAGAAGCGCAACTGCGACATCGCGGTCTGGGGCGAGGTGACGCACGGGAGCGACGCCGGCCCGAACCGCTGGTTCTACAACCGCGACACGGGGCTCTTCGAGTCGGAGGACTCGAGCTCGCCGGATCGCAACATCGGTTTCTTCGTCGACGAGCGCGTCGTGCGAAACGGGACGTGGTTCACGTTCGTGGGGATGCCGGTCGGCTCGGCCGAGCGCTTCGCGGTCGACTACGACTCGGACGAGCTCCGCAACGTCGACGAGCTCGCCCTGGGGACGGATCCGATCGATTCCGACTCCGACAACGATCGCTGGCGCGACGGGCACGAGGTGACCGAGGGCGGAGACCCGCTCGACGACCAGGTCGTGCCGAACGACACCACGCCGCCCGTCATCTCGAACGTGCGCGTCCTGTGGAACTCCGCGAAGCACGCCCGTGTCCAGTGGGAGACGGACGAGCCGACGGAGTTCCAGATCGAGTACTCGACGAACGTCCAGGAGGAGGTGCCTGCGGCCCCCGGGGGCGGAGGTGCGGCACCGGGCGTCCAGTTCGACGTGCGGACGGCGTTCCTTCCGCCGCTCGGTCCGAGCGGTCGCTACGTGAAGACGCACAGCGTGATGCTCACGGACCTCTTGCCGAGCACCGATCGCGTGCGCGAGTTCACCTACACGGGCGAGATCCGCGCCACGGACCTGGGCGGGAACACGACGATCGCCCAGCTCCCCGCCTTCACGACGCAGCGCTTCATCGTGTTCTCGGAGGACCAGGTGAAGCTCACGCGGTCCGAGGTCGAGAACCTCGCTCCTGACACGAGCTCCCTGAAGGGCGAGCTGGTCGTGGACGTCGTGCGCAAGACGCACGGCCCGCCGCACCCGCCGAAGGCGGGCTGGGTCGTCGCAGCGACGATCCACGTGAACGGCACGCAGATCGACACCTGGACCGATCCGAGCGGGAACCCGACGGACTTCACGATCGCGGGGGTCGCCCCGGTGCTCGACGGTCCGTTCCTGACCGCGGTGACCGGCGCCGACGGTAGGGCGCGCGCCACCTTCGACATCCCGGGCCTCACGACCGGTGACGAGATCCTCTTCGTCATCGAGTACGTGATGGACCCGCCCCCCACGTGGCCGATCGACACCGACTTCGAGACCATCATCCACCAGCAGCGCTGGGACTTCACCGTGACGCCGAAGGAGGCGCGCACGGCGGAGACGACTTTCTAGGGCGGCAGGCCCTCTCTCCCTCGGTTCTCCTGGGGCGGCGGACGTGTAGTCCGTCGCCCTTTTTCGTGGCGCGCGCGGCACCTGTGGAGAGGGCCAGGAGCTGCGGCCCCTGGCCCCCGAGAGTGGCCGGGTCCCCCCGCCTACTTCGCGCACCTCGCTCCCTGCAGCGGGCGCGCACGGGGGGACCCCGCACGGTTTCTCGTCACCCGCTTCTATCCCCGCACCCGCGTGAAGTTGCGCCGTGAAATCGGCGAAGTCGGGCGGCGCGCGTAGCGACCCCGAGAGGGCTGGGGAGGATGACCCCTTTTAAGTCGCGACGTAACCGTAGACGTCGTCCGCGGGTAGAAGGGGCGTACCGGAATTCGAATCCGCGGAAACGCGAAGGTCGCCTCACCTCGATCTCGGATTCCGGAACAGGGTCGGTCTCCGCCGGCCGCTCGCTCTCGAAGAACTGGGACCCGCACCGAGGCCGGAGCGTTGGGCCTTCCTCAACCCCTCGGCCTGCCTACTCCTCTCCTCCTTCAGCCGACTCCTTCCTCGGCGCGGGTCTCTCCCTCCAACACCTCGGTTCCGCATGAAGCGCCATCCCGACTTTCACGTCTCCGCCAGCTCGCCGCTCGGCGACCGCGACTCGTTTCTCGAGCTCCTCCTGAGTGAGGACCTCGACGCACTCTCGGCCGAGATCGGTGTCTCGGCCCGGACCCTCTCCCAGTGGCGCGGTACCGAGCTCCGGCGCGTGATGGCCGTCGTCGGCGGGCTGCCCGGCGAGGACCAGATCGTCGATCGCGACGTCTTCGAGCGCCGTCGGGCCGGCTAGCCCCGTTTTCGGGAAGGCCGGGGACCCGGTCCCTGGAAAGGCCGCCGCTGCGGAGCTACGCAGGGTCGGCAGGGAGGGCGCCTTCGTCGGTCCGAGGTTGGAGTAGGAGCATGCACCACTCCCGGTCAGGCCAGATGCCCTCCCTGTCTTCAGCTAGCGAAACGTGCCCGGGCTCCCGACGGGTCACTCCTCGATCTCAGGCAGGACCCGCGTCGATTCCAGGCGCAGTTCCCTTCCCCAGATCCTCCCGGAGCGCAGGTAGGACGCGGCGAGCTCGGGGTTGGGACGCAGGACCAAGTCGGCCCGCGTTGGACCCCCCTTGGGCAGCGCGAACAGCAAGTCTTTGGATGTGACGGCGCCCCTCTTGGCGACGATGCTGCCCACCGCCTGCTCCTCCCCGTCGATCACCAGGAACGCATCGAAGGCCACATCGATCGGGAGGTTGTAGAGAGGCATTCGAAGCCGCACGTGGATGGTCTGTCCGGCGACGCTCCATTCATGTATCCGCGGTCGCAGATGCTCGCGCAGCCGGAGCAGAACCGGCTCCTCGAACACCAGGACGATGTCGTCTGCAGAGAGCGGGTTGTTGACGAAGTAGTCCGCGAAGTAGGCATCGATGGCCACGCCCTCTTCGGTCCTCCTGAATCGAGCTGCCTCCCCCGCGGCCGTGCCCGACAAGTTCTGGATCCTGGGGTTGGCCCCCGATTCAACGAGCACTTTCACCATGTCCACGTCGCCGCGAGTCGCGGCATAGTGCAGCGCGGTTCGACCGCACAGGAACTCGACTTGGTTGGGGTCGGCCCCGGTATCGAGCAACGCCTCGACACGCTCGGTCACACCTGATTCCGCAGCCGCCAGGAGCGCCGTCCATCCCTCCCTCGAGACCGCGTGAGGGTCGGCGCCCGCCCGCAGTAGCTGCTCGACGGAGCTGGTGTGCCCGAGCACTCCCACTGCCCACATGAGCGGTGTCCATCCTTCGGGATCCGTCCCGCTGGGATCTTCGTCGCGCGCCAGGAGACTCTCGACCAGAGCTGGCGACGTACGCGCTGCGCGTGCGAGCTCCGGCTCCACGAGGACTCCGTCGACCTCGTCGGCCCAGACGGTGAACATCCTGGCGAGCGTGTGGACGCGGGAGTAGTGGTTGAATTCCGCGGTGCTTCGTGCCTTGGCCGCAGCCCTCCTCGCGATGCTGCTGCCGTCCGGCAAGGACATCGTCGCATCCAGTATCACGCGCGCTGTCTCCACAGAACCGCGGGAAGCGGCGACCTCGAGTGCCGTCCTGTCCTCGAAGCCTCTGGCCGAGACGTCCGCTCCGCGCTCCAGCAAGAGGCGTGCGACGTCGGGGTCGCTGTTCATCGCCGCCTTGTGAAGCGGCGTGTACCACCGGTCGCCGATCTGGTCGACGCTGGCGCCATTGTCGAGGAGGAGCCGAACCATGTCGACACTGGCTTCGGAGGATGCGCACAGGAGCGCAGAGCAATCGACGATCGGGTCTCCCTTCCTCAGGAGCAGGAAGTCGCGAACGGTCGAATCCGCGTCCGCTCCGTTCCGGAGTAGCTCGCGGACTCGGTCGACGTCGTCGTCGGCCGCCGCCTCGTGCAGCTCGTAGCCGCTGCCGTCGTAGAAGAGAGCGGTGAGAGTCAGGGTGGCGGTCGTGAGTACGAAGAGGAGGAGGAGGAGGAGCTTGGAGAAACAGCCGCCGGGTCCGCTCATGCCGAAGGGCCGTGAATCGACCCCGCCGCCCATCGTAGGACCGGGTTGGTGAAAGTGTGGGGACGGCCGCCCGGCCGGCCCGAGCCGGCCCGAGCAAGTCGGGCACGGCACGGGCACGGGAGAAGAACCCGGGTCGGCTAGCGCCGGCCCTTGTTCTTCTTGGGCGCGATCGTCGGCGGGCCCAGGAGTTCCGCCGCCGCCGCACTGTGGCCCCTCGCCTCCGGATCCGTGTCCGGCAGGTCCCAGCGCGTCAGCGCCCGCGTCGAGTCCTGAGTCGGCAGGTCCGGGACGCAGCGCACCGACTCGCAGGCCTCGAGGGTCGCCTGCCAGAGCACGGGATCGTTCACCCGCAGCACCGCCTCGACGTTGAGGTTGAGCTCCAGGCCCAGCTTCAGCCAGTCGCGCTCGACCTGGAAGGAGAGCTCGGTCCAACCGTTCCCGTCCGTCGCGGAGCTGATCAGGTAGGGACCCGGCACGAATCCGGGAGTGAAACTATCGATCCCGTTCGTCGTGAAGTCCCGCACCTTGAAGCTCGACGACCCGATCGCCTGGAAGTCCGAGGCGATCTTGTCACCGACCAGCACGCGGGCCACGATCGCGCGGTCCGCGAGCGGCGGACGCGGGAACCCGCCCAGCTTGTCGTCGACGCGAATGCCGACCGTCAGCCGGAGCGTCGAGCCGTCGATGAGCTCGAGCCGCTCGCGCCGGATCTCGCCCACGACGCAGTCCTTGTCCGTCAGGTGCATGAAGTCGAGCGTCGTGAACTGGATGTTCTGGATCGCTCCGTTGCCCTGGGCGTCGATGGCCCGGACCTCGACGTCGTAGGTGTAGGAGGGTCCACCCGGCGTCGACGGGTTCAGGTGCCGCAGGACGAGACTGTGCCGCCGCTCGTAGACCGAGCTCGTCACCGTACCGCCGTCGAAGGGCGCCGGCGCCGTCGTCGTGTAGGTGACGACGTAGCGCGTCGGCTCGTTCGTCACGAAGCGAACCCGCGCGACCTTGGTCGTGTTCCAGGGCACGTCGAGACCCGAGATCGTCGGCGGCGTGTTGTCGATGGGCGCGGTGAGGCCTCCCGTCGGGCTCCCGCCGTGAAGCACCTCGTGCCCGTCGGGGAAGCCGTCGTTGTCGGAGTCGGGATCGAAGGGGTCCGTCCCCTGCGTGATCTCGTCCAGGTTCGCGAGACCGTCGTTGTCGAAGTCGATGCCGTGACGCTGGCCACTGCCGAGCGGGACCGCCTCGAAGAAGTTGGCCTCCTTGTCGGCGTTGTCCAGGAAGTCCTGCAGGACGCGCGGAGAGACGGTCGAGGCCTCGGCGATGAAGTCACCGGCGTCGTCGTCGTACCACCAGCGCATCGCGGTCGGCGTGCCCGCCTCGTCGTAGATGCCGTAGACGATCACGTCGCAGTTGGTGCCCGCCTGGGGCATCAGGTCGCTCGAGATCTGCGGCCCGACCGTCGTCTCCGTGTTGGGATTCAGGAGCCAGGCGCGCGAGACCACGGGTGCGATGCCCTGGTCGAGCTGGTGCAGGAAGGACGCGATGTCGGCCGCCTCCTGGTCCGTGGAGACGTCGTCCACGAAGTCGATCACGTCGTCCTTCAGCCCGGCGTGCGACACGCCCGCGCCGAGCAGCGGGCGAGTCGTCGGCGGTTGCACGATCCCGTCCTTGATCAGCTCGACCTGGACGAGCGGCATCTCCTTGCGCCACTCGCCGTTGAAGGGCGTCACCTTGAAGTGCGAGCGGTGCGGCAGGCTGCCCGTGATGTCGTCCGCGAAGATGTCGTTGTTCGTGCCGGTCGGCAGCGTGTGGCACTCGTTGCAGTCGAGGTCGCCGACGACCTCGAGCGTGTTGAAGAGCGTCTGCCCGTTGATGGCGGAAGCCGCGCTGACCCCGTTCGGCAGCCGCGGCGGCTGGATCGAGTCGTCCAGCATGCGCGAGCTGTGTCCGAACGGGTTCGGCGAGCTCTGCATCGAGAAGACGAAGGCCTCGAAGGCCTCGAACTCGCTGCCGGCTCCGACGGTCAGCTGGCGCCCGCCGAGCAGGCCCTCGAAAGCGCCGTTGAACTCGATCAAATCGGCCCGCTCGCCGCGCCAGTGGAAGGGAGCCAGCTTGTCCAGGCCCACCAGCGTCTGGGTGAACATCGGGCCCTTGTCGTCGCTGTGGCCGGCCGAGAGGTTCCACGTCAGGAGGTCGAAACGACCGTCGACGTGGCAGCTCGCGCAGGTGGCGTTGTCGTTGCGCGAGAACTTGCCGTCGTAGAAGAGCTCGCGGCCCTCGGCGACGAGCTCCGGAGTCGGGTCGTAGCCGAGGTCATGGATCGCGAGCTCTGCGTGCGGCGCGTCCGCGTCGTACACCCGAATCTCGGCGTGGTTCTGGCTCCAGACGAGGATCTCGGCGTCGTCCTTCGTGACCTCGATCCCGCGCGGAGCGAAGTTCTCGGGCACGTCGAAGTGGCCCAGGACGTCGCCGTTCGGGGCGAGCACGACCACCGTGTCGCTCACGAGGCTCGTGGCGAACCCGCGCCCGTCCGAGGCGAACGCGAGCGCGTAGGGCGTTCCGACCGCTCGCTCGTCGGGATCGTGCTGCACGCCCGGGACGAAGGGGTTCACGTCCTCGAGCTCCACGATACGCAGGGGCGGCTCCAGCGGCGGGCTCGTGCCGAGCGGCGGCAGCGCCGCGATCGAGAGCCGGTTCTGGGTGATGAAGCCCGCGATCGACGGCTCGGTCTGGTTCTTGGGCTCCTTGTTGTTGGCCTCGGTGTTCAGGATCCAGAAGCGGCCCGTGACCGGGTTGACTCCGTTCCCGAAGAGGATCGTCCCGGCCGAGATCAGGACGGGCGTGACCGTTCCGGCCGAGGGATCGATGCGGAAGGCGTCCTCGTCGGGGAGGCCTGTCTGCGCGACGCTCGGATTCGCGAGGTCGAGGATCTGCTTGCCCGCGCGGCGAGCGCCCGGGAAGTTCTCGGGCGCCGAGTTGTTCCCCGACAGCATGGGCGTGACCAGGACCGCTTGCTGGTTGCCGGGGTGCTTCTCGACCGACAGGAAGAGCGGGTGCTTGCTGGGCACTGCGTAGGTCTTGACGATCGTGTTGTTGACGAGGTTCACCTCGACCACGACGTCATCGGCGGCGCATGCGATGAAGGCGCGATCGCCAATCACGACGATGTCACCGGGCTCGTCGGGAAGCTCCTTCATGCGCAGCACTGCGCCGGTCTTCTCGTCGAGGTACGTGAGCACCTTCGAGCCCTTGCTCACGACGAGGATCTGATCCGGGAAGTTCGAGGGCGTCGGGTCGACCAGGATCGCGTCGATCGCCGTCGGGATACCCGGCTGGGCCGGTCCGTCGGCGCCGCCGGTCTGCACGACGCCGAAGCCGGAGGCGTCCCAGTAGGCGAGGGCTACCGGACCCCACGGGACCCGGACCTCGAGGCGCGGCGCGCTCGCCTGGGTGTTCCCGAAGCGCAGGACCGAGCTGTCCTGTGTGTTGATCGTCCAGACCTTCTCGCCGCCCGAGCTCTTCGGGACGAGCGCGATCGGTCGAACGGTCTGGAAGTTGAGGTTGACCCAGGTCGCCTCGATATCGTCGACGACGTTGAAGGGCGCCTGCTGGGCCAAGAGCGGAACGGGAGCGGCCAGCGCCAGCAGGATGGCAGCAGCACCGGATACGGGACGGGGTCGAGACATGGGTTCCTCCTGAACGGTTCCCCGGAGTGGGAGCACACCGCTCCCCAGTCGGGATCTCACCGTTGGAGGTCGTGTCCGTCCGCGCGGTTGGGTTTCGGATTCACGGCCTTTTTCGGCCTCAGAGGACGCGACGCGGCGGGAGCACCACGTTGGCCGCGAGCGTCCCACCCACCAGTGCCACCGCGACGACCCCGGTCTGGAAGGCCCACTCCATCCCCGCCAGGGCCTCGCGGTCGAGGAACGAGGTGAGGCTGCGGTACCCCAGGCTGCCCGGCACGAGCAGCAGGATCCCCGGCGTGAGCGGGACGATCGCGGGCCGGTCGCAGAGGCGGGCGTACAGGTTGGCCGCGAGACCGACGAAGAGCGCGCCCGCGAAGGGCGCGAGGTCGGAGCCGAGCGCTCCCGCGCCCAGTCGGGCCGCCGCGAAGCCCCCGACGCCGGTCAGGAAGATCGGGCCGAACTCCTGCACGCGAGCCTCGAGGATCACGGCGAAGGCGAACGGCATGACGAGAGCCGCGATCCACACCGTCCAGGCGGGGAGCTCCCCGGCGGATCCGGAGACCCCCGCGACCGGGCCGGCGCCGAGCCGCCAGGCGAGCGCGACTCCGAGCAAGATCATGAGGAAGAGCGCCGCTGCACCGGCGAGGCGCGACACACCCGAAACGAGATGCCGCGTCGCGAGCTCGGTCATCGCCGTCGTCAGCGTGAGCCCCGGGACGAGCACGATCAGGCTCGCGAGCGTGACCACGCGATCGTCCAGCACCACGACGTGTCGCGCGAAGAGGAGCGCGGCGAAGGCCGCCGCGAAGGCAGCCACGGGTTCGTAGAGGCCGACCCCCTCTCCGTTCCCCGGGAGCACGCGTCCGAGAGCGAGGAGGCAGGGACCGAGCGCAAAGGACAGCGCGATCTCGGGAATGCCTCCCCCGAAGAAGCAAGCCGCCCCTCCCGACGCGAGGCCGAATGCGAGCGCTCTCGTCACGTTGTTCCAGCGGCGCGGGGCCTGCGCGATCGCCTCGAGGGCGGCGAGCCCTTCACCGGCATTCATTTCCCGGTCGGCGACCCGGTCCATGACATCGTCGAAGGCGACCAGCTTGCCGAGGTCGACGTCGCTGGACTCGATCCGCAGGAGGTGGGTCTCCTCGTGGGGGATCTTGCCGAAGGAGGCGAAGACCGATGTGGGCGTATAGAGGAAGGAAGCCTCCACGCCCAGGCTGCGCGACGCGATCACCATCACGCGCTCGAGGCGGTGGGCCGGCGTTCCGTGAGCGTGGAGGAGCTCGGCGCAGCGGACGAGGTAGGCGTGCGCGCTCGAGCGATCGGGACCGGACTCCACGGTGCGGAGCCTACCGAAGGTCGGTCGCAGAGGAGATGCGAATCCGTAGGGGGGCGCCGTCCCCGCGGAAGCCGTCGAGAGGGCTCTTTGCGTCGGACGCGCGGAGCCCCGACAATCTGCGGTCACCCATGAGCCTCGTCCGTCTCGCCGTCGTTCTGATCCTGACCGGCTCTCTCCTCGCAGCGGCTCCGCCGCAGGAACGCGTCGAGCGCGAGGAGCACGATCGGTGCCTCGCCTGCGGCACGGAGCTCGGCGAGGGGGACTTCGTCCTCTTGCACCGCGGGCGGCGCGTCCCGTTGCACGCGGGCGAGTGCGACGAGGTCTGGAGGAACGATCCCGTCGGCCAGTTCGGGAAGCTCCAGCCGAAGAGCGCCCTGTTCCAGGAAGCGCAGACGGAGTCGGCGCCCGTGCGCGATCCGTGGTTCTGGGTCGGGCTGTGGGTGCTCGGCGGGCTCGTCTGTTCCGCCGCGTCCGCCTACCTCGCCGTGAACCGCGGACAGCCGCCGGTGGCCTGGTTCTTCGCGGGGCTGATCGGAAACGTCGCTGCGCTCGCCGTGCTCGTTTTCATCGTCCCGCGCGGCGACGCCACGCTCCTGCCCGCAGGGATCCCCGCCGGGCTGGTGAAGGTGCCGGTCACCCGCGCGCCGCGGCCTTGCACGGGATGCGGTAAGCCGATGCATCCGGCGGCGTCGTCCTGTCCGAGCTGCGGCGCGGCCGTCGAGCCGCTCGTCGAGTCCGAAGTCCTGCGCGCGGGGAGGTAGCGATGGTCGCAGACGTGCTCGGAATCAGGAAGAAGCTCGAGGCGCTGCTCACGAGCGGGAGCCGCGACCTCCGCCGGCCGCTCGTCGGCAAGGGGAACGAGTCGAACGTGGGTGGGCTCCACATCGTCGGCGACCTGGCCGGCGCGCCCGTGATCAAGCTCGCGATGAAGCAGGGCTTCGACGTGATCGAG
>JAJDET010000182.1 GCA_029259655.1 Planctomycetota bacterium
AGCCGACCGCCCTAGGCGATGTCGGCGTGTTTCATCAGGTTTCTTCCTCCCGCCGGAGGCATCGCGCCGGGTACCGGCGCATCCATCGGAAGGGAACCGTGGTGCCGCGCAGTCGCGTTCGCACCAAGGCTGACGAGCCGCATGCGGTCAGACTCCCAGTCTCGCGATGCTCGTCGGGCGAAGCCCGCGAGCGAGTGCGCATTGCGACGTCCCCCACCCGCGTCCCGCACGTGTCGACGCCTCCCGACGTCTCGCTTGCGCGGCGAAGCCCGCGCAAGCATCGCGAAGGCATTCCGACTCCCCGATACTCGCAACCCGTGGAAAGCAACCCGTCCGAGGGCACCCCGACCCCACTCCGGTGAAGCCGCGGTACCCGCGGCGATGCCTCCGGCGGGCGGAAGAAACCTGATGGACAACACGCCGACACCGCCTAGGGCGGTCGGCTCACGAGGGACCGGCGCTTGAGCGCCTTCCTCGCGCGCGCCGGCATCCGCCGGTGCGCGGAGAGTGCGGCACTGCGGGGAGGAACGCGCACGACTCATTGCGACCCCCCGAGGCTCGTCACGTCGCGTACGGCGCGCGACTGCGCGACACCACGCTCCCTACCGCTTCGCGGCGCGCTTGAGGAAGGCCTTCTCGCGCTCGCTGAGGGACTGGATGCCCTCGTGGTGGATCTTGGTCAGGAGCTGGTCGACCTTGGCCTGGTCGTTCGCCTGGCCGCGCTCGCGGCGCTCGTCGACCCGGCGCTCGATCTCGGCGAAAGGGTCGCGCCAGATCCAGCCCGACTTCGCGACGGCGAAGCCGAAGATCGCGCCCCCGAGGTGGGCGAAGTAGGCCGTGCCGCCGCCCGTATTGTCGCGCAGCTCGAAGAGGATCCCGAACACGTCCATCCCGACCTTGATGATGGCGAGGGTCTTCAGCGTCAACGGGATGAACAGGAAGATGATCCTCGTTTGCGGCCGCAGCGTCGCGAGCGCGAGCGTGATTCCCAGGATCGCTCCGGACGCGCCGAGGATCCGGGCATCGGAGTGGCTGAAGAGCGACACAGCGAGCTGGAGAATCCCACCGGCCAGCATCGATCCCAGGTAGATCGCCAGGAAGCGCCGCCCCCCGATGACCCCCTCGAGCATCGTCCCGAGGAAGTAGAGCCACAGCATGTTCCACACGACGTGGCCCATGTCGTGCACGCTGTGCAGGAAGCCGTAGGTCAGGACCTGCCAGACCGCCGGCAGGAACGACTTCCAGGCCGGGGGATACACGGCGAACCAGCGCGTGAACGCTTCGTCGGCGCCGGGGTTGAACGAGAGCAGGAACTGCAGCAGGAACACGGCGGCGGTCGCCAGGAGGATCCGCTTCACGCAGGGCGTGATCGACGGCATCGCCAGCTGCATCCCCCCCCCATGATCGGGCGGATCGGACCAGGTGGGCTGCATCGGATCAGGCGGGCTCTAGTGCCCCTCGATCCCGGCGAGGCGCGACGCCGCCAGGGCCGTGTTCGAGAGGAGCATCGCTATGGTCATCGGCCCGACACCGCCCGGGACTGGAGTCAGAGCCCCGGCCACGGCCGCCACCTCGTCGAAGGCCACGTCCCCCTTGAGCTTCTTGTCCTCGCCGCGGTTGATCCCGACGTCCAGGACGGCCGCCCCGGGCTTCACCCAGTCGCCGCGGACGAGCTCGCGGCGGCCCACGGCGGCCACCAGGATGTCGGCCTCGCGGCAGACGGCGGGGAGGTCGGTCGTACGGCTGTGGCACATCGTGACGGTCGCGTTCCGCGCGAGCAGGAGCTGGGCGAGCGGCTTCCCGACCAGCATCGAACGACCGATCACGACGGCGCGCCGGCCCTCGATCTCGATCCCGTGACGGTCGAGGAGCTCGATGCAGCCGGCGGGTGTGCAGGGCACGAAGCCCGACTCCCCCATCACGAGCCGCGCCACGCTCTCGGGGTGCAGGCCGTCGGCGTCCTTGTCGGGCGAGATGGCGCGCACGGCGGCGCGCTCGTCGAGGCCTGATGGAAGCGGGAGCTGGACCAGGATCCCGTGGATCCCCGCATCCGCGTTGAACGCCTCGATCTCGGCCAGGAGCTCGGCCTGGCTCGTCGTCGCGGGGAGCTTTCGCGTCTCGACGCGGAAGCCCGCCTCCTCGGCGGCGCGGTCCTTGTTCCGCACGTACACCTGGCTGGCCGGGTCGTCGCCGACCAGGACGACACCGAGGCCGGGCCGATGTCCGGCTGCAGTCAGCCGCTCCGCGAGAGCGCGCACGTCCGCGCGCACCGCCTTCGCCGTCGCCTTGCCGTCGAGGATCCTCGCGGTCACTTCCGTCGCTCCCATGTCTCCTGCTCCTCCGTGAGTGATCAGCTCGCCGTGGTCGCGACGGCCTTCGTCATGACCAGCTTCCAGACGCAGGCGGCGATCACGACCAGGAACTCGAGGAGGTACATGATCCCGAGAACGAGGGCAACGCCGCTCGTGAAGCCGTAGCTGTGCAGCCCCACGTTCAGGAGGTTCACCCCCCACCAGGAGAACGCCACGACCACTCCGCCCAGGACGGAGAGCACGGCCAGGCCGAACTGCTTCGCGTAGCCGCCGAGCCGCAAGTGGATGATGATCAGCTGCCACAGGCAGATCAGCAGCGCGCCGTTCTCCTTGGGGTCCCAGCCCCAGAAGCGGCCCCAGCTGTAGTTGGCCCAGACGCCACCGAGGATAGTGCCGACGACGGAGAAGAGCAGCGCGAAGCAGATCACGCCGTACATCATCTTCGAGACGTTCCGGTAGAAGCCCGCGTCGTGGCGCTTCAGCCCGAAGATCTTCCCCACGATCCAGACGTGGGCCAGCGCCGAGGCCAGGAGCCCCGCCGCGTAGCCCATGTTGATCGTGGTCACGTGCGTCGCGAGCCAGAAGTTCGTGTCGAGCACCGCGACCAGGCTCGGCATCGTGTCGCCGGCGTTCACGGCCTCCTTGAACTCGTACTTCCCGGCCAGGAACATCCCCAGCGCACCCAGCACGGTCGACGTCGCGAGCGCGATTCGCTGGCGGTTGATCAGCTCGAGGCCCATGCACACGAGCGCGATCACCCCGGTGATGAAGAGGATCGTGTCGTAGAGCGTCAGGATCGGCGGGCGCGAGCGGATCACGCAGCGCATGGTCACGCCGGCCACGACGAAGCCCGTCGCCAGGATCGCCAGGCCCCAGATCCCGCGCTGGAGCCAGACGCTCCCGGGGAGCATCCACGAGATGGCGACCAGCAGGAACGCCAGGAGGTAGGCGACCAGCGCCCGGTAGAAGTAGTCGACCCCGTAGAAGGAGATCTCCAACGGGATGCTCGAGAAGTCCCCGCGCGCGTCGGCGCGCCCCGTCAGGACCTCGTGCAGGTCCGCCATCCCGGCGGCGAACCGCGGCGGGTCGCTGCGGTGCTCGGCCATCGCTCCCAGCGAGGCCATCATCGCGAGCTCGGGCGAGCTCGCCGGGTCGTCCATCGCGAAGATCTCGGGAACGAGCTCGAGCGGTGTGAGGTACTCGGCGGTCGGGGCGGGATCCGGGGGAGCGAAGAGCGCGTAGCCCGGCCCCCCGCCCTGGAGAAAGTGCTCGAGCTCGTCCATGAGGCGCGTCGCCGCGCGCATCTCCTCGACGTCGCCCTCGCCGTGTGCACCGGAGAGCCGCTGGTAGAGCGCGCGCAGGTCCGCCGACGCCGCGAGAACGCTCCCGATCGAGGACTCCTCGTTCTCGCCGAAGACGGCCTCGAGGCCCTCCGATCCGCCGGTCGTGTAGCGGTAGCGCGCGAAGTCGAGGAAGTGGGTCAGGTCCTCGAAGTCGCGTAGGTTCGTCGCGAGCCCGAGCATCTGGCGCTCGAGCGCGTCGAGGTCCTTGGTCTCCTTGTGCACGAGCTCGCGCGCCTTCGCGAAGAGCTTCTCGCGCCCCCCGACGAGCTCGCGGTAGGTGTAGCGATCCCGACGGTGCTTGCCCTCGAGCCCGACGTCGACCAGGACCTGTGAGTCCTGCACGAGGAAGGTCTCGTAGTTCGCGGCGTCCTCGGGGAAGAAGAAGCAGTCGAGCAGCCAGGCGGTCGGGTCGAGCTTCTCCTCGACCGGCGGCGGCGTCGTCAGGCGCCGGCTGCCCTTCATCTTGAGCAGCTGGAAGCCTGCGAACGTGCTGAGCGGCTTGACGCGACCTCGATCCTGCAGCGGCAGCTCCGCGGCGCGCGCGAGCACCTCTTCCGGCCACGGGGCCTTGCGGAGCGGCTCGTAGGGAGCGTCCGGCTCTTCCTTCTGACAGGCTCCGAGGAGCACGAGGGTCGCGAGAGCGATCGTTCGAGTGAGCTTCATGCTGCGTTGCTCCCGGAGGCACCCGGAGCCTCCGTTCGAAGGGTCGTACCGACCCGACTCTTGCTCTGACGGATGATGTAGACGACGAGCTTCCACAGGAAGGTGTACAGGAGACCGAAGGCGATGATGAACCACGAGATCGTCGGCCAGTGGTCGGAGGGGTTGCGCACGACCGCGAAGTGCGAGTACTTGGGATCGTCCGGACCGGCGTTGGGGGGACCGTAGCGGGCCTGGAAGAGGATCAGGCCGCCCGCGCGCAGCGGCTCGTTCATCTGGATCAAGACGCTCCGCGGCGACTCTCCTTCCTCGAGCTTCGTCACGTCGCTCTTGAAGCTCTTCGGGATCCCGGTTCGCGGGTGGAGCTCGTGCGTGAACTTGTCCATCGCGATCGTGTAGGGCATCGGATAGCGCTTGTGGCGCAGCGTCACTGCCCAGCGTTCGCCCCCGGCGTCCTCGTAGATCCACGGATAGCGCTCCGCACCCCACAGGAGCCCCGCGCCCTCCGGACCGCCGGACCCGCTCGCCTTCACGTAGAGCCCCGCGATGTTGAACTCGGACTCCTTCTCGAGCGGGAGGTCGCGCAGCGCGTATCCGGCGATCACGGGGTGCGGCGTGTCCCACATCGGCCCCTTGGGCAAGGGGCGGCAGTTCTTCGTGAAGTTCGAGAGGGTGAGCTCGAAGGGGAGTCTGTCGCTCTTGAACGTGCGCGTCGCTCCGCCCTGGAGATCGGAGAAGTGTTCCTCGGGGATCAGGAACTCCGTGACCTCGTCCGTCTCGTTCGCGCGGAAGATGGCCACCTCCCAGAGGTGGTAGCTCACGTACTCGTCGGAGCGCTCGCCGGGGTAGAGCTGCAGGTAGCCCTCGTCGGACCAGTGCAGCTTGACGAGGGCAGCCGCCATCATCACGACGATCCCCACGTGGATGACCATCACGCCGGCCGTCGCCCAGCGCTTGCGGATCCGCACGAGCCCGCCCAGCACGATGTTCACCGAGAGCAGCATGAGGACCAGGTTCGCGCCGGGCAGCGGGATCCCCACCGGCCCGGCGTCGTGCACGAGGAAGTAGGAGTTGAAGTACTTCTTCTGGACCTCGAAGAGCCCGTTGTCGACCTGCTCGAGCGTCCCCAGCAGCGTGAGGATGAACAGGAACCCGAGCAGGATGCAGACCAACAGGTAGGACGAGAAGAAACTCAGCGTCCCTCGTGCGAAGCGACCCATCACAGCTTCCTCAAGGACTGCGCGAAGCGCAGGAAGTTCTCGCGCTCGGCGCGAATCTCGGTCTCGGGCCCCACCATTTTTATGAAGACGCTGTGCCCCTGGAGCAGGCTCACCGTGCCGAGCATTCCGGCACTGCTGCGATCGGTGCCACCCATCCCGGAGAAGCTCCCGTAGCCCTCGAACAGCGGAGTCTCGGCGCCCAGGACCACGACGCGCCGAAGCGATTCGATTTCCGCCTGGGTCAGCGCGGTGAGGCCGAGCTGCGATTGCCAGCGGTTCAAGTTGGCCTCGAGCCCGCCTCCGTCGCCGCCGAGCACGGTGACGTAGCACTCGCTCTCGCCGGAGGCGCCCAGCCGGAAGTTGACGGCGCGCACCGCGCGATCCTCGCGCGTCCATCCGGCGGGAGCGTCGAAGGTGAAGCCGCCTCCGCTCTGGGTTCCCGCCCCGGCCGGCGGCGGGGTCGCGCCGCCGTGGTCGTGCCCGTCGTCGGGACCGTGGTCGTGCCCGTCGTCCGGGCCGTGCTGCTGGGAGTCCTCGGGAAGGTTCACCGCGAGCGAGTCGCAGAAGAGGTCGAAGTTCGCGCGCTGCGTGCGGACCACGTCACTCGGTCCGGTCATCTTCACGAACAGCGTGCCGGTGGGGATCGAGAAGATCGCCCCGAGCAGCGCGAAGTCGGGCCGGGCGTCGTCCGACATCCCGCTGTACGCGCCCTCCAGGTCGACCAGGACCGCGTCCTGCCCGAGGATCTTCCGCTTGGGCATCGCGAGGACCTCGTCGGTGGAGAAGGGCGAGAGCCCCATCTGATCGCGCCAGCGGTTCACGTTGCCCTCGAGGCCACCGCCGCTGCCCGCCAGGAACGCCAGGTAGCACTCCGCTCCTTCGCCGACGCGCATGTTCACGATGCGGATGTCCGTCGGGGCGAGCTCCGTCCAGCCGGGCGGGATCTCCCACGCGATGGGCGCACGACCCCGGCTCGCGGGCGCGGGTGCGGGCGCAGGCATCCGGCCGAACCTCAGCTCGTTGGTCGCGTTGACGACCGCCGGCCGCGACGCGACCGTGGACACGCGTATCTCTTCGATCGCCATCTCCGCCGGGTTCCTCGCGCAGGCGGCCACGAGAAGGATCAGCGCGAGCGAGTTAATTGCCTTCAGGGTGCTCAAGAGGTCGGTTCCTAGTAGCTGCGGTCGAGAACGAAGCCGCAGACGCGCTCGACCGAGGCGCGCGCGGGTGATTCCGGGAGTTGTCCCAGCTCGTCGAGCGCGCTCTTCACGAGCGAGCGCGCACGGTCCATGGCGAAGGCGAGCCCCGGCTCGAGGTCGACGGTCTCGCGCAGGACGCCCGCGCGGCCCTCGAGTCCGGGCAGCGTGAAGACGTCGCGAATACGCCCGCGCAGGTCCTCGTTCGCCGACGCGTAGACGTGGAGCACCGGCAGGGTGACCTTTCCGTCCTCGACGTCGCACCCGACGGTCTTGCCGACGGCTTCCTGCGTCCCGGTCAGATCCAGGCAGTCGTCGACGATCTGGAACGCGAGTCCCAGGTCGTACCCGACCCGGCGCATGCCCGCACCGACCTCGTCGTTGCCGCCCGGGTAGCGCGCGCCGAGCTCGCAGGCGGCGGCGTAGAGGCTCGCGGTCTTCCCGCCGATGAGCTCCTCGTAGCGCTCCTGCGTCATGTCGAAGTCGTACCGGGCGGTGCTCTGCTCGATCTCCCCCACGCAGATCACCTTCGTCGTCTCCGCCAGGAGCCGGCTCGTGAGGCGTGAGGAGAGCTCGGTCGAGCGCGCGAAAGCGCGCGCGTAGAGGTAGTCCCCGAGCAGCACGGCGACCTGGTTGTTCCAGCGCTGGTTGACGCAGGCCACGCGGCGGCGGACCTCGGCCCCGTCGAGGATGTCGTCGTGGACGAGCGTCGCGAGGTGGATCATCTCGACGATCGCGGCGATCTTCGGGTGTTCGTCCGTGGCGTTCCCGGTCGCCTCCCCTGCGAGCAGGACCAGCGCCCCGCGCAGCTCCTTGCCGCGGAAGCGCGCCACGTGGTCGAGCATGTCACTGACGACCGGCGAGGAGTCGCCGAGCTCGTCCGTCAGGACGCCTCGCATCCGCTCCAGGTCTCCCGCCACGGGGGCGAAGAGCTCCGCCAAGAGGGCTTTCGATCGACTCACGGCATCTCCTCCGGTCCTCTCTCCAGTTCGCGTTCGAAGTCGGCCCGAGTGTTCAGATTGATCGCCCATTCCTCGGCCGACCCCACCTCGGAGGGGCTCAGGCTGCCCCTACGAAGCGGCGGCCCGTGGAACGAGACGACCTTTCGCTTCCCCGCCCGGAGCGCCCCCCGCGCCGGGTCCCCGCAGGTCTTTCGGTAGACGCCGCACAGGGGCTCCAGCCCGTCCGGGGATTCCAGGAGGCAGAGGTCCAGGTCCTCTTCGCGGGCCTTCTCGAGGAGGGCCCGGAACAGGCCCGGGTCGGCACGGGGCATGTCGCAAGCGAGCACCAGGAGCCACTCGCCGCGCATCCCGTCCAGCGCGGCCACGAGTCCCGCCAGGGGGCCGGCCCCGGGCTCGGAGTCGAGGACGAGCTCGCGCCCGAGCTCGGCGTAGCGCGGGTCCTGGCCGCAGGCGAGCACCACGCGGCCGGCGAGGCCGTCGAGCACGTGCACGGCGTTCTCGAGCAGCGTACGGCCCGCGAGGGCGGGCGGGCGGAGGCTCGCCTTGTCCTCACCCATACGACGGCTCGCACCGCCGCACAGGACGACACCCTCGACGGCGTGCCCGTTCCCGGAATCGTGCGAGCGCGGTTCTTCGCGCGAAGTCACGGCGATCACGACTCGTTCTCGTCGGACTCCTTCGGTTTCTCGAGGAGCTCCGGGTCCTCGGAGAGGCCCTTCTTGAACTGGGTGACGGAGGACCCCATCGAGCGCGCGAGCGCGGGGAGCTTCGTCGCCCCGAACAGGACCAGCAGGATGCCGAGGATGATCCAGAGCTCCGTGGGGCCGATGAAGGCGAGAGGTTGCATGGCGGTTCTCGTGGTCGAGCGGCCGGAGACACTCAAGGGGCCCGGCCGCGAATGCGGGCATTCTAGGCGATGGGCTGCGTGGTTTCGCCTGCGCGCGTGGTGAGCTCCGCCGCGGAGTCCTCGATCCGCTGCCGGACGCGCTCCTCGAAGGCCGGAACGGCGGTCCCGCGGCCCGCGAGGGTACCTTCGGACTTGGCCCCCACGCTCGGTCCCGGCCCGACCCCCAGGCCCGCGGCGAGGAGCCCGGCGCGGACGTGCGTGGCCGCGCTGTAGGTCGAGAGCAGGGCGCCGGTCGCCATCGACCGCGCCACGCGGGCGAGGAAGGCCGGCTGCCAGAGGTCGGGCTCGACCCTGGGCGAGAACGGGTCGAGGAAGACCGCGTGGTAGTGCGACTCGGCGAGCGTTTCGAGCGTCGAGCGGGCGTCGCCGAGGTAGAGCCGCAGCCGACCGGTCCGGCCCAGCTCGACGGGCTCGCCCGGTGAATCCGCGGCTCCGGCCAGGGCCTCGAGCACGATCGCGTGCCAGTCGGCGCCAGGTCCGGGGTCGCCGTCCAAGTCCCGGGCGTGCTCGATCGCGCGCTCGAGGACGGAGCGGTCGCGCTCGAGCGTGTCGACCACGAGCCGCGCGCCGGTCGGCGCGAGCGCCGCGAGGGCGGCGGCGATGTTGAGGCCGATCCCGGTGCCGACGTCGAGCAGGCGGAGCTCCTCCCGGGCGCACGCGGAGAGCCGGCACGGGACGGCGAAGCGCTCGACCGCCTCGAGCCAGGCGCCGGAGCGACTGTGACAGGCCTCACCGTGCCCGGGGTGGACGAGCGTCCACGAACCGTCCGCCGTGACGAGGGTGCGCCAGGCGGTGGACATGGGATCAGGCTCCCGAAGCGGCGAGCAGACCCGCGGCGCGCAGGCGCTCTTCCATCTTCTCGCCCAGGTTCGCGGGCGTCTTCGTGACCGTGGCGCCGGCCTTCTCGAGCGCCGCCATCTTGTCAGCGGCGGTGCCCTTGCCGCCCGAGATGATCGCGCCTGCGTGTCCCATACGCCGGCCGGGCGGCGCGGTCACGCCGGCGATGAACGCGACCACGGGCTTCTTCACCTCGGAGGCGATGAACTCCGCGGCCTGCTCCTCGGCGGTACCGCCGATCTCACCGATCATGACGATGCCGTCCGTGTCCGGGTCGTCGTTGAACGCGCGCAAGCAGTCGATGAAGTCGGTGCCGTTCACGGGGTCGCCGCCGATCCCGATGCAGGTCGACTGGCCGAGCCCGCGGCTGGTGATCTGCCACACGGCCTCGTAGGTCAGCGTGCCGGAGCGCGAGACGATACCCACGCGGCCTTCTTTGTGGATGTAGCCCGGCATGATCCCGATCTTGCAGGTCTCGGGCGTGATGATGCCCGGGCAGTTGGGCCCGATCAGGCGCGTCTTACTGTCCCGGACGCGCTCCATGGCGGTGACCATGTCGAGCACCGGGATCCCCTCCGTGATGCACACGGCGAGGTCCATCTCGGCGTCCACGGCCTCGAGAATCGCGGCCTTCGCGAACTTCGGCGGGACGTAGATCACGGTGGCGGTCGCACCGGTCGCCGACTTCGCGTCGGCCACGGTGTCGAACACGGGCAGCCCGAGGTGCGTCTGGCCGCCCTTCCTGGGCGTCACGCCGCCGACGAGCCGGGTGCCGTACTCGAGCGCCTGCTCGGAGTGGAACGTGCCGTGCTTTCCGGTGAAGCCCTGGCAGATGACCTTCGTGTCCGCGTCGACCCAGATGCTCATCGATCAGTCCTCCACCGCGCGACACACCTTTTCGGCCGCTTCGTCCAGGTCGGCCGCCGTGGTGATCGGCAGGCCGGAGCTCGAGAGGATCTCGCGTCCCTTCTCGACGTTCGTGCCCTCGAGGCGCACGACGAGCGGGACCGCGAGTGAGAT
>JAJDET010000183.1 GCA_029259655.1 Planctomycetota bacterium
CCTCCATCGCCCCCATCCCCTCCGTTGCCGCTACCCGGCGAGTTGCCGCCCTTTCCGCCGTCACCTCCCTGAGAGTTCCCCTCCCCACCGGAACCGCCGGCTCCGGCATCCCCTTGGCCGGATGCATGACCTCCGTCGCCCCCATCTCCTCCGACACCCCCAGGGCCACCGGACCCTCCGATACCGCCATTGGCGTCGCCCGGGATTCCCGAAGCACCGGCTCCGCCATTTCCGCCCGTCCCCACGAAGCCGCCCCCGCCCCCGTTGCCTCCGCTTCCTCCCGGGGAAAACCCGGTGCCGCCATTTCCGCCGTTTCCCCACGAAGTGAGAGAATTCCCCCCATCACCTCCATCCGGAGGGCATCCGCATTCAGGCGGAGCCACCCCGGGGGGAGTGTCACCCGGGTATCCGTCATGACCGTCGGGGGACCCGTCCGCTCCGAACGGGTAGCCCGGTGGGTAGTCGTAGAAGGAACCCTCTGCTCGAACAGGACCCACCCAAAGAACACACACTCCGAACAACAGCACACTGAGCCTCATGGTCCACCTCTCTTCTCCTCAGTCGGTTCATGGAAAGTGAATCGGAACTTCCACGGTCGCGTCGGGGATCGGTTCGATCTCGAATTCGACCGGAGACGCGTCCGTCCAGACGGCCTCGACACGCACGGTCATGCGAGACACCGGCGTTTCGACGGCCCACTCGTAAGCACCGTCACGTTCGATATCGACTCGCTCTTGCCTGCGCATTGCGCCGTGCTCGGGCTCTTCCCCCCGGGGAAACTCACGCGGAGGCCAGAGCAGCGTCATCTCCAAGCGATTCGGCGTGACTTGCTGGAGCGCCGCCCACTCAGGGTCGAGCTGTACCCTTCCGAAGACCCGGAAGGGTCGGCTCCGATGCGCCACGCTGTCGGGCGCCTCGACATGGCAGCTCGAGCGCAGATCTACCTCGGTGTGTTCGATCCAGCGACCGAGCAAGTTCTCCCCGACCTTGGCCCCGAACCTGAACCCGTGGGGCTCGATCTGAATTCCGAGCTGCTCCGGGAACAGCCCGTCGAGGAGGTACTCTCCCTGGTCGTCCGTCACCGCATGCCCGGCGCGGTTTCCCCAGGTGAGCCGGGGCAAGTCGTCGCCCGGTAGGTTCTTGTAGTAGGCGAGGACCTCTAGCCCCGGGAAGGGGCGTCCGTCCTGGTCGACCACGATCCCGCGAACCGTGCAGTTGCCACCCCCCAGGGTCACGTCTTTCCTGACCACCTCGTTCGACGCGATCTCGAACGGAAACTGGGGTGCCTGGCTCAGGTCCTCGTACGTCTCGCCGCGCGGGCTCTGTGGATAGGCGTACCTCTCGTCGAACGTGAGCTGGATCCAGTAGGTATTGGGATGCACACGGGCGAACTCGTAGTAGCCGTTCGCGTCCGTGAATCCGTGCGCATTCAACCCGGAATGGAGTGTGGACTGAGCCATGACGAACACGTGTTCGATGGGCTCGCCGGCAGGTCCGAGCACGTAGCCGTGGACCTTCGCCGCGTAGGTGAGTGCGAGCTCGACGTCGATATCCGGCGCATCGGGAGCGAGGACGAGCTCGGTCCGATACAACCCCGTGACCTCGCCGTGCACGCTCCGGTCCTGCAGCCCTGGAGCCAGCACACCCTCCGGGAGCGAATCCTCGTCGACGCGCACCCAGTATTCTCCGAACGGAACGCCTTCGAAGACGACTCGCCCCTGCTGGTCGACGGCGCGGGGCGAGAACGAGCTCTGCTTCAACTCCACGCGTCCCGACGTGACGGCGGGACCACCGTCCAGCGTCAACCGAACCGTGACTGTGCCGTGGGTCCGTGGCACACCGGACTCGTCCGCGGGAGGGCCCTCGACCGCAGACGGGTCATTCAAGATCCCGACTCGATCGCCGATAGGCTCCGGCGGACGGGCCAGGGCAGGCTCTGCGTCGGCCTGTGATTGCGCGCCGCGTGCAGTACGGTCGAGGGGAGAATGGGCTTCCTCTCCGTCCACGATCAGGATCAGGATCAGGACCGCAGCCGCCAGGAGCACCAAGGCAATCGAACGGCGTCTATTCGACATGTGTGCGAGCTTCATGCGGGCCAGTTTAATCGCCCGGCCAGGAGGAGGACGGGAGCCGGCCGATCGGGTTTCGGGAGTTTCCGGCGGAATGCGCCTGCCTCTTACCGCCCCCCTGGACAAGCGCAGCGCTTGTGACTAAGACCCTCTCCTCGAAGCGCCTCCAAACGACACGCCATGAGCCACGAAGACCTCGCCAGCACCTTCGACGACTGGGCCGCGCAGGGCCGGGCGGACCGCATGGAGAAGTCGCACGGCATCGCGATCCACGCGATCCTCGACGACCTCGGAATCCGCGCGGGAGAGACGATCCTCGACATGGGTTGCGGCAACGGCTGGGCGACGCGCTTGCTCGCGCGCGCGGCCCCGGGTGTGCAGGCGATCGGCATCGACGTCGCGCCCGCGATGGTCGCCCGCGCCGAAGAGCTCCACAGTTACACGATCCGCGCGCGCTACGAGGTCATGACGTTCGAGTCGCTCGAGTTCGAGGACGGACACTTCGACCGCACTTTCGGGATGGAGTCGCTCTACTACGCGGTCGACCTGCCGCAGGCTCTAAGCGAGATCCAGCGCGTCCTCCGCCCCGGCGGCATCGCCGACTTCGTGATCGACTTCTACGCCGAGCGCGCGGCCACGCGCCGCTGGTCGGAGCACATGGACGTCTCGATGCTCTTCCTATCGGAGGCGGAGTGGGGCGGCTCCTTCGCGGGCGCCGGCTTCGAGAACTTCACGACCCGCCGCGTCGTCGACCCCGCGGGTCCCGGTGACGAGTCCAACTTCGAACCGTCGGACTGGGCTCCCGATTGGAAGACGTACGTTGCGATGCACGAGGCCGGCAGCCTCTGGATGCACGCCGAGAAGCCGGGCTGATCAGCGGAGGAGCCCTGCGGAGACGGCGACCTCGCGTAGAGCCGCGGCTACGACGGGGTCGAAGGGTTGGTCCTCGTCGTTTGCACCGACCAGCATCTCCACCGGGGGCTTCGGTCCGACGTCGCCGTCGCGGTCGATCAGGATCCAGGACGCCCCTGCCTGCGACGTCACGCGGACTTGGACGCCGTTCCTGCCCGACGTGGGTTCGCCACCGTTCGGGTAGGCCTGAAAGCTGAGCGCGTGGTCGCGGACGTGTCCTCCGCCGCTCTCGAGCACGTGCGTGAACGAGCGGGAGTCGGCGGGGGCCTCCCCGCCCCAGCCCGCGAGGTCGGCCCACGTCGCCCACAGGTCCCCTTCCGAGATCAGCGTGTCGGTGGAGCCGACGACGACGTTCGGTCCGCGGACGAAGAAGGGCGGCGAGACACCGTTGTCGAAGACGGAGCCCTTCACGCGCGCGGAGTCCTGGGCCTCGGCGACGGCGGCTCCCGGCGTCCCGTTGTCGCCGTAGAAGAAGACGACCGTGTCATCCGGTACGGCCTCGAAGAGCCGGCCGAGGTAGTGATCGAGCGACACGACCAGGCCCTCGAACAGCTCGCGCTTGTCGGGATCCGCCGAGTACGCGAAGCCCGGCGGCAGGTCCTCCGCACGCACGCGCTCGAAGGGCGAGTGCGGTGCGTTGTAGGCCACCCAGGCGAACCAGGGATCCGTCGTCGCCTGCATGAACGCGATCGTCTCGTCCGTGATGACACGCGTGTTGAACACGCCCTCGACGCGCGTCGACACCCCGTCGTCCCAGCGATCCCAGTGGTAGTAGTCGTCGCGCCCGCCGAGCCCGAACGCCGTCCCCGCGCGCCGCGTGTCGAAGCCCTGGATGCGCAACCCCTCCTCGAGCGGCGCGTCCCTCGGCGGGTCGGGCTGGTGCTCGTTGTTCGTGTGGTCCTTGCCGGTGCAGAAGGTCCGGTAGCCGACCGTCTTCAAGGCCTCCGCGATCGAGAGGAGGTGGAAGGGCACCGGCGGGTTGAGCTCGGGGTCCGACTGACGCCGCGCGGGCTTCACGATCGTGTAGATGCCGTAGCGCCAGGGCGGAACCCCGTACAGCGACCAGGCGCGCGAGGGCGAGCACCCCGGCAAGCCGTAGTAGCGCGGGAAGGCGAGCGCGCCCGCGGCGAATGCGTCGAGGTTCGGCGTCGCGATGCTCGCGAGATCGAATTCGCCGAGGTCGTCGGCCACGACGACCAGGATGTTGGGCCTCGTCGGCTCGACGGGCGTGCAGGCGAAGCACACGGCGAAGAGCGCGATCCCCGTCAGCGACCTGCCGGTCATCGGGGCGGCCTACTCGAGGTAACCCAGCGCCCCCGGCAGCGCCGAGGGCGTCGAGCACAGGAGCTCCGGGGCCGCGCGCTCGAGCTCCTCGCGGTCGCCGTAGCCGTAGGTCACGGCGACGCAGCGGATTCCCACGCCGCGCGCCCCCTCCACGTCGTGCTCGCGGTCGCCGACCATGATCGTCTCGGCGGGCACGAGCTCGTGTGCCGAGAGCAGGTGCGCGAGGAGCTCGGGCTTGGAGCTCCGGTAGCCGTCGAGCGCCGGCCCGTGGATGTCGACGAAGTAGCGGTCGAGCCCGAAGTGCTCGACGACCTGCCGCGCGAAGGGCAGCGGCTTGGACGTGGCGACCCACAGGCGCAGACCGCGCGCGGCGATCTCCTCGAGCGCCTCCGGGATGCCCTCGTAGACGCGGCACTCGAAGATGCCGGACTCCGCGTAGCGGGCGCGGTAGATCCCGAGCGCGCGCTCGACGTACGTGCGGTCCTCGGTCTCGAGCAACCGGCCGAAGCTCATCCGGATGTCCGGCCCGACGCAGGACACGAGCTCCTCGAAGGTCGGCACGTCGTGCCCCAGCTCGCCGAGCGCGTGCTGGAGCGAGCGGACGATGCCTGGACTCGAATCCGTCAGGGTCCCGTCGAGGTCGAACAGGACGTTGCGCAGCGCCATTGGTGGAGCTTACTCGGACGCTTCGGCGATTCCGAGGCTGTCCGTGCCTGTCTCGGACCAGTTCTGCAACGGCTCGGTGTAGATCCCGAACAGGATCGTGCCGACGCCGAGCAGCGCGAGGAACCCGGTGAAGAAGGGCTGGGGCTCGGCCTCACGCTCGGCGGGCTCGGACAGGAAAAGGGCCTTCGCGATGCGGAAGTAGTAGAAGAGCGAGACGACGCTGTTGAGCGCGGCGATCAAGACGAGCCAGCCGAGCCCGGCGTCGACGCCCTCGTAGAAGAGGAGCAGCTTGCCGTAGAAACCGACCGTGGGCGGCAGGCCGGTCAGGCTCACGAGGAAGGCCACCATCACGATCGAGACGACCGGAGCCTTCCAGCCCATGCCCTTCAGGGCGTCGATGTCCTCGCTCTTGTTCACGCCCTCGAAGTAGAGCAGGAAGCCGAACGCGCCGAGGTTCATGAAGTAGTACGCGGCGAGGTAGAACATCGCCGCCGAGAAGCCCGCGGGCGTCATCGCCGCGAGGCCCATGAGCACGTAGCCCGCGTGCGCGATCGACGAGTAGGCGAGCATGCGCTTCATGCTCGTCTGGCGCAGGGCCGAGAGGTTCCCGAGCGTCATCGTCACGGCGGCGAGGATCGCGATGAGGAGCCCGATCCGCTCGCCATAGGCCGCGACGGTCGAGTCGACGCCCTCGACCAGGAACAGGGCCCCGACGAAGCGCAGGAGCACGGCGAAGCCCGCCGCCTTCGACGCCACGGCGAGGAAGGTCGTGACCGGTGTCGGCGCGCCCTCGTAGACGTCCGGCGTCCAGAAGTGGAAGGGGACGACCGAGACCTTGTAGGCGAAGCCGGCGAGGATCAGCACGATCGCGACGGCGACCGGGACGGGGTCCTGGGCGAACTGCGCCGCGAGGCCGACGGGCCACCCGCTGCCGTCCGCGATCCCCATCTCGTTGAGGTCGATGGTGCCCGTGAGGCCGTACAGGAGGCTGATCCCGTAGAGCATGATCCCGGCGGAGAGGCCGCCGAAGATCACGTACTTCATCGACGCCTCGGCCGAGCGTCGCTCGCTCTTGTGAAAGCCGGCAAGCGAGTACGAGGCGAGCGACAGGAGCTCCAGCCCGAGCATCAGGAGCAGGAGGTTGTTCGTGCTCACCATGAAGAACACGCCGATGCCCGCGCCGAGGAGCAGGAAGTAGTACTCCCCGATCCCGTGCTTGCGCTCGCGGCGGTCGGCCAGCACGAACAGAATCACGACGGCCAGCGAGCCGACCGTGAAGAGCTTGAAGAAGGTCCCGAACGCGTCGATCGTGACCATCCCGAACGCGACGGTCTCGGCCTTGCCGCCGGTGGCGGCGAGGTCCCCCCACTGCCCGAGCAGGAGGTAGGCGACGACGCCCAGCCCCGCGAGCGAGAGGTACGCGACCTGGCGCGAGTCGCGGCCCTTCGTCACGAGGTCCCAGACGAGGACCACGAGTGACAGCAGCGTGAGGACGAGCTCGGGCGCGATCAGGCCCAGGTCGGCGAGGTAGCGATCCACCGGCTCAGCTCCCCGCCGTCTTCAGGAAGTCGACCATCTGCACCACGCTCGGCTCCATCCAGTCGAGCAGGAAGAAGGGGAAGATCCCCAGCACGACGCACAGGAAGAGCAGCGGGGCCTGACAGAAGATCTCGCGCGGACTCATGTCGGTGTAGTCCTTGTACTTCTCGTTCAGGTTGCCGAGGAACACGCGCTGGATGGCCCACAGTAGGAAGGCCGCGGTGATCACGAGTCCGATCACGGAGATCAGGACGAACAGCTTGAAGACGGGATCGGGCGCCGAATAGGCGCCGACCAGCGTCATGGCCTCCGACACGAAGCCGGCCAGGCCCGGCAATCCCATCGCGGCGAAGAAGCCCAGCGTCGTCAGCGCCCAGTAGCGCGGCATCACCTGCGCCAGCCCGCCGAAGCCGTTCAGATCGCGGTGGTGCGCTCGGTCGTAGATGACGCCCACGACGAGGAACATGACGGCCGAGCTCGTGCCGTGGTTGAACATCTGCGTCGCGGCGCCGTAGTAGCCCCACTCCGTCAGCGCGGCGAAGCCGAGCAGCACGTAGCCCATGTGGGACACCGAGCTGTAGGCGACCATTCGCTTGAAGTCGGTCTGCCCCAGCGCGACGTACGCCCCGTAGACGATCGAGACGACCCCCAGGACGCCGAGCGCGAAGCAGGATTCGCGGAACGCGGTCGGGACGAGCGGGAAGCAGGCGCGCAGCATGCCGTAGCCGCCGAGCTTCAAGAGGATGCCGGCCAGGATGACCGAGATCGGCGTCGGCGCCTGCACGTGCGCGTCCGGGAGCCAGGTGTGGAACGGGAACACCGGCACCTTGATCGCGAAGCCGATGAACAGGAACCAGAAGATCCAGGTCGCGAACTCGAGCCCGATGAGCTGTCCGCCGCCGGGCAGGCTGGCGCCCGTCAGCTGACCGCTGCGCGCCAGGTTCATCATCTCGGGGATCGAGAACGTCCCCGAGTCGAGGCGCAGCGCCACGATCGCGACCAGCATCAGGACCGAGCCGGTCAGCGTGTACAGGAAGAACTTGATCGCCGCGTACTCCCGTCTGGGACCGCCCCAGATCCCGATCAGGAAGTACATCGGGAGCAGCATGATCTCCCAGAAGACGTAGAAGAGGAAGTAGTCGAGGGAGATGAAGACGCCGAGGATGCCGACCTCGAGCAGGAGCAGGAGCGCGTAGTACGCCTTCTGCGCCTTCTCGATCGAGAAGCTCGCCGGAACGGCGATGAAGAGCAAGAGCGTCGTCAGGAAGATCAGCGCGATCGAGAGACCGTCGATCCCGACGTAGTACTGCGCGCCGAGCAGCGGGATCCAGTCGAAGCGCTGGACGAACTGATAGCTCGCCGTCGTCTTGTCGAAGCTGAAGTAGAGCCACGTCGCGAGGAGGAACGGGACCCCCGTCGCAACCAGGCTGATGGCCTTGACGAGTGTGTTGTTGCCCTTCGGCGCCAGGATGACGGCGGTCATCCCGATCAGGGGCAGGAAGCAGATCCAGGAGAGGATGTGATCCATGGTGGGCTAGCTGAGAATCAGCCACGACGCGAGGAGGAGCCCGCCCGCGACGGCGAATGCGGCGTACTGCTGGATGCGACCGGTCTGCAGGAGACGGGTGGCCGCGCCGAAGGCCTGGGACACCAGGCCGACGAGGTTGACGAGGCCGTCGACGATGGTCTTGTCGATCCAGGCCATGAAGAACGCGAGTCCCTTGTGGATCGAGCCGTTCAGGAGCACGAACCCGTCGACCACCTTCTCGTCGAAGGTGCGGAAGAAGGTCGTTAGCTTGAGCGTCGGCTGGATGAACGCGATGTCGATCATCTCGTCGACGAAGTAGCGCCGGCGCACGGCCGTGTAGACCAGCCCGAGCTTGGTCGTGATGACCTCGGGCAGGTCGCGGCGGCGGACGTACAGGAACCAGGCGGCGACGATGCCGGCCGTGGCGACGAAGAGCGACACGCCGACGGCGAGGTAGTGAGCCTGGCGACCCAGGTGGCTGTCGTGGTCGAGGATCCCCTCGGAGATCTTCTCCGCCGCGAACGCACCGGCAGTCGGCCCGTACATCGAGAGCGGCGTCATCAGGTGCGTGATCCAGCCGTTCAGGAGCGCCGCGACACCGGGCACCGCGAAGACCGCGAGGATGACGAGCGAGATCGTCATCGGATTCCGCCTCAACGGAGCCTCGTGCGGCAGGTGGGCGTCGTGCCCGTGCTCGTCCCCGTGGTGATCGTCGTGCGCGTGCGGCTCCGGTCCCTCCACGCCCTCGGCCGCGATCTGCGCCGAGTACATGTGCGTCTCGAGGTTCCCCCGGTACTCCCCGAAGAACGTCATGAAGATCAGCCGGAACATGTAGAACGCGGTGAACATCGCCGCGATCGCGAGCGAGATCAGGGCGTAGAGGTTCCAGCCGCTGAAGACGGCGTTGTCGAGCACGCTGGCCCATCCGGCCAGGAGGATCGCGTCCTTCGAGAAGTATCCCGAGAACTGGTACACGCCCGCGATGGCCGCAGTGCACACCAACATGCAGACGAACGTGACCGGCATGTGCTTGCGGACACCGCCCATCAACCGCATGTCCTGCACGTGGTGGCAGCCGTGGATCACGGATCCCGCCGACAGGAACAGGCACGCCTTGAAGAACGCGTGCGTGACCATGTGGAACATGCCGGCGACGAGGCCGCCCATACCCACGGCCGCGACCATGAACCCGAGCTGCGAGATCGTCGAGTAGGCGAGCACCGCCTTGATGTCGTAGACGACCATCCCGATCGTCGCGGCGAAGAGCGCCGTGGTCGCGCCGACGACGGTGACGACGGCCAGCACTTCGGGGCTCATCAGCGGATACATCCGCCCGAGCAGGAACACGCCGGCCGCGACCATCGTCGCGGCGTGGATCATCGCGCTGACCGGCGTCGGGCCGGCCATCGCGTCCGGCAGCCAGATGTGCAGCGGGAACTGCGCCGACTTGCCGATCGTGCCTCCGAAGCAGCACAGGCCGGCAGCGGTCATCCAGGCCGGGAACTCGCCGCCGTTCTGGGCGACGACCAGCCGCCCCATCTCCCACATGTCCGTGAAGAGGAAGGGCTGGAAGCGCGGCAGCGCTTCCTTGAACGCGGGCACCGTCTCCCAGGCCGTCGTGAACTCGCGGTAGAAGATGAAGATCCCGATGAAGAGCAGGCAGTCGCCGATGCGCGTCGTCAGGAACGCCTTCTTCGAGGCCCACGTCGCCCAGCGGTGGAAGAACGGGTTGCTCGGATCCTGGGAGAAGTGGCCGATGAGCAGGTAGCTCATCAACCCCATGATCTCCCAGAACAGGAACAGGAAGAGGATGTTGTCGGCGAGCACCAGCCCCAGCATCGCGAAGCTGAACAGGCTGATGTTGGCGAAGAAGATGTGGTAGCGCCGGTCGCCTTGCATGTACCCGATCGAGAACAGGTGCACGCAGAAGCAGACGATGCCGACCACGGCCAGCATCACGGCGCCGAGCGGGTCGTAGAGGATCCCCGCCACGACGTTGAGCAGACCGGGCCCCTTCGCCTCGTCGAAGAGCCACTTGAACGCGAAGCCGTGGTCCTGCGACGAGTGCAGGAAGTCGACGGCGTGGCCGTCTCCGTGCGCTCCCGCCGCGATGGCCTTGATGGCGAGGTACACCGTGATCAGCATCACGACGCCCATCCCGCCGGTGAGCATCCAGTCGCCCTGCCGCGGGAGCTTCTTCCCGAAGAAGATCTGGATCGTGTACCCGATCAGCGGGATCAGGAGCACGGCGAGCAGGAGCCCGAAGTCGGTCGATGGATCGAACTTCATGGAGTGGAAGGGCTGGACGCTACTCGCGGAGGAGGTCGGCCTCGCTCGGCCGGACCGAGTCGAAGAGGTAGAACACGTTCAGGACGATGGCCAGCGCCACGGCGGCCTCGGCCGCGGCGAGGATGATCGTGAAGATGGCGAACATGCGGCCGTCGAGCGCGCCGCCCTGGAAGTGGCTGAACGCGACGAAGTTGATGTTCGCCGCGTTGAGGATCATCTCGATCCCCATCAGCACGTAGAGCACGTTCCGGCGGACGATGATCGCGACGACGCCGAGCGCGAACAGGGCGGCCGAGACCGCGACGTAGGCTCCGAGTCCCATCAGGCTCCTCCCCCCTGGCCTTCCATCGGCTCCAGGTCTGCTCTGCGGCGCCGCGCGATGTAGACCGCGGCGACGAGCGCCACGGTGAGGACGACGGCAGCCAGCTCGAACGCGACGACGTATTGATCGGCGGCGAGGAACCCGACGCCGATGCGCTTGGCGTTGTTGACGCCCTCGGCCGGTCCCTTCTCCGTGACGGCCCAGGTGGCCGACTCGGCGACGCGCATCCCGACCCATGCGAAGCCCAGTCCGAACACGACCAGCCCGCCGAGGACGCGCGAGATCTTGCGCTCGGTCAGGTCCGGGGGCGTCAACATCACGCCGAACAGGATCAGCGCGAGGATCCCGCCGACGTAGATCAGGATCTGCGCCATCGCGAGGAAGTCCGCGTGCAGGAGCACGAAGAACCCCGCGATGCCGAGGAAGGTCGCCATCAGCGAGAACGCGCTGCGCACGACCGAGCGCTCCCAGATGCAGACGAGCGCGCCGCCCAGCGTGAGCACGCTGAAGAGCCCGAACGCCAGCCCCTCCGCGCCCGCGGCGACGAGACCCGCGCCGAGAGCAGCGAGCGTCAGGAGCGACAGCGCTCCGTAGAAGATCTTCGACGACGGTTCCATCGACTACTCGGCGCCGGCGTCTTCGGCTCCCTCTTCGGGGGCCGACTCGGCGGCCTCTTCGTGGGCCGGCTTGGCGGCCTTGGCGGCTTCCTTCTCCGCCTTCTTCTTGTCCGCATCGACCATGCGGATCTTCGCGTCCCGCGACATGCCCTTGTACGACAGGAGGTCGTGCTTGAACTCACTGCGGTCGTAGGTCACGAAGGCGTACTCCGTTCCCATGTGGATGCAGTCCTTCGGGCACGGATACACGCACAGCTCGCAGAACATGCACTTCTGGTAGTCGAGCGTGAACGAGATCCACTCGAGCTCCTTGCCGTGCCGCACCGCGTCCATCTCGATGCAGTCGATCGGGCAGGCGCGCGCGCAGGCGAGGCAGTCGATGCACTTCTCCTGCTCCAGGTAGTGGATGCCCCGGTACCGGTTCGGGATCGGCATCCGCTCGTCCGGATACTGGACGGTGATCGGCTTCTGCAGGAGGTAGCGCCCGGTGATGCGCATTCCGACCATCGTGGTCCAGAAGCTCTTCCAGACGTTGTTGAAGTAGCGGGAGACGGTGACCATGGTTTGCCTAGCCGACGATCATCCACTTGCCCCACTCCCACAGCCCGGCGCCGAGGACGCACAGGAGCGAGAGCGGAGTGAGGTACTTGTAGCCCATCGTCATGACCTGATCGATTCGCAGACGGGGCAGCGTCCAGCGCACCCACATCATCACGAACATGCCGAGGAAGCCCTTCACGACGATCGTGACGAAGGCCATGACGTTGAAGAGGAACACGTTCGGGAGGAGCCCGCCGTCCTCGAAGACCCACGTCAGCGGACTGTTGAAGCCGCCGAGGAAGAAGAACGACGCGACGACGCAGTACAGGAACATCGCGGCGTACTCCTCCATGAAGAAGAAGGACCACCGGATGCCGGAGTACTCCGTCAGGAACCCGGCGACGAGCTCCGACTCGGTCTCGGGCAGGTCGAAGGGCGCGCGCTTGGTCTCCGCCAGAACGGCGACGAAGACCAGGACCAGCGCGGGGATCATGAACGGGTTGCCGAGTGAGAAGCCCTCGGTACCGAAGCCCACGGGCCAGATGTACCAGCCGAAGATCCCGAAGCCGCCGGCCTGCCCGGCGCTGGCCTCGCTCAGGTTGAACGTTCCCGCGACCATCAGCGGCACGAGCAGGCTCACGCCGAGCGGGATCTCGTAGGCGACGACCTGCGCGGCCTCGCGCATCGCGCCGTAGAGCGACCACTTCGAGTTCGACGCCCAGCCCGCCATGATCACGCCGATCGTCGTCGTCGACGTCAGCGCCAGGATCAGGAAGACCCCCATCGGCGCGTCGGCGAAGAAGAAGTCGGGCGCGAGCGGCATCACGGCCATCGCTCCGAGGATGCTCGAGAGCACCAGCGCCGGCGCGATCACGAACAGGACCCGGTCCGCGCCGAGCGGGATCAGATCCTCCTTGAGCAGGAGCTTGACGCCGTCCGCCAGCGGCTGGAGCCAACCGTGCCAGCCGGCTCGCATCGGGCCGTAGCGGCACTGGATGTGTCCCGAGACCTTGCGCTCGAGCCAGGTCCCGAACATGGCGCACAGGGAGACGATCGCGAGCAGGATCCCGACGCCGATGAAGACGGCCGTCAGGGGAATGGCCCAGTCCGGGACCAGCTCGGGGCGCGGCGCGCCCGCGAGCAGCTCCCGGATGAGGTTCGTGCCGCTCCCGAGCTCGGCCACCTTTTCCTGCAAGAAGCCCACTAGCGGTCCGTTTCTCCGATCACGACGTCCGTCGAGCCGATGATCGCGACGCTGTCACCGAGGAGCGTGCCCGAGAGGATCTCCTCCACCACGGCCAGGTTGCAGAACGACGGGCCGCGCACGCGGCAGCGGGTTGCGACCTTGTCGCCGTCGGAGACGACGTAGTGCCCGAGCTCTCCGCGCGGGTTCTCGATCCCGACATAGGCCTCGCCGGCGGGCACGCGCAGCGTCTTCGGGATGTCGCCGATCACCGGTCCGGGCTCGATGTTCTCGAGGCACCAGCGCACGATCCCGACCGATTCCATCATCTCGACGACGCGCACCCAGACGCGATCCCAGCAATCGCCGAGCGTGCCCTTCTCGCCGGTGCCGACCGGGATCTTGAACGCGCCGGCGTCGTGGATCTCCTCGTACAGCGAGTACGGCATGTCGCGACGCAGGTCGAAGTCGACGCCCGAGCCGCGCAGCATCGGCCCCGTCAGCCCGAAGTCGAGCGCCATGTCGCGCGGGATGACCCCGACGTCCGCCGTGCGCCCGACGAAGATCTGGTTCTCGATCAGGAGGTCGTAGTACTCGCGCCACTTCACCTCGAACGTGTCGCAGAAGCGGCTGACCTCGCCCAGCCAGCCGGGCGGCGCGTCGTTGAAGACGCCGCCGATGCGGATGTAACTGTAGGTGAGCCGTGCCCCGCAGATCTTCTCGAACAGGGACATCATCCACTCGCGCTCGCGGAACGCGTAGAGGAACGGCGTGATCGCTCCGAGGTCGAGCCCGTAGGTCCCGAACGCGATCAGGTGCGACCCGATCCGGTTCAGCTCGGCGCAGATGACGCGCAGCATCTCGGCCCGGCGCGGGATCTCGATCCCCATCACGGCCTCGACCGCCATCGAGTAGCCGATGTTGTTGTTCATCGCGGCGAGGTAGTCGTAGCGGTCGGTGTACGGCAGGTACTGCAACCACTCGACGTTCTCGCCGATCTTCTCCGCACAGCGGTGGAGGTAGCCGAGGTGCGGCTGGGCACCCGTCACGAGCTCGCCGTCGGTGCGGACCAGGATCCGCATCACGCCGTGGGTCGCAGGGTGCTGGGGGCCCATGTTGAGCTCCATGTCCTGCGTCCGGACGTCCAGCACGAATTCCTGCTCGCCCGAGGCGAGCGTGCGCCCCTCCTCGGGGAGCGTGATGGTTCCTTGCAGCTCTCGGTCCATGATCGTCGCGACGCCTACTCGCAGGAGATCCCGTGGTACTCCTTCGGGAACTCGTAGTCCTTGCGCAGCGGGTGACCGACCCAGTCGTCGGGCAGGAGGATGTTGCGCGGGTCGGGATGACCGCGGTACGTGACTCCGAACATCTCGGCCGCCTCGCGCTCGTGCCACTGGGCGGCGCGATAGACGGCGACCGCGCTCGGGAGCGTCGGCTCGCTCTTCGGCAGGATGCCCTTGATCGCGAGCCGGTGGCGGTGCGACACCGAGAGCAGGTTGTAGTTCACCCAGAGGTTCTCGTCGTCGGCGGCCGGATCCGTCGCGGTCAGGTCGGCGAGGATCTCGAAGCGGAGCTTCGGATCGTCGCGACACACGACGAGGAAGCGATCGATCGATTGCGGATCGACGAGCACGAAGGGATCGCCGGCGCGCCCCTTGTCGCCCTTGACCTCGGGGTCCTTGCCGCGCGGCTCGTCGACGCCGAGGAAGCCCGGCGCGCCGACGGCGGTGAGACGGTCTGTGATCCCCTGGAAGTCCATCAGGCCGTGCGCGCGGGCTTCCGGATGACGGACGAGCTCTTGATCTTCTCCTGAAGCTTCATGAGCCCTTCGAGGAGCGCTTCGGGGCGCGGGGGGCAGCCCGCGATGTACACGTCGACGGGAACGACGCGGTCGACTCCCTTCACGACGGTGTAGCCGAACTTGTAGTAGGGACCGCCGCCCGTCGCGCAGGCACCCATCGCGATGACGTACTTCGGCGCGGGCATCTGGTCGTAGAGCCGCTTGATGCGTTCGGCCATCTTGAAGTTGACCGTGCCCGCCACGATCATCAGGTCCGCCTGCCTGGGCGACGCGCGGAACGCGCCGGCGCCGAAGCGGTCGATGTCGTGGTGTGCTGCCCCGACCGCCATCATCTCGATGGCGCAGCAGGCCAGGCCGAAGGTCATCGGCCAGATGCTCATCAACCGGCACCAGTTGATGAGCCAGTCGACCTTGGTCGTCAGGACGTTCTCCTCGAGGGAGTTCTCTAACGTTCCCATGGTGCTCTTCCCGGGCCGTCAGGCGGCCTCTTCGTTCTCCTCGGCTTCGTCGCCTTCGCCATCGCCTTCGTCGTTCCGCGCCTCCGCGAGCTCCTGGAGCTCGTGGACGCTGGGCAGGAACCGTGCGCGCTCCTGAGGCGGCTGATAGGCGGGCCCGCTGAACGAGAGCACCCAGTCGAGATCCCCCTTCGCCCACACGTAGGCCAGGCCGAGGAAGAGAATCACGATGAACACGATCCCTTCGATCAGCGCGAAGGCACCGATCCCGGTTCCGACGGCAGCCCCGGTCCCCCGGAACGACTCGCCGAGCACGATCGCCCACGGGAACAGGAAGGCGATCTCGACGGCGAAGATCACGTAGACCAGCGCGACCGTGTAGTAGCGGATGTCGAACTGGATCCAGGCGTCGCCGATCGGCTCCTCACCGCACTCGTAGGTCTCGAGCCCCTCGGTGACCTTCCTCTTCGGTCGCAGGAACGACGCGATGATCAGGTTCACGAACACGAACCCGAGCCCGACCGCGCAGAAGATCAGGACGTTGAGGTAGTCGAAGTACATGGAGGCGGAGAGACGCGCGTCCCCTGAGTGGAACGTGAGGATGGCGACGCGAAGCTGGGAAACCCCCGGCTCGGAGCGGTCCCGGGGGCTCGCGGACACCGGCCGAATCGGCTCTGTAATCCCTTTCTGCCGAAGGAATTGCAGGGAAGGGTAGGATCGCCCTGCGAGACCTGTCAAGGCGCGCCGAGCCCCCCTTGGCGCATCCCCTCGCGTACCCCGAGGTCGGCTCGGGAGTTCCGTCTTGGAACACGGAGCAGGGCGCCGGGGATTCCCTCCGCGAATCCCGACACCGGGGCCGAACGCGAGCGTCCGGGAAGCATGGCTCGATCCCGTGCAGAGCCGGCGTCCGGAGAGCGCCGGAGCACCCGCGCCCCGGTCGCCGGCGGACTCCTGGCCCTGGGCTGCCTGTTGCTCGTCGACGCCGGGGTCCGGCCCCGGAGGAGCGAGGGCCGGGTGCTGCGCTGGACCCGGGTCGCGGCCGAGCACCCCCTGCGGACCGGGCTGGCCTTCCTCCTGCTCCTGGGAGGCGCTCTCCCGGGCCCCAGGCCTCTCCCCAGGCTCCCCGAGGGAGGCGGAGGGTCCCGGGCCGGGGCCGGGCCCTCCGACCGAACCGAAGAGGGGCTGGGAAATCCGCCATAAGCCCTTATGATGCATGCCTCGAACGGCGCCTGGCCCCGACTCCCGACGGAGCGGCCCTCGTCGCCGGAGACCACCGAGGACAGTCCTCCGCGCGGCTCCGCCGAGCGCCCTTTCCCCCCCCGGGGACGTTCTCGAGATCGACCGAAGGAGGTCCTCCATCGTTACCTTCGCCATGCTTCCCGCTCAGGACGAGCTCGTCCGCGGCCCCGAACGCTGCGGCCCCCTGGGCAACTGTCTCCTGATCGAGCCGACCTGCTCGACCCACAAGGCCAACCAGTTCCCGAGCCAGGCGGTCGTCGTCACGCACGCCGCCCGGCGCATGATCGAGCTCTCGAAGGCCGGCGAGAAGCTCCAGCACATCGTCGTGCACGGGCAGATCGATCCGACGCTGCACCCCGAGTTCCGGGCCATCAGCGAGAACCTGCGGGAGCTCTCCAACAAGTGGTTCCCGCGGGCGGCGCTGAGCCTCCTCTCGGACTCGAACATGGTCAGCCGCGCGGAAATCCGCATCGCCCTCGGCCACTACGACAAGCCGATCCTGCGGCTCGAGGCCGGGACCCAGAAGACCTTCAAGTCGCTGACGAAGAAACACGCCGAGAGCTTCAAGGAGATCGTCGAGGGCCTCAACAAGCTCGAGATCGACCGCCTGATCCTGCAGGCCTGCTTCGTCCGGGGTGCCGCGGACAACTCGACCGACAACGAGCTCAAGTCGTGGCTGCGCCACGTCTCCGAGGTCCATCCGGCGGCCGTGCAGATCTACACGCTGCCCCGGCCCGACCCGGAGAAGAACGTCAAGCCGGTCACCAAGTCGCGCCTGGAGAAGATCGCGGCCGAGGTGAACGAGAAGACGGGCATCCCCTGCGAGATCTTCGCCGTCTGAGCCCATGGCCGACCTGTCGGCCACGACGGGCATCCTCGGAACGCACGGATGCGTGCCGAATCACCCGGCCAGGAGAAGGAACGCGCCAAGCGAGGCCGAAGGCCTCGCCCGGCGCGGAGTCGCGCCGTGCCGCCCGCAGGGCATCCTCGGCGCGCGCTGATGCGCGCCGAATCAACCCGGCAAACGCGCTGATGCGCGCCGAATCAACCCGGTGAGACGAGGCTCATGCCCATAGCCAGGCTCCGTCGCGTCGCCAAGTCCTTCGGGGAAGTCCGTGCGCTCGTCGATCTCGACCTCGCCGTCGAGGAAGGCGAGGTCCTGGGGCTGCTCGGTCCGAACGGTGCGGGCAAGACGACGGCCGTCCGCATCCTGTGCGGGCTCCTCCTGCCGGACGCGGGGAGTGCGGAGATCGCAGGTGTCGACCTGGCGGACGATCCCGTCGCCGCGCGGCTGCACCTGGGCTACGTCCCGGACGGAGCGCCGCTCTACGCGAACCTCACCCCGGAACGGCACCTCGCGCTCGTGGGACGGCTCCACGGGATGTCCGAGGACGCGTCCGCGTCGGAGGCGACGCGCCTGCTCGACGCGTTCGGCCTGACCGAGCGCGCGAGCCATCCCGTGGGCGGTTTCTCCCACGGCATGCGCCAGAAGACGGCGCTCGCCTGCGCGCTCCTGCCCGCGCCGCGGCTGCTCGTCCTCGACGAGCCCTTGACCGGCCTCGACGCTCCGACCGCGGCCACCGTCAAGGAGGTCCTGCGTGCCTTCGCGAACCGCGGCGGCGCGGTCGTCTACACGTCGCACCTGCTCGACGTCGTCGAGCGCGTGTGCGACAGGATGGCGATCCTCGACCGGGGGACCCTCGTCGCCTCGGGCGACCTCGACGCGTTGCGCGCGCAGTCGGGCGAGGACGGCTCCCTGGAACGCGTCTTCTCGAGCCTCACGAGCGGCGAGGACCCGGTCGTCGCCGCGCGGCGAATCCTGGGCGATCGCTGACGCTCACGCGCCGTAGTCGTAGTCCTCGCACGCCCGCGCGACCGGCGTCGGCTTGAACTCGTCGTCGACCGCCACGATCGTGACCTCGGCCTCGGTGACCGGAATCCGCTCCTTGGAGCCGAACCGACGCTGGGCCCAGACCGAGACGCAGACGAGTACGGACGTGCGCCCCACGCGAAGCGTGCTCGTGAAGAACGAGACCAGGTCGCCCACGTTCACGGGGTGCTTGAACTCGACCTTGTCCATCGCAACGGTCACGACCATGCCGGGGTGGTGCTTGTGCGCCTCGATCGCGGCCGCGAGGTCGATGTGGGACAGGATCACACCGCCGAAGATCGTGCCCAGGGCGTTGGTGTCGCGCGGCATCATGACCACGCAGATCGAGGGAATTCCGTCGGGAAACTTCTCTAGGATCATGGCTCTCTACTCGGTTTCGGCCCAGGCGCGAACGCGCTCCTCGACGAAGGGTGTGCAGCCGCGGAAGTAGTGGTCGGCGCCCTCGATCTCCACCAGCTCGAGCCCGGGCGGAAGCTCCGGAAAGCGTTCGCGCATGTCGGCCAGCGTGCCGAACTCGTCCTGGCTGCCGAAGACGAAGAGCCCGGGTTGAACGAGCTCGTCGACTTCGCCGCAATCGAAGACGAGCACGGGTAGCGCGATGCACAGGAGCCGCGCGATGCGATCGCCGAAGTCGGCTCGCCCGGCGAGCCCGCACACCGTCCGAGCGCCGAATGAGTAGCCGGCGGCCCAGAGCTCGACCCCGGGATACTCGGCCTCGAGTCGCTCGAGCGCGGCGCGGGCATCGAGATCCTCGTCCCCCTCGCCGCCGTGCTCTCCCCCGCTGCCCTCGACGCCGCGGAAGTTGAAGCGCAGCGTCGCGAGACCGACCTCCCGCAGGGCGCGCGCGACGCGGAACACGATCGTGTTCTGCATCGTCCCGCCGAACCGGGGGTGGGGGTGGCAGACGATCGCGGCTCCTCGGAGCGACGCGTGCGCGTCCGGCGGGGGCGCCTCGAGGATTCCCTCGAGGTCGCCGGCGGGCCCTCGGAAAGTGATCTTCACGGAGGACGTGACCTTGTCAAAGCCCGAATCCCGGGGGAAGGCCCCGTCGATTCCTGGTTCAATCAAAGGATCGGTCGGTTTCCGTCCGACCTCTCCTGAGTAGGACTCGCGATGACCGACTCTCCGTGGATCGCCGACGTGACGGCCGAGACCTTCCAGGCCGACGTCGTGGACCGTTCGCAGACGACCCCTGTCGTGGTCGATTTCTGGGCCGACTGGTGCGGCCCCTGCAAGACCCTCGGGCCGCTCCTCGAGAAGCTCGCCGTCGATGAGAACGGCCGCTTCTTCCTGGCCAAGATCGACGTCGACGCCAACCCCGAGCTGGCGCAGATGTTCCAGGTGCAGGGGATCCCGATGGTCATCGCCATCGTCGGCGGCAAGCCGGTGGATGCCTTCACCGGCGCCCAGTCGGCGTCCTACCTGCAGGATTTCCTGGACCGCATCGCCCCCGGAGGCTCGCGTGCGGAGAGCGACGACCGGATCGTCGTGGCCGGGGAGAAGATCGACCAGGGCGACCTCGAGGGCGCGAAGGAGCTCGCCCTCGAGCTCCGCAACGAAGGCGTGGAGTCGCCCGAGCTCGATGCCCTCGAGCTGCGCATCGGTCTCACCGAGAATGCGGGTGACGTCGACGCGCTCCGGAAGAGAGTCGAGGAGAACCCGCACGACATCGCCGCTCGCGTCGAGCTCGGACGAGCGCTCTTCGCCTCGGGCGCTCACGAGGCGGGACTCGATGAGCTGCTCGACGCGGTGCAGAGCGATCCCGACTTCGAGGACGGCGCCGCACGCAAGGCGATGCTCGAGGTGTTCGAGGTCCTGGGCGGTGAGAGTCCGCTCGTGCTCGACTTCCGCCGCCGGCTCCAGATGGTCCTGTTCTGAGTCCAGTCCATGTTCCTCACGTCAGTCCTGCTCCTGTCCCCCGCCCTCGGTGGCGGCAACTACGCCGCAGACGTCGTGGAGCTGCGCGACGGCGGCGAGCTCCGTGGCCGAGTGCTCGTCCACAACTACGACGGCGTCGTCCTGAGGCAGGGCTCGCGAGAGCGTGAGATTCCGGCCGAGGAGATCCGCACGGTCGATGCCCTCGAGAGCCGGCTCGCCACCGTCCTCGAGCACCTGCTGGTCGTCCGCGACGACGACGTCCGGGCGCTCACCGACCTCGCGCGGGTGTGCGAGGCGCGTGGACTCGAGGCCGAGGCGGGGATCCTCTTCCACCGCGTCCTCACGCTCGATCCGGATCACGAACGGGCGTCCGAGGCGCTCGGACACCGGCAGCGCGGCGAAGGCCGCGTCGTACAGCACAACGGGACGTGGCTGCGCTGGGACGACCGCGTCGCGCGTTCGGGCGACTGGAACGACGCGTGGGAGCTCGAGACGTCGCACTACCGCCTGCGCACGAACCTCCTCCTCGAAGACGCCCTCGACGCGGCGATCGACCTCGAGCGCTTCTACCTCTTCTACTACGAGCTGTTCGGCTCCGAGCTCGGGATCCACCACGTGACCGACAAGATGGAGGCCCATCTGCACGCGGACCCGGCCTCCTTCCCCGCCATCGGCCACGGACGGCGCGCGTACTACGACCCTGCAGCTCGGCGCCTGGTGGTCGACGCGTCGGGAGACATCGTGCGCCCGAAGATGCTCCACGAGGCCACGCACCAGTTGCTCGAGGTGAGTGGCGCGCACCGGCGCTCGCAGCAGATTCCCGTCCCGGCCTGGTTGTCGGAGGGGCTCGCCGAGTACGCCGCGCTCTCCGCGCAGGGGCCGCCCGGGCGAGCGTGGTTTCGCGCGGGCAGCGTGGCGAGCATGCACGCCTACGAGCACTCTCGCGCTGCCGAGCCCGTGGGCCTCACGCGGCTCCTGGCGCTCGGTTCCGGTGACTTCCTCTCGGCCAAGGACGCCGCGCTCTACTACGCGCAGTCCTGGACGCTCGTCCACCTCTGCATGAACGACGCGGACGACCGCTACCGCGAAGCGTTCTTTCGCTATCTCCTGGACGTGTACGCGGGCAAGGGGACACCGGCGGGCTTCAAGGAGCTGGTGGCGTCGGACGAGGGGTTCGAGGCGGAGTGGCACGCCCACGCGCGACGCCTCGCTGCCGGCCGGAGGTGATGCGAGGCTCCGGCGGCCGCACGCTGACCCTGTTCCGCGCGTTTCTCTCGGGACAGGGTGAGGGCGATTCGTTCCTCGCGACGCTCGTCTTGCCCGCGGCGCTGATGACGGCCGTCACGTTCCTGTGCCAGGGCGAGCTGACGGGGTTCGCGCACGCCCTGGTGTTCCTGACCCTCGCCGGCCTGTTCGTCGCCATCCCGCTGCTCGGCGACCTCGGCCACCTCCTCCGTTCGGACCCCTCGGCCGAGTGGGTCGGCGCGCTGCCGGCCACGGCCCGCGAGATCCGCGCGGCGCGAGCGCTCGTGCTGCTCGTCGCGCTCGCGGCACTCGCCAGCGGGCCGCTCCTGCCCGCGGTGCTCATCGCGCCCGACGGATTCGGCGTGGGGGAGCGGATCCTGCTCCTCGCGTGCGGACTGGGCTTCGCTTTCGTCCTCGCGGCACTCCTCCTGTCGGCCCAGGCTCTTCTGGCGGGGCGCGCGGAGGGCCTCTTCGTCCTGTTGCAGACCCTGCTCGTCGCCGGCGTGTTCCTGGGCGTCGTGTTGGGCGTTCGCCACATCGGCGTCCTGCGCGGGCTCGACGGACTCGAGCCAGGGACGCCCCTCGCCCTTCTTCCGAGCGCGTGGTTCGCGATGCCGTTCGGCGAGAGCGGCGGGTTCGTCGTTCCGCTCGCCTGCACGGTCGCGGCGCTCCTCACGATCCTCTTTCTCCCTCGCGCGAACCCGCCGCCCTCCTCGGACCGCCCGAGCCTCGCCGAACGCGCGCTGGCGCCGGCGCGCGCGGCGGCAACGCGCATCTGGGTCCGGGCCGACGAACGCGGACCGTTCGACCTCGTCTACGACGCGCTCCCGCGCGAACGCGAGGTCGTGCTGCGCACCTACCCGATGATCGGCATTCCGCTGGCCTTCCTGCTCGCGGCGTCGACCGGGGAGGCGAGCGGCGAGCGCGTGGGACTGCTCTCGCTGCTCCTGTTCACGCCGGGCATCTACCTGCCGGTCCTCCTGTCCCACGTGTGCGTCTCGGAGTCGCACGAGGCGCGCTGGCTCCTGGGGACGGCGCCGGTCTCGCGGGGCGCGGTGGCGAACGGTGCGATCAAGGCGCTCGCGATCCGCTTCCTGTTGCCGCTCTACGTGGCCTTGTTCGCGCTCGCCTGGTCGGGAGCAGGGCTGGAACTGGCGCTGCGCCTCGCGCTCCCGGGCGGGTTCGTGTCGCTCCTCGTGCTGCGCTACCAGTACGGCGGGATCGTCACCGATCCGCCGCTCTCGGTTGCCCCGGATCGCGTCCAGACCCACTTCGACGCGAGCGGGAGCCTGATCTTCCTGGCCGTCGGGTTGACGCTCGTCGCCGTCGGTGCGGCAGCCTTCCTCGACCTGACGGCGGCACTCGCGGTCACGGCGGCCCTGCTCGCCGTCGAGGTGGCGCTCGGGCGTGCGCTGCGTCGCCGCTTGGGGTAACTTCGCCGTCGCGAGGCAACCCTCATGACCGCCACGACCGAAGCCGCCGCGCGCCCGGGCTCCCTCATGGAGCTCGTCCGACGCCGCTACCGCTACCGCCAGTTCATCGGGATCGCGTTCGCGGCCGTGATCGTCGCGCTGGGCGAGCCGGTGCGCGAGATGATCCTCGCCGGAGCGGTGTTCGCCGTACTCGGCATGGTCGTTCGCATGTGGGCCTCGGGGCACGTGAAGAAGGACGCGGAGCTCGCCACGACCGGGCCCTACGCCCACGTCCGCCACCCGCTCTACGTCGGCAACCACCTGATCGCGATCGGACTGTGCCTGGCGAGCGGGCTCGCCTGGAGCTTCGTCGCGTGGCTCGCGCTCGCCTTCTTCTTCTACCCGGCGGCGATTCGCAAGGAGGACAGCCGGCTCGAGCTCCGGTTCCCCGAGGCGTGGCGCGCCTGGCGGGCCGAGACGCACGCGCTCTTCCCGCGGCTCACTGCCTATCGTCCCGAGAACGCCGACCCGGCGGATCGCGGGACGTGGTCGTTCCGCCAGAGCCTGGTTGCGAACGGCGAACCGATCTACGTCGCGGTCACCGTCTTCGCGCTCGTCTACCTCTGGACGCAGGTGTAGTCCTGGGCGCGTCGCTCCGCGCTCTCGGAGCCGAGGGGCTCCCCGCGGAGATCGTGCTCGCGGACGGCGGGACGTACACGCGCGAGGAGACGCTGCAGCACCGCTTCTTCGCGGCGACGGGTATCTACGACGGGCCGCGCGGACGGATGCTCGTGAAGTTCGGGCGCAGGTCGAGCCTCGTCGGCCTTCCGCTCGGCTGGCTCGGACGGTTCCTCACCCGGCGCGAGGTCGAGATGTACGACCGCTGCGCGGGTATCGTCGGCATCCCGGACCGGTACGAGCGAATCGGCCGCGACGGTTTCGCACGGCCGCTCGTCGCGGGGCACCCGCTCCAGCGGGGCGAGCGGGTCGACGACGAGTTCTTCCCGGACCTCCAGCGGCTCGTGCGCGAGCTCCACGAGCGCCGCATCGCCTTCGTCGACCTGCAGAAGTGCGAGAACGTGCTGGTCGACGACGGCGGCAGGCCGTGGCTCTTCGACTTCCAGACGGCGTGGCGCTGGCCCGAGCGGTCCGAACGGCGAGGCCTCCAGCGCGTCGTGCCCCAGTGGCTGGGGGAGTCCCTGCTGCGCCGCCTGCAGCGCGCGGACCGGTTCCACGTCCTCAAGCACTGGCGCCGCTCTCGTCCGGACACGATCTCCGACGAGGAGTTCGCGAGCACGCGTCGCCCCGGCCGGCTCATCCGCCTGCACCGCGTGTTCCTCGACCGCTGGCGGGCGCTGCGTCGGAAGCTCGGCCTCCGGCGCGACTGAGGACGGTCAGCGGTCCCGGAGAAACTCCTCCATGTCCGTCGCCAGCGGGCTCACGAACTCCACGCGCACTCCCGTCCGCGGATGGGTGACGGCGAGACGGTGGTTGTGGAGCGCGTGCCGCGAGAGCCCGAGCTCCCGGACGTCCTCGCGCGAGAGCTCGCCCTCTGCGGCGCGCAGGAAGTAGTCGTCGTCCGCGCCGTAGAGCTTGTCGCCGACGAGTGGGTGACCGATCGCCTCCATGTGGACGCGGATCTGGTGCTGCCTCCCGGTGTGGAGCAGGCAGGAGACGAGCGTGCAGCCGGCGTGGCGCCGGACGACGCGCCACTCCGTCAGGGAGGCCATTCCGTCTACCGCGCACGCCATCTTGAGACGCACTCGGCTCGCGCGGGCCGACGCGAGCGGGAAGTCGATCCGCCCGTGCTCTCCCTCCGGCGCTCCCCACACGATCGCCAGGTACTCCTTGTCGACGCGGCGGTTCTCGAACTGCCCCATCAGGTTGCGGTGGCTCTCGGGGTCCTTCCCGCACAGGAGAACGCCGCTCGTCTCGCGGTCGAGCCGGTGGCACAGCTTCACGAAGTGGCGGTCGTCGCCGTGCCTCCGGCGCAGGAGCGCGAACAGCCGCTGGATCATCGTGTCCGAGAGGTGGCGACCGGCGGGGTGCACGGCGATCCCGGGCGGCTTGTCGACCGCGATCATCGCCTCGTCCTCGTACAGGATCTCGACCGGCCTCGGCGACGGATGCGGCGGGCGTACCCGCAGCTCTTCCGGAATCTCGACGACGACGCGCGAGTCCGCCAGGAGCTTGCGGCCCGAGCGCAGCTCCACGACCGGCTCGCCGGTCGGCCGGTCGGGCGTCGCGAGCGCGACCGAGACGTAGCCCTCCTGGATCAGCTTCTGGACCGACGTCCGCGAGCGCCA
>JAJDET010000184.1 GCA_029259655.1 Planctomycetota bacterium
CAGGTCGGCGATCACGAGCGCCAGGTTGTTGAGGCACTGGGCCGTGTCCGGATGCTCGGATCCCCGGGTCTCTTCGAAGATGCCCAGCGCGCGCTCGAGAATCGGTAGCGCCGCGGCGCTGTCGCCCTGGTCTCGCAAGACCTGGCCCAGGTTGTTGAGCGGCGCGGCGAGCTCGGGATGGTCAGGTCCGAGGTCTCGCTCGCGGATGGCGAGGACACGCTCGAGCATGATGCGCGCAGCGGCGAGGTCGCCTACGCGCCAGAGCAAAGCGGAGAAGTTGTTCAGGGTGGACGCCGTGTCGGAGTGGTCACGCCCTAGTGCTGCTTCTCGGATCGCGAGCGCACGCTCGAAGACCGGGCGGGCCGCCGCGTAGTCGCCGAGGGAGTAGAGCAGATTGGCCAGACCGTTCAGGGACGCGGCGACATTCAGATGATCCGGGCCGAAGACTCCCTCGTTGATCGCGAGTGCGCGTTCCAGAAGCGACTGCGCCGTGACGAAATCGCCACGGAACCAGGTCAGTTGCGCCATGTTGGCATAGGTCTCGGCGGTGTCCGGATGCTCGCGGCCGAGGACCTCCTCCCGAATGGCCAGGCAGCGCTGCAGCTCTCGCTCGGCCTCGTCCGGGGAGCCTCCCCGAAAGAGGGCCTGCGCGAGTCGGCTCCGCGCGGTGGCCACTCCGAGGCTCTTCGATCCTTCGGCGGCTTCGAGGGCCTCAACCTGTTGGCGGGCGTCGGCGAGCTCCAACCTCGCTCGCTCCCGGTGGGGCAGGAACGTGGGAGCTCCCCGTCGCACGACCAGCTCGAAAGGCCCATGTGTGCCCAACAGGGCGCAGGCGTCGAGGGTGTAAGCCCCTCCGGGCTCGAGGTCGGACGTTGCGAGTCGAGAGTGCGTGGCAAAGAGCCCATTGTCGTCTTCCGCCAGCACGTTGCCCGCGGCATCTCGCAGCACGAGATAGGTGTCGAAGAAGTGCGAACGCAGCTCGATGTGGTAGGGCCCCGCTTCCTCGATCTGGACACGGTAGCTCCGCCCCAGAACGGGAGATCCCGCGCGTTCGGTCAGGAGGAACTTCGTCTCGACGATCGCATCGCCGTCTGTGATCTCCCCATCGACGGTCTCGCCTACGCGCAGGGCGGGAAGCTGCTCTTCACCGTCTTGGGCAGCAGCAACGAGCAGAAGTGCAGCGGCGAGCATGAAGTCCTCCTGAACCGAGCAGTCTACCCCTGCCGTGCTTCCGTGGTCCGCTTACCGCCCCTCCCCGCTCAGCACGAACGCGCCCCAGGGCGCCGGGAGGGGGTCGCCGCCCGCGAAGCGGTTCCTGCGCAGCATGGCGAGCTGCGCGCCTGCCAAGTCGAGTCGAGTAGGCGAGATCCTCGAGATTCCCCTTTAGGATCGTCAGCCAGTGTTAGCGTGGAGGCGTTCCGGCGAGGGGAGAGCCTGCCTCGTTGCCGCAGGTGTTGAGGGCCCTCGCCTTTGAAAAGGGAGAGAGCCATGCAGCTATCGCTTCTTGTGTCGAAGGCATCGCCAGGTCTTTCGCTCGCATTCGCCATCCTTCTGGTGCCCTCGATCGCCACCGCCCAGGAGATCAAGCTGACGGCTAGTGATGGCGCTACCGGCGATCGATTCGGAATGTCCGTGGCCATGTCGGGTGACGTTGCGATCGTGGGGGCGCCGAAGGGCGGCAACGACGGCAGCAGGACCGGCTCGGCGTACGTCTATCGGTGGGATGGCGACAGTTGGATCGAGGAGCAGAAACTGCTCGCCAGCGACGGAGAAATGAATGATTCCTTCGGGATGAGCATGGCGATTTCGAATGACGTCTTGCTCGTGGGCGCAGCCGCAGACGGTGACAACGGCCTTCTCTCGGGGTCGGCTTATGTGTTTCGATGGAACGGAACCAAATGGGTGCAGGAACAGAAACTGCTAGCCGGCGACGGGCAGGATTTTGACTTCTTCGGCGGCTGCGTAGATGTCGATGGCGATGTCGCGGTTGTAGGCGCCGCGGAGGGCGGGTTCGGGACCTTTTCTTCGCCGGGATCCGCCTATGTTCTCCGGTGGAACGGGAGAGACTGGGTCCAAGAGCAAAAACTAGTGGCGAGCGACGGACAGATCTTTGACAATTTCGGGCTCGATGTTGCGGTTTCGGGTGATGTGATCGTTGTTGGCAACAACGTCAATGCGGTCTACGTCTTTCGCAATGGCGGCTCGCGCGATAGTCCTTGGTTCGAGGAACAGAAGCTGATCACCACCAGCTTTGCAAGATCCGTGGCGATCGAAGACGGAATGGTGCTGGTTGGTACACCTGCCCCCGGCACTGGCTCTGTCAACGTCTTCCGCTGGAACGGTGCGACCTGGGCGATGGAGGACAACCTGCTTGCAAGCGACGCCGCAAACAAGGACTGGTTCGGTGTTTCCGTGGCGCTCGCGGGCGACCGAGCCGTCGTTGGCGCCTACTGGAACGACGACAACGGATCGAACTCGGGCTCGGCATACACCTATCGCTGGATGGGAACGAACTGGGTGGAGGAAGAGAAACTGCTACCAAGCGACGGTGCCGTTACTGACCTGTTCGGCGTCTCGGTAGGGGCTTCGGGAGAAAGAACCATAGTCGGAGCGACTTATGACGATGACAGCGAAATGGACTCCGGCTCGGCCTACATCTATCAGCTAGAGGCCTCCTGCACGTTTCGCAACGGGAGCGGCGTCAACTCGACCGATTACTTCTGCGTGACCAATCCGATTCTCGGCGAGGAATGGACGTCCGTCATCGACGCAGCGCCTTCGCTCGGTCTGCTCACGACGGCCACGGCCGTCGTGTTCGGGTTTGGTGGTCCGGCTTCGGGCGTCTTTCTTCCTGACGGCGGGGAGCTTCTGATTGCCCCTCCTGCAATGTTCGACCTTGCCGTCCGCGCGAGGCACTCGATCCCGATTCCCGCCGACTCGAGCCTTGCCGGGCAACTCGTCTCCACCCAGGGGATTCGGTTCGAGGCTGGACCGTCCTCGGTCGTCCTCCTGAACGCACAGGATCTCGTCCTGGGGTTCTGATCCCACAAAGTTCTGGGTCGATGAGTCCCGCCTCGGCCGGCATCACGACTTGCAAGGTCGACGACGCCGTGACGCGCGAGCTGATGGTCGTCGTCGGCGCCGTCGTGGCCGCGGGGATCCCCTTCGCCTCCGAGGAGGCCTTCTCCAGCAGCTGGCCGGCGCGGATCCCGTCTACATCCCGTCGTATCTCGCCTCCGGCCGCAGGGAGGGCTACGTCTTCCACCTGACGGTCGGCGACGGCGTCGACGGGGGCACGGATGCCGCCGAAAAGTCCTGGTTCATCGTCGCCGTCCCCGAGAACCCCCGGCGGGGCCGGACGCTCTACATCGACGAGACCGGGGAGGTGCGGGCTAGAAGTCCTCTTCCGTCAGCTTCAGCTCCACGCGCTCCCCGGCGATCGCCTCGACACGGAACGAGCGCCAGGCCCCCTCGCGGTAGAGCGAGAGCTTACCGGCCGGGACACGGACCGCGGTGCCGTGGGGGACGTCGGTGATCCGGTGCCCCTCCTTCGTGACGTAGAAGTGCGCTCCGCGCTGGGACTCGGGGACGCGGACCACGAGCTCGCCGCCGGGTTGTGCGACGACGGAGCCGAGGTCGTACGCATGACCGGCGCGGACCGGGATGTTTCGCTCCGTGGCGAAGAGACCGTCCTCGGTGTGGAAGACGAGCTGCCACGGGCCGGCGGAGAGGCCGGTGACCACCACACGGCCGCCGTCCGTACGAGCGAACCCGACACGCTCGCCTCCTCGAGACTCGAGCTGACACCGTCCATCCAGCCGTTCCCCGGTCTGATCGATGAAGGTGGCGTGCACCGACCCGGTTCGAAGCAGGTACACGACTGCACTCGTCGTGCCCGCTTTCACCCGCAGCGGCTCGGAGATCGACTCGCCGGGTCCATAGGCGGAGATCACGTGGTCGCCAGGCCACAGGGGACCGAGCTCGAAGACGCCGTCCTGTCCGACGTGGGCAAGGTCGTGGACGGGCTGACCGCGGTACGTGGCGACGACGACCGTGTCCGTGACCGGCTCGTCGCCGAAAGCGATCACGCGGCCACGGATCGAGAGCCCCCGCGACGCGCCCAGCTCGAGGTCCTCCATTTCCTCGCGCACGTAGACGATCTGCGCGAACGGGGCCACGTCGCCGCCCTCGCTGGGCGCGGGTCCGAGCAGCCACATTCCCGGCTGCACGTCGTGGAGCACGAAGTCACCGATCTCATTGGTGGCGGCGGCGGCAACCGGCCGTTCGTGGAGGCCTAGATAACGCCTCGAGCCCGACCCCGCGTGCCGCGGGCCGAGGGAGGAGACGAGCCAGACCATCCGATCGGGGATGGGAGCTCTCGTCACCACGTCGACGAGCGCCCCGCGCACGGTGAGTCCGCGGAACAGCGTGACGTCGACCGAGCGTTTCTCACCCGGCTCGAGCGCGGGGACGACCTGTGACGCCAGCTGGTACCTCCCCCGTGAAACGCGCAGCTCGTGCTCCCGCCCGGGGAGCACGCGCAGGGTGCACCGGCCTGTCTCGTCCGTCCTTCCGTGGTCGTCGGTGCGGCTCTTCGCGTCCAGCTCCACGACCGACAGCGTCAGGAGTCCCCCGTCCGTCTCCAGCTCGAGGTCCAGATCCGACGTATCGACGTCCTTGCCGACCACGTGCACCGCCAGCGTGCTCCCGCGCGGCACGCGAATCAGCCGCGCCGTATCCAGGTGTTCGTGGCGCGGGCCGACAGGAGCGGACACCACGATTCGGCCCGGCACGGTCACGCGCGCCTCGAGCTCCCACCACGACGGGAGGACCGCGAAGAAGGTGCCCCACGCGTCTGTCTCCAGCTCGGCGTAGACGTCCTCGTACCCCAGTCCGCCGCCGTCCCGGGCGGAGCCGACGATCTCGACTTGCGCATGCGTGATGGGCTCCCCGCTCTCGTCGGCGACGACGCGGCCGTGGAAGCGGAGATCCCAGGTCATGTCGAGCGCGATCTCGAGGTGTCGCTCTTCCTCGGCGGAGAGCGAGCGCAGCTCGCGCCGGGCGCTGCCGGCGACGCGCGGATCGCCCACCACGTCGAGCACGAGTGGAGCTCCCGCGGGGAGGCGCAGACGTGCGACTCCCGAGTCGTCCGTGAGCGGGGCGGACAAGAGGTCCCCTTCCGACGCTTCGACGAGCTCGACGTTCGCGTCCTGGTCGTCGCGATCCTCGCGCGCGACGATCCGCGTCCGCGGGAGTGGCTCTCCCGACCCGCGTGCAATGACTCGGACGACGAGCGTCGCCTCGGCCCTCGTCTCGACGAGCTCCTCGGAGGCGGGCGTGCCCTGCGCCACACGTTCCCCGGCCAACTCGGCTACGTCCGCCGTGCCCTCGACCTCCGGCTCGAGTGCCCTCGTCGCATCCCAGGCCGCGGGCGGGCGGGCCGGCTTCCCATCGCCCGGATCGGAGAGGGCGAGGAATAGCCCGAGCGCGGTAGCTGTCACTGTCGCAAGAACAAGAAGAGCTCGTCGAGACCCCGTCATAAGTTCCTTCGAGTGCGGGGGGGCTACGGTGTTCGCCGTTTCCGGCTGCCGTGGCCTCCGCTCAGGTCATCCTACGCCCGTCGTGGCACGGTCTTCCCACGCGACCGAACGCCATTGCCTCGGACCCGCGGAGCGGGCAGCGGGAGATCCCTACTCAGACGGCAGCGTCTCACAGAACGCCACCAGGATGAAAGTGGCGATCGGTCCGAGGAACACCGACAGGAAGAACCAACCGAGCCCGCTTCGGTTCTTCCCCTGAGCAATACCGGCATTGATCAATGCCAGCGTGCCCCAGCCGACGAAGTAACCGGGGTTCGGGTCGATGCTCGCGACGATAGTCATCATGGACGGTATGGAGTGCCGGTGATTCCATTCACCTCGCCTCCCCGCTCGGCACGAACGCGGGGAGATGCGGTAGGATAGACGCCGCGTCAGGATGGCCTCAGAGCTGCGCACGACCGTGGATCGTCGGCCCCAAGTGCGGGACATCATCGCTGCACTCATCCCTCCGCTGGCAGTATTCCTGCACTGCTGGGGACTGTTCGCCGACGATCAGGCGTCCCTGAACGAATCTGGAGCGCCTCTGTGGGCTGCATTCGGCACAGCGTTCTCGGCTTGGGGGCCGTTCGTGGGTTTGGTCGGACACCTGCCCGCCGGCCATTCGATGATGGTCAGCCTTGCTGGAATCGTGATCTGGTTGGCGTTCTTGGCCTGCGTGATGTGGTTGCCCCGCAGGAAGGACTGGAAGACCTACGGCCTAGCGAGCGCAGCTTGGTTTGGGACGGGCTTGGTTCTGATTGATGCGTACGACGTAGGGCATTGGCTCTGAACCACGTTGCTGCCTATCACCAGGGTCTGCAGAGGCATGGGCGTACCTTGCATGAGTGCGATCGTCCACCTATGCCCGTCGGGGGGGGCATGAGGGGACGGACGACCTGGCGCCGAACGACAACGGGAGTCTTCGGGGAGGCACACTCTGCGCAACGCGGCATCGGGGCATACCGAGGGAACGGCTACTTCAGAGGACAGTTGCGTGGGATCCTCGGCCGCCCTGCGTGACTGACTGGAAAGTAAGACGGCGGACACCCTGCGCTGCGCCCTCGAGCGCTCGAATCGCTTGCAGAGCCTTCGGGTTCTCGAGAAACCCCTCGTCCGCCCCAGGCTAACTCCGGCGTGCGCGATGCGCTTCCAATCACATCTGAGGGTTGAACGCTGCCAACGCCGCCCCGTGACTACCACCGAGGTTTCCATGACAAGCTCTTGGTCGCCATTGCTGCTCCTACTCGGATCCGTACTTGTGCTCGGTCCGGAAGAGGCTGAAGTCCAGCAAGAGGACACCAAGCCGAAGAAGGCCGCGATCGGCGAGCTCGTTCCGGAGCACACCTTCCGCGAATTCCTGGCATGTGGGGACGGGCGCCAGGAGCTATCGGACTTCCGGGGTCAGCCGGTCCTCATCGTCAACTGGACCAACACCGATTTCGGCCGCGGTGCTTCGAAGATGGCCGAGAAGATAGCCGAGGAGTGGGTACCCAAGGGTCTGATTAGCGTTCTGCGTGACACGCACCAACAGACAGCCGAGGAGATCCAAGCCGCAGTGATGAAGCTCTATCCAGGGAGCCTCTCACGACTCACAGCCAATCAGAAGTTCCCCATCGAGTACCTGGACAACGGACCACCGCCGGACATCGCCCTGATCGCTGTGGACGGGAAACTCCTGCTGGCGGGCAGCTACACGACAGACATGGGAAAGGTCGAAAAACTGCTGAAGGCCGACCTGAAGCGACAGAAGTCAGGGTGGGGAGAGCACGACGCTGCTCGCACCTCCCGCGCCCTCGCCTATGGGAAGAAACGCCTCGCCGAGTCGATGGCTGTGATCGAAGAGGCGTTGGAACTGGAGCCAGCTCTGCCCGAGCTCCTGGAAGTCCGGACCGAGATCGCCACCCGCCATGAGAACTGGGCTGGATCCGTTCAGTACTACTTGGATTGCGGCCAGTACCGCCGCGCCCAGGAGGCAGCGAACGCGCTGGCCGATGCCTCGAAGGGCAACGCCGAGTGGGAGAGCCAGGCAGCAACCTTGTTGCAGATATTCGAGAGCGCTGAGGCCAAACATGAGCTCGAGTTGGACAAGAAACTGGCAGCCCTGCTCAAGCCCTTGAACAAGAAGAGGCCATCCGCATCCAACGAGAAGAAGCTGCGCAAGTTCGCCGTGATGGCCGCCGGAACCAAGGTGTGCGACCGCGCGCTCCACCTAGCGGAGATCGTTGCACTCGCCTCAAAGTAGAGCCGTGGGGTGCGGAAGCTCGGCCGAACCACAGGTGACGCCGATCACACGGATTAGCGGTTGCCGACAATGGGCCCATGTAGGAGCCCGCTGAAGACGTCATCCGGCGCCAGGGCGGAGTCCTCTACCCCCGCCGTCTACGGTACGATCGGGATCGGAGTGGTCGAGCACTCGCGCTTTGCCGGCGAATGACGAACGGAAGGCAACAACCGCTCGGTGGCATCCTGGTCGACGTCGTCCGCGTCCCGGTGACCGGCGTCACGATGGTCGCAGCGATCCTGGTCACCCTCGCGGGGTTCACCGACCACGACGTCGAGCCTTTGACCGTCGTCGAACCCCTCTTCTGTCGCGAGCCGTGGCGATTGCTGACCTCTGCGCTCCTGCATGCCGATCCGATCCACCTCTTGTTCAACCTCTACTGGATCTGGGAGCTCGGGCGGATCGTGGAGGACCGCTTTGGTGTGCGGCGCGCGCTCTACCTCTTCTTGGTGTTGGCGGCTTCATCCTCGGCCGCCGAGTACGCCGTCTTCCAGGGCGGCATCGGACTCTCGGGCGTAGCCTACGGCCTCTTCGGATTCCTGTGGATGCGAGCGCGTACGGACGACTCGCTGCGGAACACCGTCGGCAAGCGCACCGCTCTCCTGTTCGGCGGATGGTTCGTGTTGTGCGTCGTGCTCACGGCCGCGGGTGTCTGGCATATCGCCAATGTCGGCGGCTCTCGCGGCCTACGAGCGAGCTCATGCTCTGGATTCCGGATCGGTCGACGATGAGTTGATCGAGAGCCTCCGAGAACATGTCGATTCGCGCTGAGCCCCTTCGCGCACCGACCCCCGGAATCATCGAGGGGCGGCAGCCCGATCGAGGAAGTCACGCATCGGGCGAGAGAGGCGGATCATGAGCGGCAGGCCGATCAGGAGACCCAGGGCGAGGACGGCGCCGGCCGCGAGGAACGAGCTCTGAACCGAGTAGGCCAGGGCGCATGCGAGGCCGAGGGGAGCCGCGACGAGGAGGACGATCTTCCGACCGTATCCAGCGGCCATCGAGTTGAGCTTCTGGCGCTCGAGGGAGCTCAGATTGCGCGCGGCCCGGCGTCGCTCGGACCCCGCGAACAGGAGAGAGAGTGCCCAGCAGGCGAGGAGGAAGGGCACCAGGCCGAGGAACATGAGCGCGAGCGTCTGGTGCTCCGAGGCTCCGTAGAGCGCCGTAGGTGTCCACTGCGAAGCGAGTAGGGTCATCATGATCGGCCAGTACTGCCGGTTCGTGATCCGATTCATTCTCGATCCCGCACGTCCCGAACGGGCCTCATGGGTCGGGGAGTGAGTAGGCGAGGTGAGGACCACGGTGTTGTCGGGCGGGTAGGCTGTACCTCCCCGCTCCGCGCCCGAATGAACCCGAAGCTCCTCGCCAACCTGGCCAGCGCGATGTTCCTGGCCGGAGCATGTTCCGAGGTCGGCGAGTCTGGACGACGCTCGCCCGCACCCAACATCGTCTTGATGGTCGCGGACGACCTCGGCTGGCATCACGTCGGTTATCACGGCGGTGTTGCAGCGACGCCCCACATCGACGCGCTCGCCCGCGACGGCCTCGAGTTGCACCGCTTCTACTCCTCGCCGATCTGCGTGGCGAGTCGAGCAGGACTCATGACCGGGCGCTACCCGATCCGCTTCGGCATGCAGGAACGAAACGTGCGTACGCACAAGGGGAAAGGACTGCCGCCCGAAGAGAAGACGCTCCCCGAGTACCTGGACCGGGCCGGATACGAGCGTCGTGCCATCCTCGGCAAGTGGCACCTCGGTTCCGAGAAAGGCGCGAACCACCCCCTCGACTCCGGGTTTACGGACTTCTACGGGACTCTCCACGCGGGAGTGGACCACCTCGCGCCCCAGAACTGGCAGCGGCAGCGAGAGGGCGTCGCCGTGAGAGGTTACGCCGCCGATCTTCTCGGAGAGGAAGCACGAGCATTCATCGAGGCGTGCGCGCGCGAACAGGAGTTGCCCTTCCTGCTCTACCTGCCCTTTCAGGCGGTCCACGCTCCGCATCAGGCTCCGAGCCGGTACGACTCGCACTACCCGGACCTCTCGCCGTCCCAGGCCACCTTTGCCCGAATGGTGACCTGCATGGACGAGGCGGTGGGCGAGGTACTCGCCGCGCTGGAGGAGAATGGTCTCTCCGAGAACACCATCGTGTGGTTCACGAGCGACAACGGAGGGAGTGTAGGCCCGGCCTCGAACTGGCCGCTGCGCGGCGTCAAGGCGACCGCGTACGAGGGAGGGATTCGGGTTCCCAGCGCGGTGCGCTGGCCTGCGGGGGGGTGGAGCGGTGGACGGCGCGTGGACGCGCTCGTCTCCTACATCGACGTCGTCCCGACCTTGCTCTCAGCTGTCGGTGCGAGGCTCTCGAATGCGCTCGACGGGATTGATGTCGGTCGAGTGCTCGCGGGGAGCGAGCACGTGCTCGACCGCGAGCTCTTCACGATGGTCCAGACCCAGCGCCAATTGCAGGCGGCGGTCAACACACCGGAGTGGAAGCTCGTCCACACCGGAGATCGATTGGAGAGCGGACTCGACCCGGCGGGGAAGGTCGAGCTCTACCGGATCGATCAAGATCCGAGGGAGCGCACGGACCTCGCCGGGGCGGATCCCGAGCGCACGCGCACGATGCGCGAGAGCCTGGCGGAGTTCTTCGCTCTGCGTTGAGGGTCCGTGTGCGGGGGGGAGCTCCGATCCAGCATGGAAGAACCTCCGACCGCCGAGCGCGTAGGGTGCGCAAACTCGGCTTCCTGGGCGAGGCGGCTTAGCGGGCGTCGCGGTTCGGGGGGCATGTCAGTCGAGCTACTGTCCGACGGGGTCGTCGGCGAAGTCGGCGGGGTCGAGGCCGGAGTCGGGAGGGAGCTGCTCGATCTGACCCTGTACCAGCGCCTGGTGCTCGAGCTCCTCCGCGCACAGCTCCTCGAAGAGAACGCGGACCGACGCGTCCCGCACCTCGAGCAGCGCGGCGGCGAAGAACGCGTGGGCCTTCTCCTCGGCGCGCAGGGCGGATTCGAGCGCCTGGCGCGGCGTCATGAAGGCGCGGACCTCGTCGTAGTCGGGGGCCTCGACGTCGAACAGCATGGTGCGGTTCGCGGTCCCCGGAGCGTCGCCGAACAGCTCGGTCCGGCGCGAAGCGAGCGCCACGCGGTGCTTCTCCTCGTTGCGGGCCATGTAGCCGAAGAAGCCCTCCGCCTCGGGCGTGTGGTGCAGCTCCATCTGGTCCGCGAACTCCAGGTAGCGGTCCCGCGCTTCCTCTTCGATCAGTACCGCCAGGTCGAGTGCGTCCTTGAGGCCGAGGCCGGCGAAGTCGAAGCCTTTGGTCGGTGACATGGAGGTCGCCCTCAGCGTTGGATGAATTGTTCGAGGATCCGTTCGCGCGGCAAGGCGTCCGCCATCATGCGCTGCTGGCGCTCGTGCACCAGCGAGTCGAAAGTCGGCGGTGGCTCGGGGCTGCGATAGAAGAGCCCCGTGTGGAGCGTGGTGCCGTAGGCTCGGGAGAGATCGAGCGCCTCGATCAGGTTGCCCGGGTCGTGCCCCATGCCCTCCAGCGACTCCATCGTCGCCTTCTGCGTCTTGATCTGCTGCTCCGGCTCGCCAAAGGTCACGCACGGGGACTGCACGTTGACGAAGGCGAAGCCTGGGTAGCGGATAGCCGCCTCGATGATCTCGACCAGTCCCGGCAGATCGGCCGGCGTCCCCTGGGCGACGAAGGGCGCGCCGTACGTGAGCACGTACATCAACGGATTCACCGGGTTCTCCAGGCTGCCGTCCACGGACGTCACCGTCTTCAGTCCCTTGGGGCTGGTCGGTGAGAGTTGGCCCTTGGTGAGCCCGTAGATCTGGTTGTCCATCACGATGTACGTGATGTTCTGGTTGCGCCGGACCGCGTGCGGCAGGTGGCCGCCGCCGATGGAGAATCCGTCGCCGTCGCCGCCTGCGGCGAGTACCAGGAGCTCCGGCCTGGCCATCTTCAGACCCTGCGCGATGGGCAGGGCGCGACCGTGCACGCTGTTGAAGCCGTAGGCCGTGGTGTAGCCGGGAATGCGTGACGAGCAGCCGATGCCGGAGATGAAGGCGATCTCGTGCGCCGGTCGGCCGATGGCCGAGAGCGCGCGGTAGAGGGCCTGGACGACGCCGAAGTCGCCGCAGCCGGGACACCAGATGGGCTTGAGCTCGCTCTTGAACGCCTTGGGCGCGAGAGTGGCGGTAGCGGTCGTCATGACGTCACTCCTGGGGCTGGCGGGACTCGCCGAGGGTTCGCTGGAGACCGAGCGCGAGGTCGCGCAGCTCGGCGACGATCTCTTTCGGCCGGAAGGGGTTGGCTCCGGACCGGCAGAAGGAGACGACACCGCCGGGGACGTCGATGTACATGCGCAGGATGCGGTAGAGCTGACCGAGGTGGGACTGCTCCACCACGAGTCCTCCGACCACAGACGCGAAGAAGCGTCGGTAGATGTCCTCGTTGACGGGATAGAGGAGGTAGGGCACCAGCAGCTTGACGTCGAGGCCCCTATCCGCGGCGAGCTGGACCGCTTCACGACAGACACCCGCCGACGATCCCCAGCTCACGAGCGCGAGTGGCGCGTTCTCGTTCCCCTCGATGCGGAACAGGTCGTCGCGCTTGTGCAGCGGGCCGAGCTTCTTGATCCGCTTCTCGTTCATCACGGCGTGGACTCGACCGCTGGCGGTTGGAGCGCCGTGCTCGTCGTGCTCGATGCCGGCACCCAGGTAGTTGCCGCCCTCCATGCCCGGGTGCGAGATCGGGCTCACACCGCTCGGGGTGAGCTGGAAACGCTGGTAGTTCTCGAGCTCCGCGTCCGTGGGCAGCGTGCGATCGATCAACTGGATCTCGGAGGTGTCGATCGGATCGAGCACTTCCTTGCGCTGGGCGATCTCCTGATCCGAGAGCAGGATCACCGGTGTCTGGTACTGCTCGGCGATGTTGAAGGCCTCGACCGTGGTGGTGAAGGTGTCGCCGACCGTGGTCGGCGCGAGCACCGGACGCACGACATCACCGTGCGCGGAGAAAACCGCCTGGAAGAGGTCGGCTTGCTCGGACTTGGTCGGCATCCCGGTCGAGGGGCCTCCGCGCTGCACGTCGACCACCACGAGCGGTAGCTCGGCGATCGTCGCGAGCCCGAGGACCTCGCTCTTCAGCGACAGTCCTGGCCCCGAGGTTGCTGTCATGGCCTTCTTGCCGCCGAACGAGGCACCAAGGGCGGCGCCGATGCCGGCGATCTCGTCCTCGGCCTGGAGCAGCACACCGCCGTACTTCCAGATCTCGCGCGACAGAAACTGCATCACCTCGGTGGACGGGGTGATCGGGTAGCCGCCGTAGAACTTGCAGCCGGCGAAGATCGCCGCCGCGGCGCACATGTCGTTGCCGTCGGTCAGCAGCTTGGCTCCTGATCCCGTCGCCGGATCCATCTTCCGCGACTCGGCGGTCGGGTGGGCCTCGGCGTACGCGACTCCCGCGTGGAACGCCCGCTCGTTGGCCTCGATCAACTCCGCGCCCTTCTTGGCGAACTTCTTGCGGACCCCGCGAAGGGTGGCTTCTTGGCCGATGCCCAACCACCCGGCCAGCAGGCCGAGGATGACAGTGTTCTTGGCGCGGTCGGTGCCCGCCGCTTCGCGAGCCAGGTCGCTGATGGGGACGGGGAACACCTCGGCCGGCGTGACTCCAACCAGCGGCAGGTCGTCGGCGGCGACACCGGTGCGCGTGTCGTAGACGACCATCGCGCGGCCCGAGACCGGGAGCTCGGCGCCGAACTTGAGGAAGTCGTCCCAGCTCAGCACTACAGCGACGTCGAGGGCGCCACCGGAATTGAGGACCGGGTCGACCGCGAGCCGCACGCGACACGACGACTCACCGCCGCGAATCTGCGAGCCGAAGCTCTTGGTCATGATCGCGTAGTAGCCCTCGCTTGCGCACGCGCCGATCAGGCTTTCGCCGGCGCTGACGATGCCGTCGCCGCCGGACCCGGCCATACCGATTACCAGACTCCGAGACATGGAAGCCCCCGGGGAGTTGAGCTAGGGAGGGAGAAAACGGGTGTGGGAGAGAGGAGGCGACGTGCCGTGACAGGGGTCTTCCGGCGCGGGTGACCCATGGTGTTGAGGATCGACGGAGGATGCGCTGTCCTTGGGTAGACGCATCTGGGCAATACTGCGTAGACGGCGGCGGACTGTTGCTGGCAACGAGAACGCGTTGGCAGGAGCTCTGTGGCTCCCGAAAACGCAACGCGGACATGAAGCTGATCCTGCTCATCCGGAGGATGTCACAGGAGCCGACGTTCGATTTGCAGGCGGAGAGGTCGATGCCGGCGACCGGAGGCTGGATTTGCAAGGTTCGAGAACCGCACTAGCGGCAACCACCGACCCGAGGCGGTTGGTGGCGCTGCGCCGGTTCTCGAATGGACGCAAGACTGGCTTCGAATCCACCGGACTCGTTCCCGTCGGGAGCGACTCCGGTCGAACCCCGGCATTCCGGAAACCGGTTCGGAGTCGGCCGACGTCTTGGGGCGAGTCGCACCCGCACACGAGAAGACCTCCGTCCGGGGGGTGTCTCGCGACACGCTCGTGCCACACGGTGCCTTCACGACCACGGCGAAAGGAACCAGATGAAAGTGCTACTGACTGCGCTCGGACTCCTGTCCGTTCCGCTCTTATGGGATCGCTCCTCGGACGCATCCGCGACGGCTGACTCGGAGCCGGCGAACGCCCTCGCCGCCTCTCCGGCACAGGCGGGCCCGATCGAGCTTCTGAACGTCCGCATGGACTTCGCGGACGCGCACTTCGGTCTCCTGGAGGAGACGCAGGACGGGGGGGCTCCCATCGACTGCGGGTCCCCGGCGGCTCAGGCGGCTTGCGACGCGGCCTCGGACTGCGAGTACTACGGCAACGATCCGGACGAGGACAACATCACGGACTGGACGGACGACTACCTCGTCTGGGAGACCACGGACCCGGCCGAGATCGCCCGCTTCGTCAACCAGGGCACCGTCTACCTCGACTGGTGGACCGAGGCGTTCCTCAACGCGGTCTGCACCAACGAATCCGGCGGCTCCTGCCCGGGCGGCAGCAGCTGTGTGGACACGGAGATCTGCAGGGGCGCTGTCATGTGGGTCGGCAGGGCCTACGTGCACTACTGGCACGACACGGGCCAGCTGTTCCCCGTCGTGGCGCAGGAGCAGATGCAGTTCTACAACCCGCAGCAAGCGCAGTGGAAGAACAGCATGCCGCGCCACTCCCCGGACGACATCGCCATCACGACCTGGGAGATCGGCGGACCGACCAGCGGTGCTCGCGTCGGGGGGGCCGGCCCGACCTGCAACAAGATCCAGATCTACTTCGACCGGATGAAGGCCTATTACGTCGCCGGCTTCAAGAACCTGCACGAGACGTGCGACGTTACGGTCCAGATCCCCGACTGGTGGATCCGCTGGAAGCTCCGCATTCCCTGAACGGACGCAACGCGGGCGTGATTTGCGGCGCGTCAAGGGGGCCGCGAGCTCGACCCAGACAGGACGGGTGGTCGTGCGGGTTGCGGCGGAGCCGCGGTCCGCACGACGCCTGGCGTAGGGTTCGAATCCTCGGCCGAACTGCAAATGACGCGAGGAGCAGCCGGTCAGGCTAGGATAAAATCTGTGCCAGAAATGGGCAGAAGCACTTCCAGGGTCAAGTGCAAGAGCACGCTCTTCCGACCGGTGGTGACGGGCAAGGCGGTCTCCTGGACTTTTCTGGTCCTGCCCAAGGCCGCCAGCGCGAAGCTCCCCGCGCGGAGCATGGTGTCGGTCGAGGGCACCATCAACGGCGTCGCCTTTCAAGCCACGCTCGAGCCTGATGGCCGGGGGAGCCACTGGCTGAAAGTGGACCGCAAACTGCGCGAGGCCGCCGGGGCGAACGCGGGCGAAGTCGTCACGCTGGAGATGGCGCCGGCGAAGGAGGAGCCTGACCCCAAGGTGCCCGCAGACCTGCGCAAGGCGCTCGCTGCATCCCCGAAATCGCGTGCGACGTGGTCGGACATCACGAATATCGCGCGCAGGGACTGGATCCACTGGATCACGTCCGGCAAGAAGACCGAGACCCGCGTCAGGCGGATAGCCACCGCCTGCGACATGCTGGCCAAAGGGAAGCGGCGCGCGTGCTGCTTCGATCGTTCGGGGATGTATAGCAACAGCCTGAGTTGCCCCGTCGCAGAGGTCGAGTAACGACTCCGCCAGGAGTACTAGACGACGACGGAGCCTCCGCTCCCTGCGCGGCAAGCGCCTCGTGATCTGTGACCGTGACACCAAGGGCCCGACCGCTCCAGGACTTGGTGGACCCGTACCCGCTACACGTCGTCGAGGATCAGCATCAGCTGTGGGTACGACGCCCGGAAGTCGACGCCGTCCCACAGGTACGCCTGGTGGTAGACGGGCAGGTGGGGGAAGCCGAAGTCGTTGATGAAGAACTGGAGGTCGAGCTCGCCGTTGCCGTCGAGCTGCCCCGTGAAGAACAAGTCGAGCAAGGGGACTTGCGGCGACACGATGCCGGTGAGCGTCGGCGCGATCACGAGCGGCGAGCTCGGGGCGTTCGACAGGCCGATCCACGCGAACTCGGACGGCTCGCCGCGAATCTCCACACTCGCCGTCGTCTGGTCCGGCGCGACGTTGGTGCTGGTGAGCGGGCGCCCCGTGCCTGGGATCTGGTTGACGGAGCCCGCGAGGATCTCGGTGTCGACCCCGTCGATCCCCGTGCCGCAGCCGTCGTCGAGGCCCCGCAGCCCGGCCGCGACCGTGGTGTTGATGAGCCTCGCCACGGGCTGCCCGTGCCCGGCCTGGAGTCGCAGGCCGGCGGCGCCGTCGGATCCCGGGAAGCAGCCCGCTCCGAGCGTGTCGTCCACGCCGTCGCCGCCGTCGCCTCCCACGATGGTCGAGTCGACCGCGAAGACCGACCCGCCGGTCTGCGAGAGCCCCTCGTGTCCCGGCCTCGCGGGGAAGCTCCCGAACAGGGTGAAGTACGCGAAGTCGCCATCGCCGCCGATCAGGTTCGATCCGTACACGAACACCCGCGAGTCGATCGTCACCAGGGCACGCCGCACGGTGTTGCAGTTCAGGAACGCCGAGTCGGACGCATTGCCGTTCAGGATCGAGTCGACGATGCACACCGAGCTCGATGCCTCGACGAGGACCGCGTCGATGTCGGCTCCGAACAGCACGTCGAACAACGGGCCCTCGCAGCGGAGGTTCAGGTCCTGCAGGAACACGGGGCCGGCGCAGCTCACCACGCTCACGAGGGCCGACTCCGCAGGGCAGATGTCGCTGGCCTCCATCTCGAGACCGACGAGCGAAGCCGTCTGGATGGCCGAGACGTTCGTCAGCGTCGCCCCGCCCTGGATCAGCACCGATGCGCCGGCGTCGGCGGCGACGACGAGGCTCTTCCCGTCGATCGTGAAGCCCGCGTAGGTCCCGGTCGCGACCAGGACCAGCTCTCCGTCCACGGCCGCGTCCACCGCCGCCTGGATCGTGGTGAAGCCGCCGCCTCCACCGGCGTCGACGCGCAGCACGGCGCCCTGCGCGGCGAGCGTCGCGGAACCGGCAAGGGAGAGGGCGAGAGCGAAGGCGGCGCGGGCACCGAGTCGCAGCATGGTTTCTTCCTCGAGGTTTTCGAAGCGAGCGTTACCGAAGATCTTGTCCTGTCGGCCCGATACGGGACGGGAAATCCGGGGGAATCCGGACACCCATGCCGTGGCGTACGTGCTCGAGGAGTCGGCCGGCGGCGACCTGGTCCGCGCCGTCCGCGAAGGAGGCCCACGTAGGCGCCGCGCACGTCGCCGCTCACGCCAGGAAGAAGACGAGCACACACCCAGTCGATGGACGAAGCTGCCCGGATCACGCCAGAAGCGAGCGCGAGGAGCTCGGCGCTTCAGCGTTCCTCCCCCGTCACTAATCGAAGGAGTCTGAAACGCGCGAGCTTCGAGCATCGCTGCAGGGGGAGACGTCGGGAGGGGCCCCTATACTGGGGTGATCTTGGCCGGCGACTCGCAACACCTCGGGGACCTCAAGCTCGTGAAGGCGGCCAAGTGCGGCGATTCCAGCGCCGTGAAGGACTTCGCACAGCGCATCAAGTGCGCCGCGAAGTTCCTTTCCATACAGAACCGGCGCATGGGGAGCCCGGCCAACGACGAGGAGCTGGCAGACCTCGCGCAGGACGTGGTGCTCGTGGTCCTGCGCAAGATGGGCGGGTACGAGGGGCGCGGCTCGATCGAGAGCTGGGTGTACCGGATCGCCCGCCTGGAGCTCCTCGTGTACCTGCGGGAACGCGGGCGCCGGCCCGCACCGGTCGGCGACATGCTGGACGCGGCCGGGGGCGGATCGCCGAAGGGTGACGAGCGTTTCGCGATCACGGTCGTCCACCGGGCGCTCGCTCGGCTTCGCCCGCACGAGGTCGAGCTCGTCGAGCTGAGGCACCTCGAAGGACTGACCTGGGACAAGATCGGAGCGCGGCTCGACTGTCCCGCGAACACGGCGAAGACGCGCTATCACCGCGCCTTGGTCAAGCTGCAGAACTACGTGCACGACCGGGACGGAGAGGACGGCTGACATGGACGCCCGACACCTGGAGATCCTGGAGCGCATCGCCACCGGTGAGCTGGACCGAGAGGATCCGGCCGTGGTCGAGCTGTGCCGCGAGTCAGAGGAGTTCCGGGCGCGCCTCGCGGAGCAGAGCGAGCTCCTGGCCGTGCTCGAGGCCGAAGGCGGTGAGGAGCGCGAGGTGCTCGCGCTCGCCGCCGAGGACGACTCCGCGGCTCCGGGCGAGGACCGCATCCCGACGCTCGTCCTGGAATCGCTCGTCGTCGAGCCGGGCGGGCGGAGGCGATCGGTCTGGGTTCGCACCGTGCTGGTCGCGGCAGCGGTCGTCGCCCTCCTCGTCCTGCAATGGTCGCGGGGGACGGACGAAGGCGGCGAGACGTTGCTCGGCCCGCCGGGCGTCGAGCTGCTCGAGCCGGTCGGCGAGGTGGAGCGCGTCGCCGCGTTCCGCTGGGACTACGACCTGCCGCCCGGTGGGTGGTTCCAGCTCACGCTCCGCTTCGACGACGGAACATCGTTCAAGACGTCCTCACGTATCATGCGAGCCGAATGGAAGCCCGAACCCGATCTGGGAGAGCGCCTCTCCGCAGGCTTCGCGTGGGAGGTGACGGGCTTCGGTCCGACCGGGAGCGTCGTCGCGCGCGGTGGGCCGGCACGGGTGGACGCGTCCTACTGACGCTGTGCCTGCTCACTGTCTGTGCCGGTGCGCAGTCGGAGAGCAACGCCGTCAATCAGCGAGGTCTCGACGCGCTGATCGAGGCGCTCGCAGTTCGCGAGACCGGAGACCTGGAGCGGGCGGTGGGAATCCTCGAGGACGAGCTCGAGCGCGAACCGCGCGGAGCGTTCATCCTCCCGCGAATCCTGGCCGAGCTCGGTGAGCTGGAGCGCGGGAGGGGGTACTACGATCGCGCGCTCTCGCTGTACGAGCAAGCGGAGGAGGCTCTCCCCGACGACTGGAGCGAGAACGAGAACCACGTCCTCAGCCGGCTCGTCGTGTGCGGGTATCGCGGGCAGGCGCACCTGGAGATCGGTCACGTGGACCAGGCCGCCCGCTGGCTCGAGGAAGAGCGGGAGCTGGCATCGCGGTTCGGGGCCCGGGAAATCGCCATCTCGCTCGCCCACCTCGCGAACCTGTACACGACGAACGAGTCCTACGGGTTGGTCCTGGAGACTGTCGACGAGGCCCTGCGGATCCCCGCAGTCGCGGAGAACCCGACCTGGCTCGGTGACTTCCTGGTCCGCAAGGGCAGCGCGCTCTCGGAGCTGGAACGGGCGGCGGGCGCGAGCACCAGCGAGGCGGTCGGGGTCCTCGAGGACGCACTCGCGATCGAGGCCCTGTCGGAGATCGAGCGCACTCGCTGCGAGATCGTCCTCGCCGACACGCTGATGCGGATTCGCGAGCTCGAGGAGGCGGCACGGATCGTCGGGCGTGCGCGGGAGCGTCTCCAAGAGCTCCCCGAGGCCATCCGTCACCCGATGACGGGCCTGGCGATCCATGCGGACACGGTGCTCTGCGAACTGGCGCTGGCGAGGAGCGCTTCGAAGGCCGAGCTCGAGCGAGTACGAGCGATCCTCGAGACCTCGTTCAGGGAGTTCCTCGCCGGATGGGCGGCTCTTCCGCCACGCAAGGGCGGCGTGGGGTTCCTGGGAGCGGGTTCGCACCGGGACGCGCTGAGCGAGCTGATCGCGTTGAGTGTCGCGATCGACGACACGCAGGCGGGCTACGAGCGCGCGCTCGGCTACACGCTCGAGGCCCAGGCGCTCGGCACGCTGACGCGCGAGCTCGGCGTCGGCACGACCGACCTCGACGACCTGCGTGCGAGCCTTCTGACGGACGGAAGCGGAATTCTCCTCTACTACGCGGGAACCAACCGCTCGCACGTCTTCTGTATCGACGCCGAGCGCATCACGATCGACGAGATCAGGGACGAGGACGCACTGCAGCCCGCGAACCGCGCGCTCCTCTCCTACCTCGCCTTCCCGCCGGGTTCGTTCGGCGCCGATGACGCGCGCCGGCATCGACGAGCCGAGATCGAGCGCCTCGCGGGCGAGCTCGCCGAAGAGCTGCTGCCGCCGTCCGTCCAGGAGACGCTGCGTTCCTGGGAGCACGTCTACCTCGTCGGCAACGAGCTCCTCGGCAACATCCCTTTCGAGGCCCTGCCGCTCGCCGGCGGAGGGCTGTTCGGACACGAGCTGGCCGTCTCGCACCTCCCGTCACTCCCGCTCGGTCGGCACCTCGAGCGCATTCACCGCGCGCGATCGGAACGGTTCGAGGCCCGCGGGGTCGAGGAGAACGTGGAGTTCGCGCTCCTGGCGGCGCCCGAGCACGGCGAGCGTGCGCGCGAGGCGTGGCCTTCGCTGCGCACGCTCCCGCTGACCGCGCCCCAGATCGAGCGCCTCGTCGCGCCGTTCGACCGCGTGCTTCCTCCTCGGAGCGGACCGGAGGCGACGTTCGAGGCGTTCACCGAGCTCAGCGCGCAGGAGCCGGCCATTCTGGAGATCCTGGCGCACGGCGTGCGCGAGCCGGAGCGCGAGCGCGCCGCGACACTCCTCCTGGCCGAGACGAGCGCGCGCGACGGATTCCTGCGCGCCGGCGACGTCGAGCCGGTACCGACGGCCCCGCTGGTCGTGCTGCTCGCCTGCGGTGCCGGGGAGGGCGCTGTCCGTCGCGGCGACGATCGGCGGACGGATCTCGGCGGGGCCTTCCTCGCGGCCGGGGCGCAGTCCGTGATCCTCGGTCGTACGGACATGGAGCTCTCCGCCGTGCTGAGTCTGGCGGAGCCCTTGCACCGCGCGCTGGCGGAGGGCGTCGCTTCCGCCGAGGCTCTCCGGCGTGCCCGCGTCGCGACGGCGGCGGATCCCGCGACCGAGGACCCCTTCTACCACGCGCTGATCCAGGTCGTGGGCCTGGGAGCGCGCCCGGTCCTACCGCCTCGCCCGATCGCGCTCGCGTCCCAGGGCGCGCCCGACACGCCGGACGCGCCCAGCCCGATATGGATCGCCGCCGCGATCGGAGGAGCGGTCCTCGCGATCGCGGCGTGGTGGCTAGGGCGTCGGCGCGGGTCGGCGCGCTAGCCGCGTCCGGCCTCGATCACTGATCCCAGGCGAGCCAGGGGACCGAGATTAGTTCGCCGGGGTTCGGGATCTGGTGGGGGGGGAACGAGGGCAGGCGGACGAGCTGCCCGAAGCCGCCGGAGATCGTCGTGTTGCTCGCGTACTTGGGGAACAGCAGGCCGGGGAGAGTCAACACCGCCGTGACCCCGGGCGACAGCAGCGGGCTTCCGGTGGCTGTGTGGGGAGTGCCCCCGAGCGCAGCGCGCAGCTCCGCCGTCCCTCCTGGCGGGAGGGACAACGATGACGAAGGAGGGGGAAATGTGCAGATGGGCGGATCGCCGACGTCCGCGCCGACGTCCATGAGGTCGTCTTGCGTGCGCAGCGGCTCGATGCTCGCGTCGACGAGCGTCCCGTTGCCGAAGTTGGCGAACACCGCCCGCCCCACGGGCGCGCCGTTGGCGATGAGCTGCAAGGAGATGTTCGAGGCGCCACCGTAGTCGCAGCACTGGCCGGGGTCGCCGACTTCGATGCGCATCTGCTCCAGTGGCTCGAGATCCCATGCCGCCGGGTCGAGCGCGAACTCGTAGTGGCGGAGAGCGTCGGGCTCCAGGTAGTCCGTCGGATCGAGTTGCCGCCAGACCAAGACCCGAACGTGCGTCGCCGCGCTCAGGTTCCCCGGGAGGCGGCGGAGGGTCAACTCCAGTATCGGAGGGGCTCCCGGTGCGCACTCCATGACGACCGAGTGGAAGGGAGGCGGGCCCGACCCCAGGCTGGTGATCCCGTGCAGCCCCGTGCTTCCGTCCAGCAAGATACCGCCCCAGCGCACCGCGAAGCCTGCCGGCTCCGACGCGCCGTCGGGGACCGTCTGGATGGGCAGCATCGCGTCGGTGAATCCGTCCTCGTTGAAGTCTCCCATCACGGCGCCCGCCGTGTTGTCCGGGGCCGGATCGCCGATGGTCACGGTCGGGCTGTCGTTCAGGACCGCCATGGGCGCGGTCGCCGTGGTGTCGTAGTGCGGGGCATACAGGGGCTCGGGGCCCTCGTTGAAGATGAGACCCCCGCCGTGCGAGTCCAGGGTCTGGTAGAGGAGCTCGTCGGCACCGTCATCGTCGCAGTCTCCCGCGGCCAGCGACACGATGTCCAGGTACGAGTTGTCCGGCCCCTCGAGGAACGGCGCCGTCGGCGACACGACGTACAGGTCCTGCGTCGGGTTCGCGGTCGTGATCACGGCCACGCGCTCTATCGAGTCGCCGTGCTCGACGATCGTCATCGCCGCGGGATCGGTCAGCGCCTCGGAGCGCACGGAGAGCCCCGTGACGACGTCGAACACGTCGACGCCGGTCGTCGTCATCACGACGATCTCGTCCCTGCCGTCACTGTCCCAGTCGATGCGCGCGAGGTCGACCACGGTCCCGGTCACGGCGAAGCCGTCGGCCACGGTGAAGGGCCCCCCCGGACCGCTCATCAGGAGCTGCACGGTACCGCCGCCGAACAGCAGCCCGGCCACGTCCTGCACCCCGTCGCCGCTGAAGTCGCCGGTCCTCACGATCGTCGCGTGACGCCAGAGGCTGCCGCCCATGACCGTCGTCATGAAGGTGCCTGTTGCGAGGTTCGCGCGTTGCGTCGACAGACCGCCCGGCCCGACGCCGACGACGGCAGCCATCGTCTGCGCGCCCGAGGGCTGGAGGACGTCCAGGTCGTTGAGCGGACCGCGCAGCTCGATCACACCGCCCGAGAAGCTCAACGAGTGAACGACCACCGGACGGTTCCCGGCCAGGACGACGACGTCGGTGCCATTGCCGAGGATCGGTCCGGAAGCGACGCGCGTCATCGCGCCCGTGGCAGCCGCACCCGGCGGCCACAGCACGAGGTTGTGAGCGTAGTCGAGGTCGGGGAATATGTCGCTGGCCTGTGCACGGGCCGTGGGTGTGAGGAGCAGCAACGGGAGGAGTGAGATCAGGCGCATGGGGGGGCTGTTCATCTGGAGTCTTGTTGGTGCCTTTCTGGCATCTCCATTGTCTGGAACATCGGCGATTCCGCACGACGCCCGTTCGGAATCCGGAAGGGCGCGGCGGATTCGAGGCGCTGGAGGCGGTGCGCGCGTTTCGGGAATCCGCCGAAAATCTCACCGCACCCGCAGGGGCCGAGGACTCGGCCGAACCGGAAGTGACTCGCTGAGCAGCGGTTAGCGGCCGCCGACAATGGCCCCATGACGGCCGACATCTCTCGTTGCGGAGTCTCTCTCGAGAATCGTGAAACGCGGAATGCCTCCGCGGTCGCAGCAAGTTCCCCGAGAGCGGCATGTGCTGCTCCTTGCCGATCGACACCCAGGAGAACTCCGAGATGATGTTCCTGAAGAGCGCGATTCTCACCGCGGCCGCGGTCATTCCCTTTCTCACCGAGCGCCAGAGCGGCCACTCCGAGAACTGGGTCCTGAGCGACGGGGACGTCCTCTCGGGCCGGATCGAAGTGGACTACCTCTCGGTGCCGGCCGGTGTCACGGCTCGGTACGAAGGTGACACGGAGATCGTCGCGGACCATGCCGTGCTCATCGCGGGCGAGCTCCTGGCCATGGAGGGCTGGGGAGACGACGGCGAGGGCTTCAGCATCGAGATCTCCGCCTTCGAGAGGATCGAGGTCGACGGGACCGTCGCTGCCGGTGATGGTCGCGATCGCCCCCGGACACTGGAGTTCAAGGGCATCGCGGGCGGTGCCGGTGGCACGGTGACGCTGGGCGCTCCAGTTGTGTTCGTCGACGGTTTCGTGCGCGGCGGCGAGGGAGGCCGCGGCGGCTACGGCGCGACGGGCGGCCCGGGCGGCGAGACCGTCGGTTTCGGGTCCGTCGTCACGAACGATGCCACGGGGGTGAGTGGGTTCTACGCGGGCAAGGGCGGTCCCGGCGGCTCGTCGCGCGACGGAGACCACGATGGACACCGCGGTGACGGAGGACGCGGCGGAAAGGGAGGGGACGCGATCGCTTGCGCGGGGACGTTCGCCGAGTTCGCCGCGATGCGCTGGGGGCTGGCGTTCGACTTCGACCGGGGACGTGAGATGGACGGACTCCTCGCGAGCGCCGAGCAGCCGGAGAAGGCGGCGCCTGCGCTCCTCGCCTCGCTGTTCCTCGACGATGGGGAAGATGGAGACAACGGTGAGGCCGGAACGGATGCGATACCGGACCCCCAGCCCGCCATGCCCAAGGGGAAGCCGTGCGCCAACGGAGCGCACGGAGCCGCGGGTGCCAACGCCTTCGGCGGTCCGGGCGGGGACGGGGGCGATGGTGGAAACGCGGTCCCCTGCCTCGAGTGCTTGTTCGATGACGGAGGAGCTGGAGGAGGCGGGGGCCTTGGCGGGCTCGCTTTCGGTGGCGATGGAGGCGACGGCGGCGACGGCGGCGACTGCTGCACCCCGCCCAACACCGGCGAGGGTGGCGAAGGCGGCGACGGCGGTCGAGGTGGTGGAGCCAAGGGCGGTGCCGGTGGTCGGGGCGGCGATGGAGGCATTGGACTCAGCCAAGGCGGGGACGGCGGCGACGGTGCCGATTCCGGCGCCGCCTTCGGGGGCATGGGAGGCAACGCGGGGAGCGGTGGAGCCGGGTGCCCCGGTGGGGCCGCCGCTGGCACTGCAGGTGACGGCGGACGCACGATCTTCTCCGCCGGAGGACGAGGCGGAGCGGGAGGCGACGGAATCGATCAAGGTGATCCCGGCGCGGACGGAACCACGGGGCCCCGGACGGAGGGGGACCCTGGAGGGGACGGTTCTCCGGGAGGGGAGTGCTGCTGATCGCGACGTTTGACGCCCCGCGAACCTGAACCCCTTGTTGTAGCCGGCGGCGGAGAGAGCTGTTCCTCCAGCTCCTCCGCCGCCGCGTGCATTCCGGCACTCGCGGTCCTTTCGACCGGATCTGCGAAACGAATGGAGCCGCTGGGCAGCCTCAGGGCCATTCGCTGACACGCAACCGGCACGGGAGTTTCGCGTCAGAACGCCGCAGGTCCCATCCCCGGACATCGCACCACGGAAAGGGCACGACCGATGAAATCCACGCACTCCTTCGGGGGCACGTCTGAGCTCGTCCGCCGCTCACTCACTCTTCTCGCCGCGACCGGGCTCGGCTCACTCGGCACGGCGCAATCCGTAGATCGCCCGATCGACCTCGACCCGCCGCTCCCCAACTACAAGTCGAACACCTTCGGGAATCCGGGCGGCAGCCCGACCGAAGCGGCTCTGAACCAGTACGGCCTCACGGCGGGCGACCTGAACGGCGACGACGTGCCCGACCTGGTGTTCAACAACGGGGTCGCGTTCTGTCGCGTCTACTTCCTGAAGGAGGACCCTTCCACGCCGACGGGCCTCGCCGTCGACGGGCACTGGGACATCCATGACTACGGGAACTGGCCCACGGCTGCGCCCACGTGCGCGACTACCGGTCAGGACGCCCGCTTCCTCTCGATCTCGAGGGGCGGGTTCGACCAGTCAGTCGTCTACGACATCGATCTGGACGGCGTCAACGAGCTCATCTACTTGGAGCACGCCGATGATCCGGGGGGGCGTGGGGACGTGCATCTCCAGGTCTGGGAGTTCGACCCGAACAACCTGCCCGGCGAGTTCGACATGATCGCCCAGAACCACGGCATCCCGTCCCCGGTGCAGGACATGGGGCAGGGCGACTACTTCGCCGCCTCCTGTGGTCTGAGGAAGGACGGCGAGACGATCCAGATGCGCATCGTCAACGTCCGTGGGCGCGCCATGCCCCAGGACATCCTGGTGTGGACGAACTTCGCCCCGTCCACGCGCGCGGTTCGCGTCTATCGATACGACTCCGACGTGGGTGGATCTCCGTTGCTCATGGAGCTCTTCACGCACCAGACCGAGGACGAGGACGCGTTTCCTAACTGGGGAGTGACCGCCTGGGAAGGCAATCCGGGACACAACTGGCGTGCGAAGGACATCGACCTCGACGGGATGGAAGAGCTCCTCGGCGTTCACATCGTCGACTTCGACACCGTCACGATGCTGCCCAAGGTGAAGTGGGGCATGGTCTTCGACAAGATCGACGTCGAGGACGACCCCACCCTCAATGTCGTCGACGACAACCACCCCGACAGCGTGCAGGGTGTGGACTTCATGAGCACGTACCTCGCTGACGACGGGGATCCGACGCGGGAGATCCCGGCGCCCGGGATGGAGGTGCTCGTGGCGGCTCAGAAGTCGGGCGACCCGCACCCGGATCCCTCCGGTCCCTGGCTCTACCGCGCCCTTCTCGGGCACAGCCTCGAGCCGGATCCGCCTGCACCGGGGATCCCGACGCTGACGCCTCGGGAGTGGCCGATCCGACTGCTCAACGTGGCGCAGACGAGCGACGGGGAGTCCTACCAATACGCGTCGAACAACATGACGGGATGGGTTCAACCCGATTCGATGTTGAGCCTGTGGGACGCGTTCGCCGCCGCCATCCAGCCGCCCGGTCCGCCCGAGTCGGAGACCATCGGGTCCCAGACCGTCTTGCCCGCCAACCTCGTGGCGGATAGCGAAGGGCTCGAGCTCCTGGTCGAGACGAAGTTCAATCTCGAGGGTATCCAGGACCCGTGCGACGGGGACGACCTGAAGAAGGCGTACTACATGTTCGACTCGTCTCCCCAACTGCGGATCCTCGATTGGGGCACGGACGTCGAGAGCGATCGCTTCCCTGAGTTCAGGGAGACCTTCCTGATCGACTTCCTCGGAGAACGCGACCAGATCGAGCTCGCGAGCCTCACGCACACGGATTGCCCGCAGGTGGACAAGTTCGGCAATCCGGTCCCGCCGCCTGCACACGCGGTCTTCAGTTGGGGCGGCAATTGCAGCGCCCCGCGCACCTACTGCCCCGAGGACGTCTACTTCATCGAACGCGTCCTCGGTCCGGGAACCGACCTCCTCCTCAACCAGGCCACGACCGCGGCCGACATGCGTGGCGATTCCCGCGAAGAGCTCCTGATGACGCGGCTCCTCAATCAGGGGAATCCCAATCTCTTCCCGAACTCCGAAGTCGTTCTCGCCTGGGACGCCACGCCCGCCAACCGGCCCGAGCCGAGCCCCTTCGAGTTCGTCGACTACCGGCGGCGCTCGACCAGGGGCTTCGATCCGATGGACTACGACTCGCTGAACGGTCTGCGGTTCGTGCAGAGCCACTTGCCCGTAGGTGAAGTCGGCGTCTCGTACGGTTTCGAACAAGACCCGGTCTTCACCAATGGGCTACCCGGGGGAGCGACGCACTGTGCGGTCCTCGTCGCCGAGGGCGGCGACCCCGGAACCATCGGCTACTCGATCCAGAGCCTGACGCCCGTGTCGGCGCTGCCGGACGGGCTCTCGTTGTCGAAGCCGCTGGGACTGCCCGAAGCCTACGACGGCGCCCTGTGCATCCTGGGGACCCCCCTCGAAGAGGGGACCTTCCCGATCAAGGTGCAGGTCACGGACTCGGTAGGGAACCAGCACACGCAGGTCTTCTGGCTCACGATCGAGCCCAGCGGAGGAGGCGTTCCCGGCAACGGCCCGAACCCCTTCGTTCGCTCCGTGACCTTCGGAGCTCCGTTCCTCGCCGCCAACACCCCGACCACGCTCCAGGTCACCGCGCTCGTGCAGGACGCGGACGGCGACGTCGACCGAGTCGAGGTCTTCGGGGAGACCGGTGGAGCGCTCCTCTCCCTGACCCAGGTCACCGCTACCCGATGGTGCGGGAATCTGGTCGTTCCGGCGATGGCTGCCGGCACCGCGACCCATTTCCGGGTCCGTGCCACCGACGACGAAGAACACGTCAGCCCGATGTGGCCCTACATGGAGATCCGTGGTGGCGACGGTGTCGCCCCTGCCGACTTCGTCGCCGTCGATACGACCGGGCAGAGCGCCTCGGTCACACCGACCATCTCCCACGTCCAGTTCACCCCCAACGACATCCCGGCCGCCGAGGTGTCGAAGGAGACCGGCCAGCAGTCCATGACCGTCTTCGTGGGCGACACGCACGGCTTGCCGGTCGAGCGAATCGAGCTGGTCGTCGGGCACGGGCTGATCGACGACGAGCAACGCTACTCGCGCTCGGTGAAGCCGACCGCTCCGATGGCGAGCTCCTATTCCCTCGTCTTCGACACCGCGGCGTTCCCGCCGATCGGCCAGTTCGGCTGGGGCAGCTACCCGGTGAACGTCCGCATCACGGTGAAGGACCCGGTCACCGGAGCCGAGCACGAGAGCGATTGGTGGCCCCAGCTCGTGGCTCACTGATGCGCTCGTTCCGTCGGAGCGGGAGTCGGAGCTCGTGGGGTCCGTAGAGTCGGCCCAACTCCAGGTGACGCGGATCACAAGGCTTCGCGAGCGCTGACACTACAGGGGACAGGAGACCCGGGCGATCAGGCGCCATGTCCACCTATGCCCATGGGGTGGACATGAGGGGACGGACGACCTCGCAGGCCAACGACAACGGGGGGCTTCGGGGTCCGGCTGGACGGCTCTCCATATATAGGGAAGGGGCCCGGCCTCCTGGGCCTCGAGGAGGGGGGTCCGAGGCCGTCCCCAGGCCGGGGCTAGAATGCCCTCGGACGCCCGCCATGCTCGCCACGATCGCCCCGCTGCTGCTCGCCTGGCAGGAGTCCCAAACTCCGGCTTCCGGAGCCGAGGCCCATGGCGTGGCCGAAGAACACGAGCATGTCCTCGCGGCGGCTCGGGCTGCGCTCGAACGCGCGACGGTGGCGCAAGAGGCGGGCGACCAGGCGACGGCACGCACCCAGGTCGAGCTCGTCGTGGAGTTGCTCGCTCCGCTTCCGCTCGGCGAAGGGCACGACGAGACGGCGCGGGTCCTTTGGCGAGTAGGGGAGTTGGCATACAACTCGCGAAACATCGCCTGCGCGCGCGAGGCATGGAGCAGAGTCCTCGACCATCGCGAGCGAACACTTTCAGCGAATCACGCCGACGTTCTCAGGGTTCAGGGAAACCTCGCCGTCACGATGGCGGACATGGGCGACCTCGCAGGCGCCCGCGCGCTCGAAGAGGCGGCTCTCGCGCTCTACGAGCGGACGCTGCCCGAGGGCGATTTACTGCAGCTGTATGCCCGTCGGAACTTGGCTCGCACGATGGAGAAGATGGGCGACTTTCCAAGTGCCCGCGAGCTTGGGGAAGCCGTGCTCGCAACCTACGAGCGGATCCTGCCCGAGGACCACACCAACCTGCTCGACGCCCGGGAGAGTCTTGCCATCACGATGTGGGCCATGGGGGACCTTGCAGGTGCCAGTGCGCACGGTCTCGATCTCGCACGCGGCATGCTCCGTCATGTGGAAGCCGCGTCCCTCCTCTCTTCACGAGGGGCGCGAGCGGCTACGGCGTCCCAGGTCCGTCGCCATTCGCTAGTCCGGTTCTTGACCCGTCCGCAAGGGAACGAGGCACCAGCGCAAATCCGTTTCGATCTCGCAGAATCGCTGCGGGCAATCTCCAACGTCTCCAGCGGAGCGAGGGACGGCGACTCGCGCCGTATGGAGCTCATGGGTGTGCGCGCGCGGCTCAACGACCTCGTCAGCGGGGGACCGGCAGACGCCCAGACACCAGAGGATTTCGCTGCCGAGATCGCACGACTGACGTTAGACCGCGATCGAATCGAGGGGGAGGTTCGCAGCGAGGTCGCGTCCGAGGGCGGCTTCTCCGGCGCAATTCGAGCCCCGGAAGTGGCGCAAGCGCTCGACGACGGTGCAGTCGCCATCGGGTTCTTGCGCCAGGAGACCCTCGCTCCTCGGTGGGGCGGCGTGCTCATCGCACACGTGCTGTTTCCCGACGGTTCTCTTCTTGAACTCGAGCTCTGTGAGGCCGGGGGGCTCGAGGAATCGGTACGCGACTGGCGGTCCGCGCTGGGCAAACCGATCGAGCGAGGTCTCGGTCTCGAGGACGGTGTCGACCGAGAGCGCGAAACGGGACGGGCACTGGTTGAGCGATTCCTCGATCCTTTGTTCGAAGCAGTCGGTGAAGAGACGAAGACGCTCCACATCTGTCTCGACGACTTCCTGCATTTGGTGCCGATCGATGCGCTGCCGATTGGTGACGAGCGCGTGGGCGACCGCTACGAGATCGTCAACGAGGTCTCGTTTGCGCGGCTGCTCTCGAATCGCTCGCCCCCAGCAGGAGACCCCGAGCTTCTCGCGATAGGCGGAGCGAAGTTCGACGCAGAGGTCGCAGGAGCGAGAACCTCGACTCCTCCATCTGTCGTGGCCGGAATGAAGAGCGGAGATCGCAGCGCACGACTCGACACCTTCGCGCCGCTCCTCCAGGCACGCTTCGAAGTAGAGAGCGTGTGGGCGCTCTTCGACGAAGAGTTCGAGGGCGGAGCGATCCTCGTGACCAGGGAGAAGGCTACGAAGGCCGCGTTCCACGACTTCGCCCCCGGCAAGCGCTACATTCACGTCGCGACCCACGGCTGGTTCGCGCCGGAGACGATCAAGTCGACGCTCGACCCTGAGCCTGACGCCGACCGCCTCTGGTCTCCTACAGGAGCCCGCGAGACCGTTACCGGCCTCGCCCCCCTTACGCTCTGCGGCCTGGCCTTCGCCGGTGCGAACCACGGTCGCGATTCCCTCGGCCGCGTGTCCGGCATCCTGACCGCCGAGGACCTCGCCGGGATCGATCTCTCCGCTTGCGAGCTGGCCGTCCTGTCCGCCTGCGAGACGAACGTCGGCATCCGCCGCGCGGGGCAGGGGATCCAGTCGCTGCAGACCGCGCTGCACGCGGCCGGCGCGCGCACGGCGATCACGAGCCTGTGGAAAGTCGACGACGCCGCGACGCGCAAGCTGATGGAGCGCTTCTACACCTATCTCTGGGTGGAGGAGATGGGCAAGGCCGACGCGCTGTGGAAGGCGAAGTGCGACCTGCGCGCGGAGGGCCACCCGGTGCGGGACTGGGCCGCGTGGGTGCTGAGTGGGGATCCGGAGTAATCTCGCGTGGAGACCGTGCACTTCTCATCCTCTCCCGAGCTCTTCGTTCTGGCCCAGGAGTCCTTCGAGAACCTGACCTCGGAGCTCTCGCCGCTGCTACCGGCAGCGCAATTCGAGCACGTGGGAAGCACTGCGACACCCGGCTGTCTGACCAAAGGGGATCTCGACGTTCAAGCTCGTGTTCGCCCCGCCGATTTCCAGCAGGGAAGAGAGGTTCTTGCAGCACGCTATGAAGCCAATCCAGGCGGCTTCTCATCCGCGCATTCCGCGTCGTTCAAAGACGACCATGCCCGCCCCCCTCTGGGAATCCACATTACCGTCGTCGGCTGTGGGGACGACTTCCAGTGGAAGAACCGCGAGTTGCTGCTGGCGCACGCCAACCTCCGCTCCGAGTACGACGCTCTCAAGCGCGCCTTCGAAGGCAAGTCGATGGACGCGTACCGAGACGCGAAGCACACCTTCTTCCAGCGGCTGAGCGAAATGCCCGAGTATCGCTCGTAGAGGTAGGGCGAGCAGGAAACTGCAGTTTGTCCCGCTCGGGCTTCCGAGGGCTGCTAGCGTCGAGAGTTCCGCTCTCGACGAGAGCCCACACATATCCCCCGAGGAATCACCATGAGACGCCTCCTCAGCTTCGGCTGTATCGCCTGCCTGATCGTCCTCGGCTCGCTGGTCCTCGAGAGCCTCGGTCCGGTCGCGCGTGCCCAGAAGGGGACAGTTGTCCCTCGCCAGCTCGCCGAGCCCATCGCCTCGAGTGCGCCGTGCTCGACCTGCGTCAACCCGATCGCGATCACGACGCTCCCCTTCACAGCCTCGACCGCCGGCTACTACTGCTTGCAGGGAAACCTGTCGGCCCTCATGGCGGGCGGCGGGATCGTGGTCAACAACGGCGTGCGAGTCGTCATCGACCTGAACGGGTTCACCATCGACGGGGTCAACGGCGTGGGAAACGGCATCCAGAGCTTCAATAGCGACACGACCGTGCTGAACGGTCTCGTGATCAATTGGAAGGGTGATGGGATCCGGCTTGGCGTGAGAGCCAAGGTCGAACACGTCGACGTCAGGTCCAGCGGTTTGCATAGCATCGTCGTCGGAGCACAGTCCGTGGTTCGGTCGTGCCGAGTGGCCGGCGGCTTGGGGACGAGCATCTTCGCGGGAGTGTTCAGCAAGGTCATCTGCTGCACTGTGGACGGCGCGGGGAATGGAATAGAGGTGTCCGAGGGCTGCATCGTCGAGGACTGCGTTGTGCGAGATGTCTCCAACGGAATCGGGATCAAGGCCTCGATCGACTGCCAGGTTCGTGGGTGCTACGTCGCAAATTGCAGCGGCGATGGCATTTGCGCGGACGAAGACTCGACGATTGTCGATTGCCGCGTGTTGCTTGGAAGCTCAGGGGGAATCGTCACGAAGGCCGGGGTGAACGTCCTCGACTGCCTCGTGAACGGAACGGCCGGGACCGGCATCGCGCTCGGCGACTACTGCCGCGTACAGGGCAGCGTCGTGCGGAACGCGGGCGGCTGGGGAATCGGCACGGGCCTCGGTGGGCAGATCCTGGAGTGCACCGCGTCCGCGAACTTGCTGGGGGGGATCCATGCGGCGGAGGGATCGCGTGTCGCAGAGTGCATCGTCTCCGGTTTCGACCCCATGAACTGCTCTGCGGGCCCGGCGAGCGGGATCGAGGTCGCCGACAATTCCGTTGTCGTCGAGTGCCAGTCGAACGGACACGGCATGGCCGGGATCTACGCCACGGGGAGCTCGAACCGCATCGAGCGAAACCACGTTTGCAACAACGACGTCGGGATCGGAATTGGAACCACCAACGGCCCCGCGCAGGACAACCTCATCGTCAAGAACAGCGCGAGCGGGAACACGACGGATTACGACGTGCCGGCGAACAACAGCATCGGTCCGACGATCACCGACAACTACTGGATCCAGAACGAGAACGCCTGGAACAACTTCAACCTGGACTTCTGAGAGGAGGGGTAGGGGCGGCGTGGGTGCTTTCTGGCGATCCTGATTAGGGGGTACGGACCGGGCACATCGGTAGCAGATGTGACCGGGCACATGAGTGACGGCCTCGCACCCGGGCTCGCGGGTCCGCTAGCCGGCGCAACACGACGCCGAGACCCTACCTTGAGGCCGGGTGGACCGAGAGGTCGGGCTCGGAGGGCCGAAAGGCGGGTTCCGGCGCGCGGTGGGCGATGAATGCCGCCCCATGAAGTGGCGGCGAGACGTACCCGCGGGTTTGGGGATTCCTAGGTTGCCAGGTCAGGAGACCTCCTCGACACTGGAGGTTGCAGTATTCCTGCAGCACGGTTTCTGAACGGCCTGGAAGGCCTCCCGCGAGCAACTGAGAGAAGCAACTCGATGAGATGGAGAACCTGGCGCTGGGCGATTCTCGCCCTCGCAGCGACCGCCGGTGTGAGCTCGGCCCTGAACGGAAGACAGCCCGGCAGCGTGCTCATCTACCCGATCCACTACTCGGGATCCGGTTTCACGCTCCTCAGCGTCACGAACACGGCGCTGGATTCCCAGCCGCCCCTGGTACTGGGCGGGAGCACGAATATCGCGTGGAACTACATCAACCTGGTCCCGGGGACCACGCCGCTCCTGCCGCTCGACTGCACGCTGTCCGATCGGGTCGAATCCCTGACGCCCGCAGACACGCGGACCGTTCTGACGGGCTGCCACAACGCGGCGGGCGATCAGGAGGGGTTCGTCCTGGTGTCGGCGCAGGACCCGAGGTTCTTCAAGACGGATTGGTCGCACAACTTCCTCATCGGGTCGGGCATGGTCGTGAACCAGGCCGGAGGGATCTTCGTCGTCGACGCGATCCCGTTCGAATCGCCGCAGCCGCCGGCCAGCGACACGGATGGTGTGGGGGACGGCGACGGCCAGATCGACTTCGACGGGATCGAGTACGAGGGCGTCCCGGACGACCTCTACGCAGACTCGTTCATGGCGGCCGCGGGCAGCTCGCTGACCCTCTTGAACCTCTCGGGAGGCGCCCGTTTTAGGGCAACGGTCGGGCTCGACGTCTGGAACGACAACGAGTACCCGATGTCCCTGACGCTGCAGTTCAGGTGCTCGTTCGAGGAGCCGCTCGCCGACCTGAGTCCGATCTTCACGCAGACCTATCTGGCCAACAACACGCCGCACGATCCGGCGGAGTTCGACGTCGACTGCGATCAGGTCGGAGACCTGGAGACGGGGTGGTTCCGCGTACGTGGGCTCGAGTACTCCTCGAGCGTCGAGACCTGCCTGAACCCGGCGCTCCTGGGAGCGATCACGGCGGGACCGGACACCGTTCCGCAGCCGGTGGACGGCGGTCGCCTCCTCTGGGAATCGAAGGTGCTGCAGCCGAACGGGGACTTCTACGGGTTCGCGACGGACTCTCCGGAGTGTCCCGAGCTGGGGCCGCCGCGGTGCGACGCGGGCGGGCCGTACGCAGCCGACGAGGGCGAGAGCATCACCTTCGACGGAACGGGTTCGAGCGATCCCGACGGAACGATCGTCCGGTACGACTGGGACTTCGGCGACGGCGTGACGGCGCCGGATGCCGGACCGACCCCGACGCACACGTACGCGAGCTGGGGCGACTACGTCGTGACCCTGACCGTCACGGACGACAGCGGTGAGTCGGCGAGCTGCACGAGCCCCGTGTCGATCAACTGCGCACCGGTCTGCCCTCTCGCTCCGCCGGTCGCTATCACCGTGCTGGTCGGCGAAACGGTCCAGCTCGACGACACCGGCGCCACGGACAAGGACGGCGTCATCGTCCGCTGGGACTGGGACTTCGGGGACGGCACGACGGCGCCGAACGCGGGCTCCGCCGTGTCCCACGTCTATGCGCAGCCCGGGTCCTTCACCGTGACCGTGACGGTCACGGACGACGACGGGGCCCGGAGCACGTGCACCGTCGCCCTCGTCGACGTCGTCACTCCGAACCAGTCGCCGGTCTGCGACGCGAACGGACCGTACCCGTGCAACCTGGGCGATTCGATCACCTTCGACGGCACCGGGTCCTTCGACCCGGACGGGATGATCGTGCGGTACGACTGGGACTTCGGCGACGGCAGCTCGGCCCTCGCCGCGGGCCCGACGCCGACGCACGTCTACGCGGCCCCCGGGGACTACGTCGTCACGCTCAGCGTCACCGACGACGACGGCGCCACGTCGGTGTGCTCCCCGGCCGCGGTCACGATCAACGCTGAGCCCGTTTGCGATGCGGGCGGACCGTACTCGGGGAACCTCGGAGACTCGATCCTCTTCGACGGCACGGGTTCGTTCGATCCCGTTGGGACGGTCGTGCGGTACGACTGGGACTTCGGGGACGGCGTCATGGCGATCGACGCGGGTCCCACGCCGGTGCACACCTACGCTGCAGCCGGGGCGTACACCGTCACGCTGTCCGTCACGGACGGCTGCGGAGCCGTGGCGACCTGCACGGATCCTGTCACCGTCAACGGGCCTCCGCTCTGCGACGCCGGTGGGCCGTACATGGCCGACCTGTTCGACGAGGTCACGTTCGACGGCTCCGGCTCGAGCGATCCGGACGGGATGGTCGACCGCTGGGACTGGGACTTCGGCGACGGCTCCTCCGCGATGGACGCCGGGCCGAACCCGACGCACACCTACACCGACTACGGGCAGTTCACCGTCACGCTCACGGTGACCGACGACTTCGGCCGCCAGGAGGCCTGCCAGGTGACGATCGACATCGCGTCCATCTCCGGGGCCCTCGTGTTCAGCGGCGACGACACCGACGACCACTGCGCGGGCAACCTGTGCGGGAACATGGCTCCGGCGCTGATCCAGTGGGTCCTCGATCACAGCGAGAACCAGGGTCAGGGGATCCTCGCCCTCGGCCTGCCCGACGTCGTCTTCGGTCCCATGGGCTTCTCGCAGGCGAAGCTCGTCTTCGACACCTGGATGATGTTCCTGACGCCGGTGATCGATCCCGCTCCACTGGCCGGTGAAGTCCGCCACATCACCGATCCGGCGGAGTTCATGGCGCTGACGCAGGCGGACTTCGACAGCTACCGGATGATCTTCATTCCCTCGTTCGAGGAGCACACGTCCGGCGGCATCGCGCGCGACATGATCGACGCGATGATCCTGCGCAAGGCCGACCTCGAGGAGTACTGGCTGCGCCGTGGCGGCGGACTGTACGCCCTGACGCAGGCCGACGAACCGACCTTCACACCTCCGTACACGAACGGGTGGGACTGGTCTCCGATTCCCTTCACGACCACGGACGTGCGCTTCTTCGACGTCTGTCCGACGACGGAAGGGTTGATGGGCACCTCGCTCTACGCGGCGCCGCTGCCGGGAACGCAGTGCGTCACGATGCCCGTGTTCAGCGCGAGCTCTCTGACCCACGAGGCGTACCACAACGTCTTCCACCCCGACACGAGCTTCGGCTTCTTCGGGCTCGACGTCTTCGTGAACGAGATCGACCCGTTGATCGCCGGAACCCAGGCGACCATCATCGGCGGCATTCCCAGCCCGCCGCAGTTCCCGGCCGCGAGCCATCCGCGCACTCCGTTCGGGGACCAGGTCCTGGGAGTCCCGCAAACCGCATCAGCCGAGCTCCAGGGGGCACCGCGATGATTCTGCCTGTGCGGCCTCGCGGAGGCCCGCCGAGCCGGAACGTGGTTGCGTGGTCGGGACACCGCATCTCGGCGGGCTGCATCACAGCTACCGGAGAGTGGGTTGAGAAGTGCGATGGGGTTTTCGGGACCCGCAGGCGGCCGTCCGGGTTCGAAGTCTGCTGGCGCGGTCGGGCTGAGCAGGATTCGTCACGCCCGGAGCGGAGACGGGGTCTAGGGTGGAGCCATGCTCACACCTGCGTTGCTCTTGTCGTTCGTGCCCGCCGCCGCGGCTCCCGACGAACCGGTCGTCGCGTTCATCGACGTTCGGGTCGTCGCGATGGAGTCCGAGGCCGTCCTGGAGGGGCAGACGGTCGTCGTCGAGGGAGACAGGATCGTCGCGATCGGTCCAAAGGACGACCTCGACGTGCCCGCCTCGGCGGAGGTCATCGCCGGACTGGGGGCTTATCTCATGCCGGGTCTCTTCGACCTGCATGTCCACCTGCAGGACGACATCGACCCCGAGCTGTACGTGCTGAACGGCGTCACGACGGTGCGCGAGTGCGGCGGATCGACCTCGAGCTTCGCGCAGCGTGCGCGGATCGAGGCCGGCGAGTTGCTCGGCCCCAGGCTCTTCATCGCGAGCGCGCCCATCATCGGCTTCGGCGATGATCTGTCCGGACGGACTCTCGAGGGGGCGGAGCTCCACGCTGCGGCGCTGGAGGTCGCCGAGCGCGAGAAGGAGCGCGGCTTCGAGTTCCTCAAGATCTACGACAACATCACTGCGCCGGGCTACGGGGCGCTGGTCCGCGCCGCGCGGCAGGTCGGAATCCGACCGATCGGACACGTGCCGCGCAACCTGCGCCTCGAGGTGATTCTCGAGACGCCGCCCGACTCGATCGCTCATGCCGAGGAGTTCCTCTACAGCGAGTTCGCGCCGGCGCTCGACCCGTCCGACATTCCCGATACTGCGCGGCGTGTCGCGCAGTCGGGTCTGGCAGTGGTGACCACTCTCGTGACCTACGACCACATCGGGCGCCAGGTCGCGGAT
>JAJDET010000185.1 GCA_029259655.1 Planctomycetota bacterium
GCGCGAGGAAGGCGCCTCAGCGCCGGTCCCTCGTGAGCCGACCGCCCTAGGCGGTGTCGGCGTGTTGTCCATCTGGTTTCTTCCGCCCGCCGGAGGCATCGCGCCGGGTACCGGCGCATCCTCGGCGGAGTGCCGTGGTGCCGCGCAGTCGCGTGTCGCACCAAGGGTGACGAGCCGCATGCGTGTCGGCCCCCAGTCCCGCGATGCTCGTCGGGCGAAGCCCGCGAGCGAGTGCGCATTGCGACGTCCGCCCCCGACGTCCTCCACGTGTCGTCGCCTCCCGACGTCTCGCTTGCGCGGCGCAGCCCGCGCAAGCATCGCGAAGGCATTCCGACCGCACGACACTCGCAACCCGTGGAAAACTACCCGTCCGAGGGCACCCCGACACCAACCGCTAAAGCCGCGGTACCCGCGGCAATGCCTCCGGCGGGCGGAAGAAACCTCATGAAACACGCCGACACCGCCTAGACGCTATGGAGGCCCGGTCTCCCTAGCACTCGTGGGCTGCCAGGCTCTCGCCAGGCCTATCCACAGCGGGCAGACCTATGGGCAGGTCGTGCACGCGGTGTGCGATGTCTTCACGTCATCTTTGTAGGAGACCGAGCCGTGCCCCAGGATACCGACTGCCTGTTCGTTGGCATCGACGCCCACCAAGACACCCTGTCGATCGCCGTCCTCCCCCTCGGGGGCGAGCGCCCCGAGCCCGCCCGCCGGGTCGCAAACGACCCCACGAAGATCCGGCGCCTCGTCCGCAAGCTCCAGGAGCGTGGATCGGTCCACGCCGCCTACGAGGCCGGTTGCACCGGTTTCGTCCTCTGGCGCCAGCTGACCCAGCTGGGCGTCGACTGCGTCGTGGCGGCGCCCAGCCGCATCCCCGTGGTGCCTGGGGAACGCCGCAAGACCGACCGACTGGACGCGGAGCGTCTCGCGTTCTTCCTGCGCGGCGGTCAGCTCACCCCCGTGCGGCCACCGACGCCCGAGCTGGAGGCGCTGCGCACGCTGACACGCTCGCGTGACGCCGCTCGCAAGGACGTCGTCGCTGCCAAGCACCACGTCTCGAAGTTCCTGCTGCACCGCGGAGTGATCTGGCGCGGCGGAGTGCTTTGGAGCCAAGCCCATCGCACGTGGCTGCGGGGAGTGGAGCTCGATGACCCCGACGACCGTGTGATGCTCGAGCTCAAGCTGCGCCGCCTGGCTTCCAGGGAGTCGGAGCTCCAAGAGCTCGACGAGCTGATCGAGGAGCGGGCGCAGCGCGACGACATCGCGAACCAGGTCCGCGCTCTCAAGGCCTTTCGAGGTGTACAGACGCTGATCGCTACCAACGTGGTCGCCGAACTCGGCGACCCTCGCCGCTTCCCCAGCCACGCGTCGGTCGCCGCGTACGTCGGCCTGGTGCCGAGCGAGCACTCCTCGGGTAGCAAGGTGCGCCGGGGAGGGATCACGCGAACCGGTAGCCGTCACCTCCGACGGCTCCTGGTCGAAGCCGGCCAGCACTATCGCCGCCCGTACCCGGAGTCGAAGTCGTTGCGCCTGCGACGAGAACAGGCTCCGCCCACTGCGAGCGAGCTGGCGCGGCGCGTCGAGCATCGCCTCGTCCGAAAGTACAGGCGACTGTCGGCAGCCAAGCACACCAACCTGGCGAAGGTCGCCATCGCGCGAGAGCTGGTCGGGCATCTCTGGCAGGCGCTCCGCGAGACCAGCTGATCCGAACATGGGAGCGCGCCGGACGTCGCAGACGAAGAGGATCCTCGACCGCCCTATGTCGCCACGGCTCGCCGTGAGCACGAACCTAGACTGAAGGCCTCGCGACGGAACAAGCCACCTGCGGTACCGGCCCGCGAATATCAGACTGACCGCCGTCGCCACCGTGGACGCCCGGCGCCGCTCCCGACACCCCGACGAAACAGCCGCACCCACCAGGGGGGCGCGGCCGGAATCCCTCGTGCCTACTTGACGGAAGGGGCCTCCATATCAGGGCGGTCGGCTCACGAGGGACCGGCGCTGGGGCGCCTTCCTCGCGCGCGCCGGCATCCGCCGGTGCGCGGAGAGCACGCCACTGCGGGGAGAGACCCGCACGACTCAACCGCAAGCGCCCGACCCCGACCCCCCCCCACCTCATTCCACGCGGTACCGCGTCCCCTCGACCCCAACCCCCGGCGGCACCCGCTCGCGCTCGAACTCCTCGTACACCGGCTGCAGATTCCCCCAGAACTCCCTCCACGGATGATCGCCCCGTCTCCCAAGCTCCTCATCAGTGAGCGGAAACGGGAACGCGTGAACCGACACCCCCTCCTGCCCCGCCGCGAGCGCGGCCTCGACCACCACGTAGAGCTCCTCGATCCCCCCGTCCCCCATCGCGTAACACCCGACCGAAGACTTCCCCCCGTGGATCATGAGCGCGCTGCCCGTCCAGCCGCGCGCGCGCTCGATCGCGTTCGGGTAGTCGAGGTGGAACGCGAGGTGATACCGGCTCCACGGGTGCAAGCGCTCCGCGGTAATGCGATAGCACCCCTCGGGGGACTGATGGTCGCCCTCGGCCGTCTTCGGGCCGAGCTCACCCGAGAAGCGCAGGATCGGGTAGGTGCGGTAGAGCTCGAACCGCTCGCCGGACCCTACCCACAGCTCGAGCACGCCCGGCTCCTTGAAGATGCGCAGGAAGACCGGCGCGCCGAGCGCGAGCCCGCGCGCCGCGAGCGCCTCGCCGAGCCGCACGTCGTTCTTCTCGTGTGCGAGGACTGCGCGGTTCGGACCGAGTCGGTGCGCGAAGCGCGCGAGTCCGACGACGGCGACGCCGGTGCCGAGCACGAGCCCGGCGAAACCGATCCAGGTGCGAGAGCTCTGCATGCCCATCGGGGCGAGCCTACTCCGTCGTGCCGGTCGGAACGAGGTCGACGATCACGACTTCCGGCCGGCAGAGGAACCGGAGCGGCGGCGCGCCCCCGCGTTCCATGCCGATGCCGCGCGAGACGACGAGCCACTTGCCGGGGGAGAGCTCGGTCGCGCCGGAGGTCCATGCCCTCGGAACGCTCGATAGAGTCATGATCGGACCCAGCCACGGGAGTCGCACCTGGCCGCCATGGCAGTGGCCCGCGATCAGGAGGTCCGCGTCGACGGCGTCGCTCAGTGCGAAGTCCGGGCCGTGTCCGAACACCACGTGGTAGCCCTCACCGCGTTCCCACTCGAGGCTATCGTCGAAGGACTCGAACAGGTCGAGCCCCGAAACCGTGAGCTCGCCGGTACGGACCGAACCGCTCCGGTGGAACAGGTGGACATCTGTACCGGAGAAACCGTGAGGCCACTGGTCGGGGTCGATGTTTCCGCGCACGGCGTACGCACCGAGCGGAGCGTCGAGGCCGACCTCCAGGAACACGTCGCGAAGAGCCGCCGCCTCTGCCAGGCGTCGCTCCAGGTTCCGCACCTGAATGAAGTCCCCCGGCAGGAGCACGAGGTCCGGCTCCTCCGCCATCGCCATCGCGACGGCCTTGCGTTCGTGCTCGCCGACGTGGTTCGTCTGGATGTCGGCCAGGATCGCGATGCGCACGGGCTCGCTGACCTTGTCGGTCTCGATCCGGACGTGCGAGAGCTCGAGCCGGTAGGGCTCGATCAGGAAGGAGAAGACCGCGACCGCCGCGATGGCGACGACGACGGCGTAGGACGTGCGCGCGATGCCCGGCCGCTCGCGGTGTGCGCGTCCGATGAAGAGGTAGGCGAGCGGCACGTGCAAGAAGACGGCGCAGGCGAACAGCCCGATCATCGCGAACGCGCCGATCCCCAGCGGGAGCCCGACGAACCCGGCGAGCGGGAGGCCGACGAAGACCAGGGCTGGCGGGGCCAGGAGCCAGGCGACGCCCGGCCGCCGCTTCGCGGAACGCGCGATCAGGACGACGGCCCCCAGGAGGAGGCCGTTGTAGAGGAGGTGGGCGATCTGGAAGGCGAGCACGGGGGTCCCGGAGAGCGTGGCGTCGGCGGTCGCGAAGGGGTAGCTTCCGCCGCGCGAAAGCGCTCCTACGCCGGCTCGTCCCGCGCGTTGGCCGGAGCCCCCTCTTCCGTTGAAGCCCACCGCCGATCTCTACGACGCCCACGGGGACGAGCTCCAGGTCGCGGACGCGCTGCTCCTCGACTTCGGCGGCGTGAGCGCGTTCTCGGGCGAGATCGCGACGGTGCGCTGTCCCGACGACAACGGCCTGGTGCGCGAGCGGCTCGCCGAGCCGGGTCGCGGGCGTGTGCTCGTGGTGGACGGGGGCGGGAGGCGCTCGTTCGCGCTCCTGGGCGACCAGCTCGCGGAGCTGGGCGTCTCGAACGGCTGGGCGGGCGTCGTGGTCCACGGCTGCATCCGCGATTCCGTCGCGATCCGTGCGATGGAGCTCGGCGTGAAGGCGCTCGGGACCTGTCCGCGCAAGACGGTGAAGCGCGGTCTCGGCGAGTCGGACGTGCCGGTCGAGTTTGCCGGCGTGCGTTTCGAGCCGGGGTACCACCTCTACGCGGACGAGGACGGGATCGTGGTCGCGCCCCATCCGCTCCCCGCGGAGGAGTAAGGAGTAGAATCGGTCCCATGACCGATCGTCTCGAGACCGCCGAGGCCTTGTTGCAGGAGGCCGTGTACCGCTCGCGCGCGAAGGGTGCAGCGATCGCGGGCCTCGCGGGTCACACGCCCGATGCGGAGCTCGGTGTCGGCCAGTGCGGTCTGGGCGAGAAGGCGGTGGTGGAGCTCGATCTCTCGTCGAAGGGGATCGAGCTGGCGACGCAGCTCTGGACGGGCCCGCTCGAGGGCGCCGAGCTCGAGCGTGTGCGCGACACGATGCGTGCCTGGGTGCGGGCGCAGGACGCCCTCGACCGCGACCGCAACCACTTCCTGAAGGCCTTCCGCAAGGAGCACGGTTTCGACCGCCGCGCCTACGACGAGGACGAGCAGCGCGCCTACGACACCGGCCTCGAGGAGGTCAACGGCCGCGTGAACACCGCGCGCCGCGAGCACGCCGAGCGCCTCCTCGGCTAAGCTCTAGCTTCACTCGCGGAAGTGGCGGAACTGGCAGACGCGCAGGATTTAGGTTCCTGTGGAGCAATCCGTGGGGGTTCGAGTCCCCCCTTCCGCACCAGGGCTCCCGACAGTTGGCGCCGGGCGTGGTGCCCTAGGACCTAGGAGCCCGTTGAAGAAGTGCTTCGGATGCCAGGATGGTGGCATTCGCTTCGTCGTGGTGCCTGGAACCGCAGGCGAAGCCGTAGCTTCGGCGAGGATTTCAGGTGCCGCGACGGAGTGGAGGACGCCGTCCTGGCGCCGGATGACTTCTTCAACGGATGGAGTGAGAAGGCCGGTCTCCTGGCGCAGTCGCCGGGGCGCTGCATGCTTGGGGGGTGTTGAAACCAACCTCAAGAAGCGGAGACCGACCGTGAACGACCCTAGCACCATGCTGCAGCCCGTCGTCCAGCCCCTCGTTGAGACCCTCGGCATTGATCTTGGGGACCGGCGTAGCAGCTACTGTCTCGTGGCCGCGTCGGGCAAGACGCTCGACGAGAGCAGCGTTGCGACCACCCGCGAATCCCTGTGGGCTCTGTTCCAGGCCAAGGAACCTTGCCGAGTCGTGCTCGAGGCGTGCGGTCACGTGCACTGGGTTGCTCAACTCGCTTCGGAGGCAGGGCACGAGGTCGTCGTCGCGAATCCTCGTGAGCTTCGCCTGATCTCGCAGGGCGGTCGCAAGAACGACAGGAATGACGCTCGGACATTGGCCCGTCTGGGCCGCGTCGACGTCGAGCTGCTTCGTCCGGTGAAGTTGCGTGGTGAAGAGTGCCGGGCGAGCCGATCGCTCCTACACGCTCGCGATCTGCTCGTGCGGACGCGGGCGAAGCTCGTCAACTTTGTGCGCGGACAGGTCAAGACCTTCGGGGGACGAGTCCCCAGCTGCTCGACCTCGGCCTTCCGGAACAAGGCGGTCGGACATGTGCCCGAGCCGATTCGGGCTGTCATCACACCGATGCTCGAAGTCCTCGAGCAACTAGAGACGAGGATCCGTGACTTCGACCGTGAGATCGAGCGCCTGTGCGAGGAACAACATCCCGAAACGGGTGTCCTGCGCCAGATGAGGGGCGTCGGCCCAGTCTTGGCCCTGGCCTACGTCGCCACGATCGAGGACCCCGCACGCTTCGCATCGTCCCGAACAGTGGGGAACTACGTCGGCCTGGCCCCCGCGCAGTACGCCTCGGGTGCCAAGACACCCGAGCTCCGCATCTCCAAGAGAGGTGACGGATTCCTGAGGCGACTCTTGGTGAATGCGGCGGCGTACATCCTCGGCCCATTCGGCGAAGACAGCGATCTCAGACGTTACGGCGGACGAATCGCGCACAGCGGATCACAGCGCGACAAAGCACGTGCCCGCATCGCCGTCGCGAGGAAGCTCGCGTGTCTACTCCATCACCTCTGGCGCACCGGAAGCGTCTGGGATCCCAACTACGCAGCGTCGATCATCACTCCCCGCGTAGGCACAAACTGAACCCCACCACCAACGTCCCAGCCACGCGACGACTTCAGATCATGTCTCCCACCCGCCCGGTCCCGGGGACTGCGATAGCAGCCCTGAGCTCGACCAACCGATGGCAGCCCCGACCGGACGGACCCCCTCATGCACCCGAGCCAACAAGCGCTCGATCAGAGTGCGAACAGACGCCTGCGGGTACGAGACACCCTTTCTGGATGCGTCGCCAAGGCGACCATGAAGAACGACAACACCCTTGACCTGAAGGGCCTTCTCACAGAGGGCTCCTAGTGTGGAATCGCGGGCACAAGCTCTTCGCCGTAGCCGGACTGCAGCCACTGGTTCGTCGACCAGGTCTCGGTCGTCTCCCACACGCCGTCGTTGTCGGCGTCCTTGAGCGCGGCCTTCGCCTCCGTGGTTGCACCGTAGATCGTCCCGGTCAGCGCGAAGAGGAGGATGCGTCCGTCGGTCGGGTGGTCGAAGGGCGTCATCCGCACGTCGTTCCTGGCGCGCAGCGTCAGCTCCGCGGCCTGCGTCGAGGTGAGGACCGGGTCCGCGAAGGCAGATGCGGCCTGCACGGGAAACGAAAGTGCGTTCAGGTCCCAGCGGTAGAGCTCCGCCGTGCTGTGCAGCTGGAAGATCAGATACCGCCCCTCCGGATCGACCACCATGTTTCGGATGTGACCCACGTTCGTATCGGGATCGTAGATGACCGTCCGAACCGGTCGGTTGATCGCGCCCCGATGCACCGGCGGCGCGTAGGGGACCAGGAAGGGGTCTTCGAACAGTGGAGACCCGCGCGTTCCGGTCACCCACGTGATCGGAGGCTGGGATGGCCCGGAGAGCAGAACGGGAACGACGCCCGGAACCCGCGCGGCGACGATCCTCCCCTCCGCGGACGGGAAGCTCCAGCGCTCCACCACCGTCGCTCCGCTGTCCTTGACGCCGGCGACGTAGATCTCGTCGCCCGCCTTGTGTCCCGCGACCGCGGTAACACGGAAAGAGGTCGAGAACGCCCGCTCGCTGGGATCGAAACGCGAGCCCAGGTTGTCGCGCTCCTTTCTCTGAATGCGAATCTCGCTGTCCGCGCGCGTGCACCGCACGGCGACGTGGAGCAGGTCACTGTCGGAGAGCACGACGCCGGCATCATCCCTTCCCAGGCAGATCGGATAAGGGAACGTGTCCGTGCTTCCCTGGGCCAAGGCCGTACCCACCAACAAGAGGCCGGCGGATGTTCTCCGGAGAATGATCGGGAAGTTCATTGCGAGCTCCTTTCCCATTGGCCCTGCGGCGGAATCGGGTTGAGCGGCTGAGAAGACACGACCGGGAACGCAGGCGGTGTCACACACTCGTGCTCGATCCCGACTGGATCGCTTCCTCCGAATCCTATCCCCGGACGCCTCTTCGCGAACGGGGGTTACCGCGGGCAACGAGGTGAGTACGGTTGGGGAAGGCTCCATGCGCACGCGATTGGCACTGAGCGCCCTGATCGCTCTCCTCCTCCTTCCCCTGCTGCTCCTGCTGCGAACGGAACCGGCCGACGCGGGCGATGCGTCGAAACGCCCCTTCGAGATCTACGGGGAGCGGCGCGCGCTCTATCCGAAGCCGCGCGAGGAAGCGGTGGAGGAGACTCCGGTCGCGATCCCCGAGGCACCGCCTCCCATCGAGTGGACGCCCGCGCCGCGCGAAGTAACGCCGCCGGGCACCGTTTTCCTCGAGGAGCGCGAGACCGTGGTCGGACTCGATCGGGAGCGCGCGCTCGAGTTGATCCTGGAATCGGGGAAGGTCTCCATCTGGAGCGAGACGCCCGAGCACACGGTGGAAGTCGACGACCTCTACATGATGGTGACCGAGGTCACGAACGAGCAGTACGCGGAGTTCGTGCGCGCGACCGAGGAAAAACCCCCGGACCACTGGGGAAAGACGGCGATCGATCGAGCGCAGAACGCATTCCATCAGGAGCAACAGGATGAACGCGAGTGGGCCATCCTGGCCGGCGAGACTCCTCCCGAGCGGACGCTCTTCGAGCCGGACGTCTGGTGGGCTCTCAACTGGGAGGTCCACGACTGGGTCCTACCCCAGGACTCGGAACGACTGCCGGTGACCTTCGTGAGCCGCACCCAGGCGGAAGCCTACGCCGCATGGGCCGGGCTCCGACTCCCCACCGAGCAGGAGTACCAGCGCGCGGCGCGGCGAGGCACGCGAGACCTGTACCCCTGGGGGACCGAGTGGATAGCGGATCGGACTCGCACGGTCGGCTTCCTGCGAGGCGCGGTTCCAGTCGCGAGCGAACCGAGCGGCGCCACCGACGAGTGGGTCTTCGATCTCGCGGGGAACGTCTGCGAGTGGACGGCGAGCTCCTTCATACCGTTCGAGGGATACCGACCGGATCGAATCGAGATCCTGGAGAGCGGTCGAGCTCGCCACATCGACCTGCTGTGCAACTTCGACCCGAACGTCGGCGTGGTCGTCGGTGGTTCGTTCCTGAACGACGCGATCGGCCACCGAGCCACGACCCGGAGTCCGGTACCGCGATTCCGGGTGAGCGACGCGATCGGCTTTCGCTGCGTCGCGAGCACCGTCACGGGACTCGACGCTCTGAAACGCGCCTGGTCGACAGACGTCGCGCGCTCCGTCCGCAAGGATCTGGACCTCGACTTCGACCGTATCGTCGCAGTCGACCGCTGGGCCGCGCGGGAGACGCCGAACGCGCCGCGCGGCTACGCCGTGATCTCCGGCTACGACGTCCTCGGCTTCGCTCCCGCGGTCAACCTCGGGCCGAGGAGCGCGAACGTCGTACTCGGCCTGCTGCACGCGACCCTCGAAGGGCTGGATCCGCCGCTCCCCGCGGGAACCTACGTGCTCGAATGGCGCCCGTCCGATGATCGCGTCCACTTCCGCGACGGGAAGGGCATCTCGATCTGCTCGAGACCCTGCGAGCCGCCGCGCGAGGACGTCAGCCCGGCATCCATCACCTTCACCCGCGCGGAGGACCGCGACGTCGCGAGGCTGGACCTCCCCCTGCGCGACGGCTGGACGGAGCTCCGCTTCGCGCTCGAGCTCGCCTACGAGCCCGGCGCCCTGGACGGCAACTGGCGGCGCTGAGAGCCGCGACCGCGGAATACCGCAGGGGGGCCTTCGTAGCGCGGTCGTTGAGAGGCGATCGATCACGTGCCGGAGGAGGGGCGCTCGTTCTCTCGCTCATCGTACTCGGTCCTGGACAGGTCGGCGGAGGGACGACGCTCTGGGAAGAGGAGATCGACCTCACCGTGCGCGAGCTGCTCGCGACGCATCCCGACCCGTTCCACGCGACTTCGCCCTCCGATTGGGAGGCCGAGCTGGGCGAGCTCCGCGCGTCCCTTCCCGAGCTCTCGGATCACGAGATCGTCGTGAGCCTGATGCAGCTCGTCGCCCGCGTCCGCGACGGGCACACGTGGTACGACTCGGAAAACGGCAGCCACGGCTTCGACACGTTGTTTCCGGTCGTCGTCTACCCCTTCGCCGACGGACTGCACGTGATCGCGGCCGTCGAGGAACACGCAGACCTCGTCGGAGCGCGCGTGACGCGCTACGGCGCGGTCGGCCCCGAAGAAGCGCTCGATCTCGTGGCGACCACGGTCGCGGCCGACAACCGGTCGGGCGAGCTACGGGGGGCGCCCTACGCACTACAGCGCCCCGCGATCCTGGACGCGCTGAGAATCACGCCGGAGCTCGGGCTCCTGCCGCTCGCGCTCGTCACGCGGGAGGGCGAGGCCGTCGAGGTCGAGCTCGAGCCGATATCGCGCGAGGACGAGCGCTTCCGGCGGGAGGCATTGGTCTTCGCAAACGAGCTCACGGACGCGGAGCCGCCGGTCTACCTCGAGCACGCGCCGACGCGCTTCCACTGGCTGAAGCACGCCCAGCCACCCCTTCACGAATTCCGGATCCTCGACTCGCCGCACATCCTCTACGCGCAGATCAACCGGATCCGCGATGCGCACGAGCGCTCGTTCGCCGAGTTTTGCGAGGAGCTCTTCGCAACGTTCGACGAGCGAGGCCTCGAGCGACTCGTCCTGGATCTGCGCCACTGCCCGGGCGGCAACAACACCCTGCTGCGGCCCTTGATCCACGGCATCCTGCGGCGCGAGGTCCTGCTCGAGCGGGGCCACATCTTCGTCGTCACCGACCGTCACACGTTCTCGGCTGCGATGAACCTCGTCACGCGACTCGAGCGCGAGACGCGCGGTGCGGACGGCTCGAGCATGATCCTCGTCGGCGAGGCGCCCGCCGGCGCTCCCAACCACTTCGGCGACTCGAAGGTCTCGTACCACTACCGCACGGACCTGACGCTGATGGTGTCGGAGTACCGCTGGCAGGACTCCGTCCCGTGGGACGGGCGACGCTCGATGGAGCCCGACCTCCCGGCGCCGCTCCGATTCGCGGACTACCGCGACAGCCGCGATCCCGCGCTCATCGCGATCGAGCTCTTCCTGGGACGCTAGCCGCGCACCAGGAGGCCTCGGGGCGGCGCCAGACACGCCCGAGCGAGGCTCGACCTTCCTTTCATCAAGGCCCGAGGGGATCGAGCCGATCGACGGGGGATGCGACCCTCGATCGAGAACGCCCGCTTCCCGGCCAAGCCGGGGATCTACGTGGTCTTCGAGAACGCGGACGACGAGCGACCGCTCTACGTCGGCGTCGCCGCCAGGCAGACGCTCCACAAGCGCTGGCGCAAGGAACACCTCTCGCCGCGCTCGGGCTCGAGCGCACTCCGGCGCAGCCTCGGCGTGCACCTGGGGCTCGTGGAGGAGAAGCTCCAGCGGCCGGACCGCTACTACGAGCCCGAGGTCGAGCAGGAGATCACACGCTTCCTGCGCTCGTGCCGGATCGAATTCGCGACGGCCGAGACCGAAGAGGACGCGCGGCGCATGGAGGTCGAGGCCATCGCGCAGCTCGACCCGCTGCTCAACGTCGTCCGACCGCCGGCCGCGCTCCCGAAACGCAACGGGCGCGCGAAGGACCCGAGCGAGCCGATCTCCGGATCCTGAGGGCGCGGGGACCGCGGGCCTTCGATAGGCTCTGCGGCCCCCATGACCCGAAGTCTTCGTGATCCCGGACTCGCGCTCGCGCTCGTCGCGCTCGTCGCGTGCTCGCAAGGCGAGACCGTGACGGCGAGCCGCAGGTCCTCCACCTCGACCTCCGCGACCTACGTCACCAGCGAGTCCTGCGCGCGCTGCCACGCCGAGGAGCACGCGGCGTGGAAGGGCTCGCACCACGACCTCGCGATGCAGGAAGCGACCGCGGAGAACGTGCTCGGCGACTTCGACGACGTCGTCTTCGAGCACCTCGGCGCGCGCACGCGCTTCCTCCGGAAGGACGGCGACTTCCTGGTCGAGACCGAGGGACCGGGCGGCGAGCGCGGCGAGTTCCTGGTCCGCTACACCTTCGGCGTCGAGCCGCTGCAGCAGTACCTGCTCGAGCTCGAGGGCGGGAGGCTCCAGTGCCTGACCGTCGCCTGGGACACCGAGCGCGGCGAGTGGTACTCGCTCTATCCCGACGAGACGCACGCGCCGGACGACCCGCTGCACTGGAGCGGCGTCTACCAGAACTGGAACGGGATGTGCGCGGACTGCCACTCGACGGGACTCGTCAAGGGTTACGACCCAGAGCGGGACGCGTTCGAGACGACCTGGGAGGAGCTCGACGTCGCCTGCGAGGCGTGCCACGGGCCGGGCAGCGAGCACGTGGAGTGGGCCGAGCGTCACGACGGCAGCGCGGTCGCCCAGGGCGCGAACGTCGGCCTCACGCACACGCTCCTGCGCAACGACCGCGACGCCCAGATCGACAGTTGCGCCCCGTGCCACTCGCGGCGCTCGCGCATGGTCTTCGACGCGCCGCCCGGCACGCCGTTCCTCGAGGCCTATCGGCCCGAGCTCCTGGTCCCGGGCTCCTACCACGCCGACGGGCAGATCCTGGACGAGGTCTACGTCTACGGCTCGTTCGCGCAGAGCGCCATGCACGAGCGCGGGGTCGCGTGCACGGACTGCCACGACCCCCATTCGCTCGAGCTGCTCGCGCCGGGCAACGCGCTCTGCGCGCAGTGCCACTCGCCCTACGCACCGCAGGATCGGTTCCCGACGCTCGTCCAGAAGGACTACGACTCGCCCGAGCACCACTTCCACGAGGAGGGCTCGGAGGCCGCGCGCTGCGTGAGCTGCCACATGCCGTCGAAGAACTACATGGTCGTGGACCCGCGCCGCGACCATTCGTTCCGCGTGCCGCGACCGGACCTCGCGCTCGAGCACGGAACGCCCGACGCCTGCACGAGCTGCCACGAGGAGGAGGGCACCGCGTGGTGCGCCGAGGAGATCGAGCGCTTCTACGGCGAGGAGCGCGCCACGCACTTCACGAGCGCCTTCGCACGCGCGCAGGAGGGTGACCCGAGCGCCGTTCCCGACCTGGACGCGATCGCACGCGACACGGAGCAACCGTCGATCGTCCGCGCGACCGCGCTCGACCACCTGCGGCGGTTCGGGCCGGTGGGCGTCGAGACCGGGCGCGCTCTGCGCGAGGACCCGGACGCCTGGGTCCGCGCGACGGCCGTGCGAACCTACGAGAGCATGGAGCCCCTGGGGCGCATCGCCGAGCTCGTCGACCTGCTGAAGGACCCGTCGCGGCAGGTGCGGGCGGAAGCCGCGCGCGCGCTGGCGCCGGCTCGCGCGGACATCGTGCAGGCCCTCGCCGGCGACACGTTCCCACCCGCGCTCGAGGAGTGGGAGACCGCGCAGCGCTTCTCGGCCGAGATGCCCTGGCCGCACCTGAACCTCGGCGCGATGTACAACGATCGCGGCGACACGCGCCGTGCCGTCGAGGAGTACAAGCGAGCCCTCGAGCTCGACCCGTACTTCCTGCCGGCCGCGTTCAACCTCGCGACGCTCTACAACATGGGCGGCCGGAACCTCGAAGCCGAGCGCGTGCTGCGCGCGGCGGTCGAGCGCGCGCCCGACGAGGGCCAGCTCCACTACTCGCTCGGGCTGCTCCTGAGCGAGGTCGGGCGCATGCCGGATGCGGCGGGCTCGCTCGCGCGCGCCGCCGAGCTCCTGCCCGACAACCCGCGCGTGCTCTACAACGCCGGCCTGGCCCTCGACCGCTCCGGCCGGAGCGAGGAGGCCGAGCCGCTGCTCCTCGCCGCGAACCGCCTGAATCACGAGGACCCCGACGTCCTCCACGCCCTGGCCCTCTTCTACGAGGAGCAGGGGGAGCCCGGCCTCGCGCTGCCCTACGCGGAGAAGCTCCTGGAGCTCGTCCCGGACGCGGAGGCAGTGGTCGAGCTCGCCGCCCGACTGCGCGAGAGCGTGCGGAACCCGTGAGGCGCCGATAGCTTGAGAGGAATGCACCGCCTCGCGATCGCGCTCGTCGCCGCTTCCCTGGCCGTCTCGGACGGCGGGCACGACGACGACTGCGCGCTGTTCCGGGACATCGCGGAGCAGCTCGAGGCGAGCAGGAACCTGTACCTGGGGGGCGAGCTCGATCGAGAGATCCGAGCCTCTCTGGGCGCGAACCCCGACGCCGAGGCGCGGGTCAGGCTCCTGATGCGGCTGTCGGAGCGGGAGCTGATCGCCGGCGACGTGGACGCAGCGCTGGAGCACGCGCGCAAGGCGGTCGCGAAGGCGCAGGACGGCGTGCCCGACCTCGTGAAGAACGCGCGGCTCGCGCTCGCGACGGCCCACATGCGCGAGGCGGAGGTCGAGAACTGCATCGCGCGGCACAACCGCGAGTGCTGCATCTTTCCCCTCGAGGGCGGCGGCGTTCACGAGGAGGACGGGCCCGCTCGCCGCGCGCTCGAGATCTTCGTCGACCTCGCGCAGAACGCGCCGGAGAACCTCCCCCACCTGTGGCTCGCGAACGTGATGGCGATGGCCGTGGGCGAGCACCCCGACGCCCTGCCCGAAGCGCTCCGCATCCCCTCGAGCGCCTTCGACTCCGAGCACGCGCTCGCCCGCTTCGTCGACGTCGCCCCCGAGCTCGGCGTGGACGTCGTCAGCCTCTGCGGCGGGAGCATCCTCGAGGACCTCGACGGCGATCGGCGGCTCGACATCCTCGCGAGCAACTCCGACCCCGAGGGCCCGCTGAGCGTGTTCCGGAACGTCGGCGAGGAGGGCTTCGCGGATCACACGGGCGTGACGGATACCGCGTGCCAGCTCGGAGGGCTCAACTGCATCAGCGCGGACTACGACGGAGACGGCGACGCCGACGTGCTCGTCCTGCGCGGGGCCTGGCTGCGCGAGCACGGGCGGATCCGCAACTCGCTGCTGCGGAACGAGGGCGGCGGGAGGTTCACCGACGTCACGCACGAGGCCGGCGTCGCGGAGCCCGCCTACCCGACGCAGACCGCAGCGTTCGGCGACTTCGACGGCGACGGCGACCTCGACCTGTACATCGGGAACGAGAACGTCGGGAAGGACGAGCGCGGCATCCGCATCTCGACGCCGGCTCAGCTCTTCATGAACGACGGCGACGGGACGTTCACGCTGAGCGATCAGGCCGCGAACAAGCGCTTCGCCAAGGGCGTCGCGGCCGGCGATGCGGACAACGACGGGGACCTCGACATCTACGCCTCCAACCGCGGCGCGAACCGCCTGTACGAGAACGA
>JAJDET010000186.1 GCA_029259655.1 Planctomycetota bacterium
CTGCTCTCCGAGGCCTACGCCGAGTTCACCCCCGAGTTCGTCGCCGAGGAGTGCAAGGTCCCCGGCGCGACCCTCGAGACGCTCGCGGACGAGATCCAGGCGGCCGGACGCCAGTGGACGTCCCACCTGTGGCGCAACGCGGCGAGCGGCAACTACGGGGGGTGGCAGGTCGCGCGCGCGCTGCTGCTCCTGCACGTCCTTACCGGGAGCTTCGGGCGCAAGGGCGGCCTGAACCCCAACGCCTGGGACAAGTTCGCGCCGAAGCCGAGTGAGAATCCGCCGCCGATCGCGCGCTGGAACGAGCTCATCTGGCCGAAGGAGTTCCCGCTCGCGCACTACGAGATGAGCTTCCTCTTGCCGCACCTGCAGCGGGACCGGCGCAAGAAGCTCGATGTGTATTTCACGCGTGTCTACAACCCGGTCTGGACGAACCCGGACGGGTGCTCGTGGATCGAGATGCTCGAGAACGAGGACCGCGTCGGCTGCCACGTCGCGCTGACGCCGATCTGGAGCGAGACGGCTCAGTGGGCGGACTGGGTGCTGCCGATGGGCCTCGGCTCCGAACGGCACGACCTGATGAGCCAGGAGACGCACGCCGGCACCTGGATCGGGTTCCGCCAGCCGGTCGGGCGCGAGTACGCTCGGCTCTCCGGTGAGACTCCGGACTCGACGCTCGGAACGAACCCCGGTCAGGTCTGGGAGGAGGCCGAGTTCTGGATCGCGCTCACGCACGAGATCGATCCGGACGGCTCGCTCGGGATCCGGAAGTGGTTCGAGTCGAAGGAACGCGCAGGCGAGAAGGTCTCGCTCGACGAGTACTACGCCGACATCTTCGAGAGCTCGGTCCCGGGTCTCCCGGAGGCAGCGGCCGAGGCCGGCGTCGAACCGCTCGAGTTCATGCGCAGGAACGGCGCGTTCGCCGTGCCGTACGGCGGGCAGGAGCGCTTCGAACAGGACTCCGAGAACGGCGTCGAGCTGGAGGACGGCTCGCGCAAGGTCGGCTTCAAGACCCCGTCGGGAAAGCTCGAGATCTACTCGCGGACCCTGGCCGACTGGGGCTTCCCGGGCTGGGCGGCGCCGAGCTACATCCGCTCGCACGTGCACTGGCGCGAGCTCGCGCTGGAGCAGGGTGAGCGCTGCCTGCTCCCGACCTTCCGCCTGCCGACCCTGATCCACACGCGCTCGGGGAACGCGAAGTGGCTGCAGGAGCTCTCACACACGAATCCGCTCTGGGTGCACCCCGAGGACGCGGAGAAGCTGGGCCTCGTGAACGGCGAGCTCGCGCGCGTCGAGACGCGCATCGGCTACTTCGTGCCGCGCGTGTGGGTGACCGAGGGGATCCACCCGGGCGTCGTCGCCTGCTCGCACCACGTGGGGCGCTGGCGGCTGTACCACGACGTCGGCGGCGAGCGGCAATCCACGTCGTTGGTGAAGATGCACCGCAAGGGCGACCACTTCCTCTTCCGGCAGAAGGAGGAATTCGGTCCCTTCGAGAGCTCCGATCCCGACACCGAGCGCATCTGGTGGAACGAGATCGGCGTGAACCAGAACCTGACTTTCCCGGTCCAACCCGACCCGGTCAGCGGGATGCACTGCTGGCACCAGCGCGTCTTCGTCAAGCCGGCCCAGGGCGGAGATCGTTTCGGCGACGTGATGGTCGACACGACGCGCTCGGCGATGGTCTACGACGAGTGGATGCGCGGGACGAAGCCCGCGCCGGGGCCGGACGGAACGCGGCGGCCGCTCTGGATGAACCGGCCGATGCACCCGGTTCCGGAGGCCTATCGGATGCAGGATCCGTCGTGAAGCTCTTGCTCGCATCCAGCTCGGTCGTGCACGGGACCGGATATCTCGAGCACTGTGCCGATGCCCTGCGCGAACACTACGCCGGCGCGCGGCGCGTGCTCTTCGTGCCGTTTGCCGTGGGCGACGTGAGCGACCGGCGCGGGATCGTCGAGGACCGCTTCCGCTCGCTCGGGCTCGAGGTCGACTGGCTCGGCGCCGACGCGGGCGCGCGGCACGCGGTCCTCTCCGCCGAGGCGGTGTTCGTGAGCGGCGGCAACACGTTCCGTCTGCTCGCCACGCTGTACGAGCTCGATCTCGTGGATCATCTGCGAAGTCGGGTGCTCGAGGGGCTCCCCTACGCGGGTGCGAGCGCGGGCTCGAACCTCGCCTGCCCGACGATCCGGACGACGAACGACATGCCGATCGTGCAGCCGCCGACGTTCGCCGCACTGGACCTCGTCCCTTTCCAGATCAACGCGCACTACATCGACGCGGACCCGACCTCGACGCACCAGGGCGAGACGCGCGAGCAACGCATCCGCGAGTTCCACGAGGAGAACACGACCCCGGTCGTCGGGCTCCGCGAGGGCTCGTGGCTCGAGGTCCAGGGTGACGAGATCGAGCTTCGCGGAACGGCCGGTGCGCGTGTCTTCATGCGCGGCGCGGAGCCGTTCGAGCTGGTGCCGCCGACCGCGCTGCCGGCCGCTCTCACAGCCCCCTCGGGCTGAGCGCGCGGCCGGCCCCACGCGGCCGGCGGACGGGCATGTCTCGTTCGATCAGTTGTGCCGCGCGATGCGATCCGCGGGCAGCGTGTCGGGCAGCGACCACTCCAGAATGTCCACGAAGTGGAAACCCGTGGCGTCCGGCAGTGCGACGGCCTCGACCACGAACTCGATCGTGTCGGAGACGACCGCGCTCGGAACCGTGATGCAGAAGTTCACGTAGCCGTTCGCGTCCGAGACGGGCGAGATGGCGAAGGGCGGATCGGAGTCTCCGAGCGTCGAGTCGTAGGCCGCGGTGGTGCCCTGGTTCACGTTCGTCGTGATCGTGAACGTCTGCTGCGAACCGGCGCTGAAGGGCACCGTGCTGTCGCCGTTCCGGTAGACCTTCCCGATCACCTTGTAGCCCGCGACCGGTGTGTCGGTAGTCGCGGAACGCCGTTGAACGACGCGCGCCCGAACACACAGGGAGAGCCCCGGCCCCGGGAGAGCGACGGCCACGTTCGTGAACTTGACCTCCGTCAGGCGCACGCCCTGGCGCGGCCCGAAGCCGTCCATCACGAGGCCGCCGGCCGCGCCGCCGAGCAGCTCGCCGCTCGCGGTAGTCGCCGCCGTGTTGTCGTTGCCGGAAGGATCCGTCACCTTGACCCAGACGGAGTAGGTGCTGTCGCCCGGGAAGGCCGACGGCTGCATCCCGTTGAGCACGACGCTGTGCAGGGTCTCGAACGTGTCGATCGTGGCTGTGCCCGCGTGCGTGGTGACGTCGCTCGAGAACACGAGCGAGGAGGTCGCCGGCTCGTCGGTCTCCCAGCGAATGCGGGCCACCTTCCCGTTGTTCCACAGGACCTCGAATGACCCGGGGACGATGGACGGCGGATCGAGCTCGAGCGGGCCGACGTCGGGCACGAGCGGAGCTCCCCCGTGCAGAACCTCGTAGCCATCGGGGAAGCCGTCGCCGTCGGTGTCGCCGTTTCCGGACTCGGTCCCGTGCAGTGCCTCGTCGGCGTTGAAGAGCTCGTCCGCGTCGCGGTCGACGGCGAAGCGCTTCGCCATGCCCGTCGGCGTTCCCATGAAGGTCACGCTGGCATCACCGGCCGCTGCCTGATCGAGGAAGAAGTCGAGATCCACCTTGGGCATGCTCGAGTCCTCCGGGACGAAGCGCGTGGCGACGGGCTCGTCCGGGTCGTAGTACCAGGCGGACTCGACGAGACCCGAGTCACCGGTCACGGTCCCCCGCACGGCGAGGCCGCAGTTCAGGAGCGACTGGCCGACGAGCGTCACATAGGGCGTCGTGGCCTGGGGCACGAGATAGTCTCGCACGGAGTCGATCGTCGCCTGATCCGAGCTCGCGTTGATCAGGAACACCTGCTGTGCGGCCGGTGCGACGCCCTGGTCGAACTGCGACATGAAGGACGCCACGTCCGCCGAGACCTGGGGGGTGCCGGGGAAGGCGTCCGAGAACGCGTGGATCCCCTGCACGAGCCCGCGGCTCGCGAGCGCGGCGCCGGTCAACGGGTAGAACGTGTTGTTGACCAGCTCGGGGTTGTTCGGATCCCAGAAGACCTGCACGGCCTGATAGCCCGGTAGAGAGAGATCCGCGTCGAAGTCGCGCCGCAGGATCTCCTGGAACGAGGCGACCTTGCGATCGATCTGCTTGGGAGAGAACTCCTCGCCGTCGCGGGAGAAGTCGCTGTTCGTGGCCATCGGGTTCCGGTGGCAGTTCAGACACGCCGCGTTCCAGCGGGTGCGACCATCCACGGCGAAGGCCATGGACGGCGGATTCAACTGCGGGACGAGCTTCGGCTGGACCTCGTCGTCGATCAGCCGCTCGCGGTTCTGGATGAAGTTCGGAGGGTTCGCGATGGAGAACACGAAGGCCTCGAAGGCGTCGAAGTCTTCGCCCGCGGTGGTGTCGAGCTCGCTCGCGGCCCCGAGCAGACCCGTGAACGCAGGGTTGAAGTCGATCAGCCCTCCACGCTCGCCGCGCCAGTGAAAGGGCGCCACGCGCTCGATGCCGGCCAGCGTCTGCGTCATGAACGAGCCCTTCGGGTCGCGCTCCGATCCGAGGTCCCAGACGAGGTTGTCGGTGCGCCCGTCCACGTGGCACGTGGCGCACGTCAGGTTGTTGTTGAGCGAGTGCGACGCGTCGTAGAAGACCTCGCGACCCGCGGCGATGAGCGCCGGCGTGGGGTCGAAGCCGAGATCGAACGTGGCCCACAGGTTCGGCTGATCGCCCGCGAGCGAGTACGCGAGGACCTCGTTCGTCCCCCAGCAGTACAGGAGGGCCGTGTTCAGGTTCGAGCTGTAGAGCACCTGCCGGGGAATGGCGCCCTTCGGCAGGTCCACCTCGCCCAGGAAGTTTCCAGACGAGTCGAGGGCGATGAAGTTGTTCGTCCCCGTCCCCGCGATCAGCGCATTCCCGTTGCCGTCGAAGTCGAACGACATCGGCTGCCCCACTGTCAGCGTCGGATCGGGCGTCGATCCGCCGACCGCGACGAGGTCGAGGTCGATCGTCGTGTGCGGCCTGGCCGGTGTGACCGCACCGCGGGTCGCGGGCGGGACCGTCACGATCGAGAGCTCGTTGCGAGCGAAGACGCCGCGGTGCGCGGGCTCGCCCTCGAGCTCCTTGTTACGGGCGAACGTGTTCAGCATCCACACGTCCCCCGTGAGCGGGTGCCGGCGGTGCTCGAAGCAGATCGCGCCCATGGCGCGCGCCACCGCCTCGACCTTCCCCCCCGCCTGCGTGCGGATCCGGAACAGGTCCTCGTCCGGGAGCCCGTTGTCGACGACCGCCGGGTCGAGCACCGTGCTCGTCAGCGGATCGAGGTCGTGGATCCCGAGGCTCCCGAGGTGCGCGCCTTCGGGGTCGTTGCCCGACGCGTTGCCCGACAGGAGCGGCGCCACGAGCACGTTTCCGACTCCGTCGAAGGAGAGGTAGAGGGGGTTCACGCCGTCGACGAAGTACGCCCTCGCCGAGGCCCGTGCGCGGAGATCGAACTCGAGCACCGCCTGGCTGGCCGAGCAGCTCACGAAGGCCCGGTCGTCGTCGTCGACGATGATGTCGCCGGGCTCCGCGAACCGCTGCCCCGCGTGCTCCATCGGCAGGACGGCGAGCGTCTCGCCGGACTCCGCATCGAGGATCGAGAGCGCCGGGTTCCCGCGCGAGACGACCAGGATCCGCGCGGCGTCGCTCGCATCGGGATCGTGCCAGACCGCGATGGAGACCGGACCCCACGGGACGCGATAAGTCCTCGACGGTTGGCCCGTCGTGTTCGTGTAGCGCTGAACGGTGTTGTCGTGGTTGTTGACGGCGTACAGCGTGAGCCCGTCGGTCGCCATCGGCCGGACCGGCGGGTACCCGAAGTGGACGAACGAGCCCTCGACGTTGTCGAGCTCGTCGTACTTCGCGGTCTTGGGTTGCGGCTTCGGTTTCGGCTGGACGATGATGACCGACCCTCCGCTCTGGATCGGTCCCGGGTTCATCGTCGTCATCTGAGCACTCGCGACTCCTCCGAGCGCAAAGGCAGCGATCCCGGTCATCACGTGTTTCCACGACGCTCTCATGCCTGATTCCTCCATGTGCAGTCCGAGTGGGCCTGCAAGGGGAACGTCGCGGCGTTCGGCCGTGGTTCACGGATTCCGAGAGGGCCTTTTCCGGCCCCGAATCGCGGCCGTCGGTTCAAACTGGAGCGGCCCACAGATTTCCGCGAGTCCGTGAACCAAACCGGCCCGGGGCGACGCGTCCCGAAGGGGAGCGTGCGGCATGTCGCCGCGAGCCCCCCCGTCCGAGGTCAACCGTGCAAGTCCAAGCCCCCCTCCTCGCAGCTCTCCTCGTCGCGCCGTCGCTCACCGGCGTCTCCAGCTTCCAGGGCGCCACGCCCCAGCTGAAGCTCAACTGGCCCCTCGACCCCGGAGGCTCGGGGCCCTACGGGAACGCGATCCTGGCCGACCTCGATGCGGACGGCCTGGACGACTTCGTCACGATCCGCGGCGGCATGGTGGAGGCCCTCTGCGCGCCGTCCGTCTACGCCGCCCGCCTGACGGACATCGCGACCGCGACGGACATCGCCTGCCTGCGGACGGGGCCGCGCACTCCCGACTCGCTCGTCGTCGCGGATGCAGGCGGCGTCCGGAAGCTCACGTGGAATCGAGGCACTCTGTCCTGGGAGAGTGACGACCTGACCACGGACCCGGACTGGTCGAATGCGCGGCGGATCGCGGTGCGTCCCACCGGAAAGGACGCCCCGCCCCAGATCGTGGGTCTGAGCGAGGACGGGCTCAGCATCCGCGTCTTGCACTGGGACGGTGCGGGCTACGTCGACAACGAGATCTTCTGGTCGACGATCGAGCTCCAGGAGCTCCTGCTTTATGACCGCGAAGGCGACGGAACGAGCGAGATCGCGGTCATGGCGCAGGAGTACCTGGCCGTGTTCGAGGTGCTGGAATCGGATCCGGGCGGCCCCGAGACGTGGGTCTCGAACGAGACCTACTTCTTCCCCGGCTTCACGAGCGTCGACATCACGGCGGGACGCGACAACTGCTCGCCGGCGGAGTGGATCGCCTGGGTCTCGTCGGGTCCCGCCCTCGCGACGCAGTGGATGGCCACGATCAGCGCTTCCGGCTCCAGCGCGCCGATCAACCTGCAGGGGAACCGCCAGATCGTCGCGCTCGCTTCCGGCGACTGGAACCGCGACTGCGACACGGACATCCTCCTCTCCTGGCAGGAGACAGAGCAGGTCCCGGTGCTCCAGAACCTGGGCAGCGCGGCTCCCGTTCCCTTCAGCATCCGGCCGGAGGAGGGAGCCGTTCTGTACCTGGACGCCGGCGATTCCTCGCTCGCGGCGACGACCAACCAGGCCGCACCGGTGAGCGGCGACCTGGACGGCGACGGCGACGCGGACATCTGCTTCCCGGTGCAGTCGCAGGCCGCGCTGTACGTCGCGCTGAACCCCTCGGTCGACCACGACGCGATGAAGCCGCAGATCCGACCGAGGGTGAGCGACGTCGTGGGCGGGTTGCGAGGCACGGGGACCCTGGCGCCGAAGGAGCTCGATCCTCCCGACGAGACGGTGCTCGAGGCCGACGAGGTCCGGCTCCGCGCCCGCGTGGACAGCGAGGGCTCGCAGCTCGGCGAAGACCTGCTCTTCACGCTCTACGTCGACTCGAACGAGGTGCCCTCGCGCGCGACGCACATCGAGGTGCTCCTGTGGCGCATGCCGAACACGAGCTCGGACACGGATCCGCTGGCCGTGGCGCAGCGGTTGATCCCGCTCGAGGACTCGACGGCCTACGAGGTCGAGCTCGAGCTCCTGGACGGCGACGTCTACCCGATGATGCCGATCTACTACTGGCTCTCGCGCTACGTCGAGGTCGACGAGAGGACGGCGCGGGTGACCACCGTCTTCCCCTCCCAGGTGCACGGCATCCAGGCCAACGGCAGCGCATCGGCGCAGTGGACGTGGATGTCGCGCCCGGTCCTGATGGGAACGGACGCCTTCGACGTGGAGCGCGACCCTTCGGTGTCCTCGTCCACGACGATCCAGGCCCAGTCCACGGTCCCGGAGCTCCTGGGCCGCGGGCTCGCGTTCCCCTGTCTCCCGGCCCTCCCGAAGAACAACCCGCCCCGACTTCCGTGAGAACTCACGCCCGACGGCGAACGGCGACGTAGACGGCGATTGCGGCGAGCGCGCAGCCGAGCACCCAGCCCCACGGCCAGCCGGATGCCTCCTCCACGGGAGAGGGAGGATCGAAGACCGGAAGGTGCCCCAGGCCCACGACGTGTACGAGCGTGCGGTGTCGTTCGACGGCGTCGTCCTCCGCGAGCTCCACGCGCGCGCGACGCAGGGCCTCGGCGACCGAGACGCCGAGAGCGAGCTCGCGATGGAACGCGGTCATCAATCGGTGCGCTTCGACCTGATCGAGGTCGGTGTCCGCGACGACGGCGGCGACGGCGCCGGCCCGCAGGAGCGCCGCGCCGAGGTGCGAGGACTCGGCATCCCCGACGCGCTGGGGTCCGCTTCCCGATCCGCAGGCGGTGACGACGACCAGCGACGGCGCGGCGATCTCGAGCAGGTCTTCGCTCCAGACGGTCCCGTCATGGCCGACGTCGGGCGAGAGCACGAGCCCGGCCGAGACGTCGCGTGCCGGGTCCCGGATTCCGTGCGTGAAGAGGTGCAGGACGCGCGCATCCGAGCCCGCCTCGACTGCCCGCGCGAGCGTCGCGTCGTCGCCGGTCAGGATCCTCACCGAGCCCGGCACGTGGGCGGCGACGAGAGCGTCGATTTCCCCGGGGCTCATGGTGAGCTCGCGAATCCCGGGGTGGCGATCCTGAACCTCGGCGCCGTGAACGGCGTTCGTGACGAGGCACACGGCGCTGCGCTTCGGGCGATCCGGCCTCGCCGCGAGAACGCGTCCGACGGAGACCGAGGGCAGGTAGGAGATCGCGACGAGATCGCCCAGGAGGCCGCCGTCGGGGAGCGGGAGCGCTTCCAGGGCGAGCCCGCCCAGGGCGTCGTGCCCGACGATCGCGACGTGTTCCCACGACTCGACGTGCGCGGCGATCGGCGCGGGTAGGAGCACGTCGGGATCGGCCGTATCGAAGGCGTCCGGCGTGACATGGACGGCGGCGAAGGACACTCGCTCGTCGTCCAGCGCGAACGCGAGCAACCGATCGCGCCCGGGGAAGTACGCGAGCAGCCCGTGCGCGGGTCCGAGAAGCTCGCGCCGCACATCGTCCGCACTCGTCCGCGGCCCCTCGAGCAGGCGAGTGAGCGAGCCGACGGACTGCACGCGGAAGACCAGGTCCAGGGCGGCGAGTGCGCCGTCGGCTCGCTCCGTCGCGACGACGAGCTCGGCGAGCGCGAACCGCTCGCGAAGGTAGCGGGCGAGGCCGAGGCCGCCCGCGCGAGGAACGACCTCGCGCCACTCCTCGAGCAGGGCGTCGCACGGCCGCCGAAGGCGTTCGAGGAGACCGACCGGGAGGTCCTCGCCGGTCGCCGCTGCGATTCGCACCTCGAGCGCGGCGAGGAAAGCCGCCTGCACGGCGGGAACATCCGAGTCCGGCGTCCACTCGCCCACGAGCCAGCGGCTCTCCCGCGCGAGCTTCCGAGCTTCTTCGATCTCGCCGCCGAGCAGGCCCAGGAACGCGAGGCGGGTCGTCGCGCGCAGTCGATCGCGGTCCTCGAGGTCGGGCTCGTCGAGCGCACGGCGCAGGGCCTCCGCCGCGGAGTCCATCGAGCCCTGCGATTCGGCTGCGAGCTCCATGTACGCGATCCCGAGGCGCACCCGGAGACCGGCGCGGACGGCGCCGTGGCGCTCGAACAGCTCCGCGTGCTCCAGCAGGGATTCGACGTCGAGGACGAGCTCTTCGTACCGGTCGGCCGACATGAGCAGATCGCTGCGCGTCTGGTACGCCGAGAGCAGGAACCCCGGGTTGACCTCTTGCCGCGGATCGTCGAGCCGGGCGCTCTGGTACTCGAAGGCTTCCTGGACGAGCGGCGCCGCGCGATCCGGCAACCCCATGCGCGCGAACAGGAGACCGCGCAACCCCCGGAGCGCGACGCCCACCTCCTCGGTTCCGCCGAGCTCGTCGACCTCGGCCTGGGCCGTGTCCAGGAGTGCGGCGGCCTCGTCGAGACGCCCCTGGGACTGCACCACCTCGATCAGTCCGTGGAAGAAGTACGGACGCGACGGGTAGCCGGCCTCCAAATAGTCGACCGCGGCGCGGAACACCTCCTCTTGACGCTCGAGGGAGCGGTGGCGGCGCAGCGGGTAGACCAGCTCGCGCACGAGTAGGCTGAGCGTGCTCGGATCGCGGCCCTTCTCCGGATAGAGCTCTCCCATGCGCAGGAGCGCCTCGAAGGCCGTCTCGAGGAAGTGGACGCGCTCCCGCTCGCGCGCCGGGTCGTTCGCCAGGTTCTCGGCGACGCGCGAGGCCGCGTTCCAGCGGGTCCAGGCGGCGAGATAGGGATCGAGATCGTCCGGCGGCGTCTCGAGCTCGGACAGGATCGACCGGTAGTCCTCCTCCGAGAGCTCCCCGCTCCGGACGAGCTCGGTCAGCCGCTCCTTCGGAAGGACGACCCACTCGTACCCGGGGTCCTGTGCGAACGCCGGGGCGACGTCGGGCGCGACCGCGACGATCAGGGCCGCGAGCGCGACACCACGCCCGACGCGGGCGAGCCGATGGCTCCACCGGTGCCGTCGAATGGCTGCACCTCCCAGCGAATCCGATCCGGCCAGCTCGCCGTGTCGTCCGGCTCCCAGACGGCTTCCGTGAGCGACGGCGAGCGCGCGACGACGGTGTCGGTCTCCGCGTCGTGAACGACGACGCGGTACCAACCGCCCGCCTCGAGCGCGAAGCTCCAGCGGAAGTCTCGGTAGGCCTGCACGGTCCCCGAGGGCTCGAGGAGCTCGGCGCGATTGCCCAGGGTCTCGCCGCTCCGCAGTCCGCCACCTTCGTCGTCCGAGCGCAGGAAGAAGAACCCGATCACGAACGCGGCGGCGGCGGCGACCCAGAAGTGCCGCATCCGGCTGGTGTCGGCGGGCCCGGACATCCCCTCCTCCGGCATCGCGGCGAGCACGGACTCGAGCACCCGCTCCTCTCCCGGTGCCGCCTCGAGCGCGTCGGCCTCCGCGATCACGGACCGCTCGAACTCACCCGCGTTCTCGAGGGTCCGTGCCAGACGTCGCGCCTCGTCGAGCCGCTCCTCGAAGTCGGGCTCGTCAGCCATCGCTCGCACCTCCGCCGCGTCGGCGTCGAGCTCGCCGGCCACGATGCGGCCGAGCAGCTCCTCGACGGGATCCAGCTCGGGGCTCACCGTTTGCCTCCGGCCTCGACTCGGGCCTGAAGATGTCGTTGCAGCCAGGCGATTCCACGGTAGTAGCGGCTCTTCGCGGTGTTCGGCGAGATGTCGAGCACGGCCGCGATCTCGTCGAAGGTCAGCTGTTCGTAGTGCTTGAGACGGACGGCGTCGGCCTCGGGCGTCCCGAGCTCGGCGAGGCTCCGCTCGACGAGCTCGTACTCCGCGGGGTCGGGCGCCCGGTCCGGGACGTCCTCTTCCGTCCAGTCGCGGTCGGGATGGATGGCTTCGGTGCCCCGCGCCGCGCTCCGGAGGTGATTCTGGAGCTCGAGAAAGCAGATGCGGTGCACCCAACCCTCTAGCGTCGCCTGCCCCGCGAAGGTGCCGAGCTTTCTCAGGATTACGATCGTGACCTCCTGGGAAAGGTCTTCCAGGTCGTGCGTCGAGAGACGCCCGCCGCGGCGCCGGTTCAGGACGGCGAGCATGCGCGGTACGCAGCGCAACCGACGGGCGAGCTCGCGTCGCGCGTCCGAACCGCCTTCGAGCGCGGCGCGGGCGAGCGCGAGGTCGCGCGCGCGCTCTTCCGGGGAGGGCGTCGTTCGGTCGGGCTCGGCCATGGGCGTCCCTACCGATTCTAGCCGCGGCAGTCCTGGACTCGGCGCTTCCTGGCGGGTACGCACCACGGGCTCACCAGGAGGCTTTCCATGAAACGCATCGTCATCGCCTGCGACGGAACCTGGAACCGGCCCGAGGAGGATCCGGAGAAGGACCATCCGACCAACGTCCTGAAGCTGGCTCGCGCCGTGGCGCCCGCGGACACGGAAGGAGTCCAGCAGGTCGTCTTCTACGACTGGGGTGTGGGGTCCTACCACGACAAGGTGAAGGGCGGCGCGTTCGGGGCGGGCATCGACAAGAACATCATGGATGCCTATCGCTTCATCGTTCAGAACTACGACCCCGAGGACGAGCTCTTCCTGTTCGGGTTCAGTCGCGGCAGCTACACCGTGCGCAGCCTGGCCGGGATGCTCTTCAACTGCGGCGTTCTGCGGCGGCCGAAGGCGAACCTGATCCAGCGCGCCTACGACATGTACAAGGATCGCGAAGTCCATCCGGACGACGCGACGTCCGATCGCTTTCGGCGTCGGAACTCGGTGCGCACGGACCTGCGGATCCGTTTCGTCGGCGTGTTCGACACGGTCGGGTCTCTCGGTGTTCCGTTCCGCATGTTCGGCTTCCTCAACGAGAAGCACCTCTTCCACGACAACAAGATCGGTCCGATCATCGACTGCGCGCGGCACGCGCTCGCGATCGACGAGCAGCGCGACGACTTCGAACCGACGATCTGGAAGAAGCGTCGCGGGCTCGACCTCCGCCAGCTCTGGTTCGCGGGCGTCCACTCGGACGTGGGCGGCGGATACGCGCCGGACGATCGCGGGCGCACGCTCTCGGACATCCCGCTGGAGTGGGTCATGGGGGAGGCCGCCCTGGCCGGGCTCGCCCTCGAAGGCCACCTCGAAAAAGGCCTGCGCGGCGACCCGCGGGCCGAGCAGCACGACGAGCTCGAGGGCTTCTATCGCGTGCTCGGCGTGCACAGGCGACCGCTCGCTGCCGGCACCGGGATCCACCCGAGCGTGAGGCAGCGCTGGCAGCGCCGCTCGACCTACCGGCCGAAGAAGCTGGTTCAGCACGTCGAGCGCCACGGCTGGACGCGCGTCGTCGACGGATAGACGGCGGACGGCCTATGATCGGGCCTCTCGAGCTTTGAGCGAGCCGAATCCCGAAGTCACCCGGATCCTGAACGAGGCCTCCCGGCGCGAGGACGCGTGGTCCGAGCTCCTCCCGCTCGTGTACGAGGAGCTCCAGACCCTCGCGCGGAACCGCATGCGCGGCGAACGGGGCGAACACACGCTCCAGGCCACGGCGCTGGTCCACGAGGCGTACATGCGGCTCGTCGGTGACGAGAACATGGCGTGGGAGAGCCGGCGGCACTTCTTCGGCGCCGCCGCGGAGGCCATGCGTCGCGTGCTCGTCGATCACGCGCGCAAGGCGAAGAGCCAGAAGCGCGGTGGAGACCGCGCGCGCCTCTCGATCACCGTCGCGGAGCTCGTGCAGCACGACGACCCCGACCGCCTCCTGGCGATGGACGACGCGCTCGCCAAGCTCGGGAAGGAGGACGCCCGCGCAGCCGAGGTGGCCCGCCTCCGCTTCTACACGGGGCTCGGCGTCGAGGAAACCGCCCTCGCGATGGACGTGTCCGAGCGCACGGTGATGCGCGAGTGGAGCTACGCCCGCGCGCGTCTCGCCGAGTTGTTGGGATAGGTGACGCGGCGATGAGCTCGGACGATCGGACACGCGCGGCGAAGGAGATCTTCCTCGACGCTCTCGACCGCGAGAACGACGAGCGCGAGTCCTTCCTGCGCGAGGCGTGCAGGGGCGACACCAAGCTGCGGCAGCGTGTCGACGGACTCCTCGCAGCACACGGCTCCTCCGAACGAGTGCTCGGCGAGCCGGTGACGGGCCTCGCGAGCATCGTCGACCTCGGCCCGGGAGACGAGGTCGGCCCGTACACGCTCGGAGACGTCCTCGGCGAGGGCGGCTTCGGGGTCGTGTTCCGGGCGGAGCAGCGGAAGCCGGTACGCCGCAGAGTTGCGCTCAAGGTCGTCAAGCTCGGGATGGACACGAAGGCCGTCATCGCGCGCTTCGAGATCGAGCGGCAGGCGCTCGCCCTGATGGAGCACGCGAACATCGCGCGCGTCTACGACGCCGGCGCGACCGAGTCCGGCCGCCCGTACTTCGTGATGGAGCTGGTCGACGGCGTGCCGATCACCGACCACTGCGCCGGGCGCCGTTCGACCGTGAGGGAGCGCCTCGAGCTCTTTCGCACGACCTGCCTCGCGGTGCAGCACGCGCACCAGAAGGGTGTCGTCCACCGCGACCTCAAGCCATCGAACGTCCTCGTCGGCGACATCGACGGCGAGGCCATCCCCAAGGTAATCGACTTCGGCATCGCCAAGGCGGCGGGCGGCGAGCTCGGCGAGCACGGGACACTGTCGCGCGAGGGCCACCTGATCGGGACGCCGATCTACATGAGCCCGGAGCAGATCGCGGGGAGCGCCGACGTCGACACGCGCACGGACGTCTACGCGCTCGGCATCCTGCTCTACGAGCTCCTGACGGGAACACCGCCCTTCGCGGGTATGGAGCTGCTCGAGCTCCAGCGCGCGATCCGCGACGACGACCCGCCGCGACCGAGCTCGCGCGTCGCGGAGCGCAGGATCCCGGCCGATCTGGACTGGATCGCGATGCGCTGTCTCGAGAAGGACCCGGCGCGTCGCTACCCGACGGCGTTCGCGCTCGCGGCAGACGTCGGGCGGTTCCTCGACGACCTCCCGGTCGAGGCCGGGCAGCCGAGCACCATGTACCGGTTCAAGAAGCTCGTCCATCGCCATCGCACGGCGACGGTCGCGGCTGTGCTCGTGCTCGTATCGGTAGTCGGCGGCACGGTCGGCATCGCGCTCGGGCTGGTCGAGGCGAACCGGGCGAACGAGGAGCTCGGCCTGTCGATCGAGCGCGAGAGACACGAGGCAAACCGCGCGCGCGAGGCCGAGTCGCTCGCGGCGCGCGAGGCCGAGGAGGCGCGCCGCCAGGAGCGCATCGCACGCGCCGTGAACGAGTTCCTGAACGACGAGTTGCTCACGGCCGCCTCGCCGTACCGGGACGAAGAGCGCGGGTACGACGTCTCACTGCGCGACGTGCTCGACGCCGCCTCCGAGCGCATCGAGGAAGCCGCGCTGCCCGGCGGGCGCTTCGCCGAGACGCCGCTGGTCGAGGCCGCGATCCGCTTCACGCTCGCTTACACCTACAGCGATCTCGACGAGTTCGAATCGGCGTTGCCCCACGCGCGTCGCTGCGCCGAGCTACGGCGCGCGGAGCTCGGCGGGGACCACAGCGACACGCTCGAGATCGAGAGCCTCCTGGCAGGAGTCCTGCGTCGCACCGGGTCTTACGACGAGGCAGAAGACCTCCTGCTGGAGGTCGTCGACCGCGAGCGGGCGGCCCTCGGGCCGACGCATCGATTGACGCTCCTCTCGGTCGGACGCCTCGTGCGGACGTGGGCGGAGCAGCACCGGTACGACGAGGCCATCGAGTACGGCGAGCGCGCCCTGGCCGAGGCGACCGCGGCGCGCGGGAACGACGACGTCGTCGTGGGGTTGATGGAGAGCCTCGCGACGATCTGCGCGCAGGCCGGAAACTTCGACCGCGCGGGAGAGCTCTTCGAGCGCGTGCTCGAACTGCGGCGGACGATCTACGGCAACGACGCCGTGGAGACTGCGAGTGCGCTGATGAACGTCGCGCTGTTCCACTCGCGCCGGTTCCGTCCCGACCTCGCCGAACCCCTCCTGCGCGAGGCCCTTGCGGTGCACGAACGCATTCTCGGCCCGGACCATCCGGGGACGATCGAGGCCATGGTCGGACTCGCTCGCACCTTCACGGGGTCGGCGCGACTCGAGGAAGCGCGCGAGCTGTACGAGCGCGCGCACGAGCGCTCGGCGCGCAGGAAGGGTGCCGACGACCCGGACACGCTGCGGATCTTGGTCGACGTGTCGTCGGTCTACGGCGCGCTCGGCCGGTTCGACAAGGTGGAAGAGCTCTTGCGCACGGCGATCGACGGCTACGCAGAGTCGCTCCCGCTCGAGGACGAGCAATACCTGCGCGCGCGCCGCGAGCTCGCGTTCCTGCTCACGCGCGTGAAGCGGTTCTCGGAGGCGCGCGAGATCCTGGAGAGCGTCCACGAGACCCAGCTCGCGGCGCTGGGACCCGCTCATCCCGTCACGCTGCGCACGCTGCTCTACCGCGCGGGGCTCGAGAAAGACGATCAGCATCTACCCGAGGCCGAGGCGATGATGCGCGAGGGACTCGACCTGGCTCTCGACCGGTACGGGGAGAGAGATCCCTGGCCCGCGACCTTCGCGCGCAGCCTGGCCGAGGTCCTGAACCGCCAGTCGCGCTGGTCCGAGGCCGAGCCCGTCGCGCTCGACGCCGTCGCCTGGTCGCGGGAGGCCTACGAGGCGGAGAGCATCGACCTCGGCATGTGCCTGATGGAGCTGGGTTTCGCGCGAGCTCGTCAGGGAAACCACGCCGGAGCGGAGGCGCCGTTCCTCGAGTCGTTCGCGATCCTCCGGAAACGATTCAGCACGGGGACCGCGCACCTCACGGTCGCCGTGGAGCTCGCCCGGATCTACGAGGCGCTCGGCCGTGACGACGAGGTCGCGCGCTTCCGCGCCGTCGATCCTCGCGTCGCCGAATGGCTCGATCGCTGAGCTCCGGGTTCTTTCGAGGATTCCCGGCAGCTCCGGCCGCGGTTCCGCGCCATGGGTTCCCGAGGGCCACACGGGCCCCGGAACCCACGAAAGAAGACGTGACATGACCCCCTTGACCCTGGATGCGGCGCGGGCGGAGGCCTTCGCCGAACGCATGCTGACCGCCGTCAACGAGAGCTCGATCGTCCTGATGACGTCGATCGGACACCGGACCGGCCTCTTCGACGCGCTGGCGGGAATGCCGCCGGCAACGAGCGAGACCGTGGCCGAGAGCGCGGGCCTCGTGGAGCGCTACGTGCGCGAGTGGCTGAACGCGATGGTCGTCGGCGGCGTCGTCGAGTACACGCCCGAGACGGGACACTACACGCTGCCTCCCGAGCACGCCGCCTGCCTGACACGCAAGGCCGACGAGAACCTGGCGCAGATGGCCCAGTGGTTGCCGCTCCTCTCCACGGTCGAGAACAAGGTCGTCGACTGCTTCCGCGAGGGCGGGGGCGTCGACTACTCGGAGTTCGAGCGCTTCCACGAGGTCATGGCCGCCGAGAGCGACAACACGGTCGTCGGCGCGCTGCTCGAGCACATCCTCCCGCTCGCGCCGGACGTGGTCGAGAGGCTCGAGCGCGGAATCGACGTCCTCGAGGTCGGTTGCGGGCGCGGGCGCGCGCTCAACCTCCTGGCGCGGACGTTCCCGAGGAGCCGCTTCCTCGGCTACGACTTCAACCGTGAAGCCGTCGAGTACGCGAGGGGCGAAGCGAACGGCCGCGACAACATCGAGTTCGTGATGCAGGACGCGACGAAGATCGCCGAGGAGGACGCGTACGACCTCGTGCTCGCCTTCGATGCGATCCACGACCAGATCGATCCGGCGCGCGTGCTCGCCGGGATCCGCCGGGCGACGCGGCTGGACGGAATGTTCTTGATGCAGGACATCCGCGCGTCGAGTCACGTGCAGGAGAACCTCGACCACCCCCTGGGGCCGTTCCTCTACACGATCTCCTGCACGCACTGCATGACGGTCTCGCTCGCGAACGACGGCGCGGGGCTCGGGACCTGTTGGGGCGAGGAGCTCGCGGTCGAGATGCTGCGGGATGCGGGGTTCCGAGAGGTGGACGTCCGCCGGCTCGACCACGACATCATCAACAACTACTACCTCGCACGCGGCTGAGGGGGCTTCGATAGACTCTCCTGCATGAAGAAGACGCTCCTCTCGGCCGTGTTCGCGTCGGCCCTCGCGCTCTCCTGCGGCGAGAGTCAGGCCGGAGAACCCGTCCTGCGGTTCACGGCGATCCCCGACCACAACACGACCGAGCTGCGGGAGAAGTTCGAGCCCGTGGCGGACTACCTGTCGGAGAAGATCGGCGTGCCGGTCGAGTACGTACCGACCTCGAGCTACGCGGCCTCCGTCGAGGCTTTCAAGAACGGCGACGTGATGCTGGCCTGGTTCGGAGGCCTGACGGGCGTCCAGGCGCGAGGCGCCGTCGAAGGCTCGCGCGCGATCGCCCAGGGCAAGAGCGACCCGACCTTCAAGAGTTACTTCGTGGCGCACGCCGACACGGGGCTCGAGAAGAGCGTCGACTTCCCCGACATCGCCGGAATGTCGTTCGCGTTCGGCTCGGAGTCCTCGACCTCGGGACGCCTGATGCCCGAGCACTTCATCCGGCAAATCACGGGCAAGTCACCGGCCGAGCTCTTCGGGAACGAGAACCACTACTCCGGCAGCCACGACAAGACCGCCAAGCTGGTCGAAGCCGGGACGTTCCAGGTCGGCGCGATGAACTACAAGACCTACGACCGCATGGTGGCCGAGGGCGACCTCGACCCCGAGAAGTGCCGTGTCGTGTGGGTCACGCCCGACTACCCGGACTACAACTGGACGGTACACCCCGAGGTCGATGCGATCTTCGGGGCGAACACGACCGGGAAGCTCACCAAGGCGCTGGTCATGATGAGCGCCCCCGGCCTCCTCGCCGCCATCGATCGCCCGGAGGGCCTGATCCCCGCGAGCAACGCGGACTTCGAGTCCATCCGGGAGCTGGCGACCGACCTGGACTTCCTGCGATAGACCGATCGGGCCAGGGCAACGGGGCTCTCGAGCGGCGCGGGCACGCGTTTCGGCTGCGCTCCGCCGGCGTGGTCTTCGAGCGAACGACGGTCCTCGAGGAGATCGACGTCGAGATCGCTCCGGGGGAGGTGCTCGCCATCGTCGGACCGAGCGGGGCTGGAAAGACGACGTTCCTGCGGCTCCTCAACGGAACGGTCCAGCCGTCGAGCGGCTCGGTGCACGTCGACGGGGTGGACCTCGCGTCGCTGTCGCAGCGCGAGCTGCGCAGCGTGCGCGCGGGGATCGGCTTCGTCCACCAGGACCACTGCCTCGTCCCCAACCTGCGCGTGAGCCAGAACGTCGTGTCGGGGAAGCTCGGACGGCGCGGGCTCCTCGCGGCGACGCGCTCGATGGTCCGACCATCCGCCGCGGACCTCGAGGGAGCGCACGCGATCCTCGAGCGCGTCGGGATCGCGGAGAAGCTCTTCGAGCGCGCCGACAAGCTCTCGGGCGGACAGCAGCAGCGCGTCGCTCTGGCGCGGACGCTGTTCCAGGAGCCGGCGGCGATGCTCGCCGACGAGCCCGTGGCGTCCGTCGATCCGGCACGCGCGCGCGATCTCATCGCGCTGATCTGCGAGCTGGCCGGTGAGCGCGGGCTGACGCTCGTCGTGAGCCTCCATGACCGCGAGCTGGCCCGGGAGTTCTTCCCGCGGACGGTGGGATTGCGCGCGGGGAGGATCGTCTTCGACGCGCCGACGGACGAGGTTGCGGGCGAGGCGCTCGACGCGCTGTACGAGCTGGAGTAGTGCGGTTCTTCGACGTGCCAGGCACGGGCACGAAGAAGGGGACGGTTATCGCGCGGTCATCGCCTCCAGGCTCGTCGCGTCGCGCGGCAAAGCGGACGTCAGCACCTCGCAGCCGTTCTCGGTGACGACGACCACGTCCTCCACGAAGACCGAGATCCCGTCGTCGTGGTTGTAATACCAGGGCTCCACCGTGAAGACCATTCCGGGCTCCAGCGGGAGATCCGCCAGGTTCGGATCTCCGACGTAGAGCCCGATGTGGTGGCCGAAGAACGAACCGGTCTGCATGTACGGCCGCGCGCTCTCCGGCATCGCGTCGATCGCGGCCGCGCAGAGCTCCTCGAACGTGACGCCGGGGCGCACGGCGTCGATCACCGCATCTGCAACGGCGAGCTGCATCTCGAGTGCGGCGCGCTGCTCGGCACTGAACCGGCCGGATGCGGGGAACGTCCGCCCGACGTCGCTCGCGTAGCCGTCGAGCTCGCAGCCGACGTCGAAGATCACGAGATCTCCCGCGCGGAGCCCGCGGTTCCTCCGGTCGTAGTGCGAGGCGAGGATGCGCCACGGCCAGAGCGAGTTCGGACCCGACTTGATGATGGAGTCGAAGGCGAGACGCTGTGCGCCGCGTCGCTTGAACTCGGCCTCGAGCTCGCCCTCGAGCGTTCGCTCGTCGACACCGGGGCGCACGAAGCCCGCCGCGTGTCGGATCCCGGCCGCCGTCACGGCGCAAGCTCGACGGATCCGATCGATCTCGGCGGGCGACTTGACGAGACGCTCGCGCGCGACAGCCTCGTAGGCGTTGAGAATCCGGGCGTCGGGCTCGACGTGCGCAATGTGGAGCACGAAGACCTCTTCCGCCGTGTACTCGCGCACGAAGTCGGTCTCGGGGACCGGAACCTCCTCGCCCAGCGCGGCCTCCCGGCCCCGGACCCACAACGGTCTCTCGTCGGCGGCCCACTCCGCGAGCGCGCGGTCGAGCTCCTCGCGCGGCGCGAGCGGAATCCCGGCACGCGCCGCGATCTCGGGGTCGTCGGTCAACGGGCGCCCGGGGAAGTCGTTCGGCCGGCCCGTGCTCTCGAAGCGCGAGTCCCAGCGCGGTGCGAACACCGTCGACGTCATCGCGTCCGCGTCCAGCGCGAGGACGGCGTCGGGTAGCTCCAGACCGGTCAGGTACTGGAAGTCGTCGAGCTGGCGAAAGGTCTCACCGCCGGAGCGTGCCGCGCGGCTGGGCGCGAGGAACACGCCTCCGCCGCCTGCGCGAATTCGCGCGAGCAGACGCGCGCGTCGCCCGGCGTGCTCGGACGCGTCGAAATCGAGCTCGGTCCAGTCCCAGAACCGCTCCTCACGTCCGGTCTCCGGGCGCGGCGCGGCGATCGGGCCGCTCGGATCGTGAACGGCCAGACAGGAAGCGAACGCGGGGAGCAACAGGGAAACGCGCATGGCCGCGAGCGTACCATTCGCGGCATGACCGACCCGCGGCCCCCGACCGGTCGGCGCGCCGTGCTCCTCTTCGCGCTCGTCGCCCTGGGGCTCGTCGCCTTCGCTGCGCTCGGACTCACGCCCGCCGGCGTCGTTCCGCGGGCAGGCGGGCTGGAGATCGCGCGCGAGTTCTTCTCGGCCGCCTCGAGACCGGCGCTGACGCACGAGGCGTCCTTCGTCCCCGAGGGATCGACGCCGTTCCTCGTGCGAGTCGCCACTGCGCTCGAGAGGACGGTGATCTTCGCGGCAGCGGCCATGAGTCTCTCGATCGTCGGCGGCATCGTGCTGGGTTTTCTGGCTTCGACGAGCTCGTGGGCGATGGACTGCTCGACGGGGAGCTCCGATCTCGCGTGCGCGGTACGCGGTGGATGGCGGACAGCGCTGCAGGTCGTTGCGCGCCTCGTGATCGCCGGCGCGCGTTCGGTGCACGAGCTCCTGTGGGCCGTGGTCTTCCTGGCGGCGTTCGGCCTCTCCACGACGACCGCGGTCATCGCCATCGCGATCCCCTACACGGGTGTCCTCGCGAAGGTCTTCTCGGAGATCATCGACGAAGCGCCCGACGACGCGTCGCACGCTCTACGCGCAGTCGGCGCCACACCGATGCGAGCGTTCCTCTTCGGTCGCTTCGCGCGCGCGGTTCCCGACATGGCCGCCTACGCCTTCTATCGCTTCGAGTGCGCCGTGAGGTCGTCGGCGGTGCTCGGGTTCTTCGGGTTCGAGACGCTCGGCTACTACCTCCGCGCGTCCTTCGACAACCTCCACTACCGGGAAGTGTGGACCTACCTCTACGCGCTCGTGGGACTGGTGCTGTTGCTCGAATTGTGGAGCGCGGCACTGCGGAAGAGGTTCGTGGCGTGACGACGAAACGCGCCGGTGAGGTCCGCGAGCTCTGGAAGAAACGGCCCAGGAGCGCGCTCCTCCGCGCGAGCATCCTCGTGCTCCTCGCACTCGTGGGCCACGCCTGGTTCTCGGGAGAGCTCTCGCCCGGGGAGCTCTTCTCGGCGCGGCGACGGGCGAACCTCGAGCGTTTCCTCGAGCGCGACGCGATGCCCTTTCCGCTGCGCGAGGAGGGGTTCACCTGGAGCGGGTTCTTCGACTGGTCGTCCGAGATCCTGGCGGACCGGGGAGCGGACGCACTCGTCGCGACGCTCTGGATCGCGCTGGCTTCGATCGTGCTTGCGGCGGGGCTCGCGGCGGTCCTCGCTCCGTTCGGCGCGCGCACGCTGATGACGCCGCGGCCCTACTCGTTCACAACGGCTGCGGGGGGAACGGGGACGAGCACAGCGTGGCGCGCGCTCGTCCTTGTCACGCGGATCCTCTTCGTCTTGTTGCGGGCCATTCCCGAGTACGTGTGGGCGTTTCTCCTGCTCGCGATGCTGGGGCCCAGCGCATGGCCCGCGGTGCTCGCCCTCGCGATCCACAACTCGGGCATCCTCGGCCGGCTCGGTGCAGAGACGATCGAGAACCTCGACGCCGGCCCGCTTCGCGCGCTGCGCAGCGCGGGCGCCACTCGACGCCAGCTCGGTCTGCTCGTCGTGTTCCCGCTCGCACTGCCGCGCCTGCTCCTGTACTTCTTCTACCGCTTCGAGATGTGCGTCCGCGAGGCGACCGTGCTCGGGATGCTGGGCACCGTGTCGCTCGGCTACTGGATCCAGGAGGCGCGCGGGCGCCAGCACTACGACGAGATGCTCTTCTTCGTCGCGCTGGGTGCAATCCTCGTGCTGCTCGGCGACCTCTCCTCGTTCGCCGCTCGCCGGTTCGTCAGGCGAGCCTGAACCGGGAGGTGCACGGCGCACACCTCCCGGTTCGTCGGAGTCGCTACTGGATGATGATGCCCTGGCACGCGACGGGGTGCTTCGCCGCGAAGTCGTTCAGGATCTGCAGGATGGTGCTGTACTGACCGCCACCCACGAAGAAGCTGAACGTGTTGGACTTCTTCGAGTTCTTGTCCCACACGGTCACGGTCGTGAGCGGCACGTCGGACACCAGGAGTCCGTTGTCCGGGAGCGTGAGTCCGCCCGCCGCCAACAACCGGCGGTGGAGCATGGACGCTTCGTTCTTCGTGGCCGAAGCCGTTCCCGCGGAGTTCGAGCCGGAGAATCCGCCGCAGTCCGACCCGGTGACGAGGCCGTCCGAGTAGACGGTCATCCTCGAGTGGAACGCTCCGAGCAACGTGCTGCCGGTCACGTCGAGGTTGACGATCGGTTCGCGGTCGAAAAAGGGCAGCACAGGCGGAATCGCGATGATGGAACTGCCGGACTGGGGGGCGGCCATGGCCGAGCTCGCGACCAGTGCGAGCGGCACGGCGACGAGTGCGAGGGCAAGTGACTTGAGCATGCTTCTGTTCCTCTGTGGTTCGTGCGCACTTGGCGCGTTCTGTCCCTCCTCCCCGAGAGGAGGACGCCACCATCCTAGAGAGGAAGGCCCCGGTCCGAACCGAGCCACCTGTAGACGACCTGTAAATCGCCGCGTCCCAATCGCGGGATCACACGATCTTGCTCGGACCGGTTGACACGTTTCTCGCGCGGGCGATCCGCACGACCGGCGAGCGCTACGCCGTCTCCGACCCTTTCCCGAACTCGAGGGTGTCCATCGGACACACCGTCACGCAGATCCCGCAGCCGATGCAGGACGACGTCTCGTTGTCGAGCTGCTCCTGCTTCAGGGCGTACTGCATCACGTCGATCCCGACCTGGCAGTTGCGCGAGCACTCGTTGCAGGCGATGCACTTGTCGTTTGCGGTTATCGCGAAGCGCGAGATGCCGAGCTTGGTGTAGAGCCTCGACATCTTCTCCATCAGCTTCGCCAGCGGGCACCAGTAACGGCACCAGACCTTGCCGCCCAGGAACGGGTACACGGTCACCGGCAGGATCCCCACCAACCACACGTCGACGATCACGCGGTAGAAGGAGAGCGACCAGTCCGCGGGCTCCCGGAAGAGCGCGACGGTGTCCTGCGTCAGCTTCATCAGGGTGATGACCGACGCCAGGATCAAGACGGCGATCCCCATCCACTCGAGCCGGATCGACCCCTTGCCCTTCGGCGCGAGGTGCCGCCAGCGGTCGCCGAACGTCTCGGCGAGCCCCCCGCAGCCGCAGATCCACGAGCAGTAGCGCTTGCCGAAAAAGAGCACGCAGATCGGGATGACCACGAAGGTCAGGAGCACGCCCCAGACGACCCACACCATGTGGGGGTCGTAGAAGAACGTGTAGAAGAAGAGCGGCCAGGCGTAGACCATCCCGTAGCTGCGCCAGGCCTGCTCGGTGAAGGTCGGATCGCCCTCGAGCGCGCCCGGGAGCCACTCGAACTCGACCGCCTTCTGGAACAGGAACTCGGGGATGATGAAGAAGAAGATCCACTGGAACGAGATCAGGCTGACGAAGCGCCAGATCTGGAACTTGTCCTTCTTCTCGAGCCCCCAGCGGTTCAGCGCCTGGATCCCGAACACGGTCATGAGCCCCGTGTAGAGGACCGTGTACCAGAAGGCCCAGCCGCGCCCGAAGAAGGAGAGCGTGTCGTAGCCCCAGCCCTTGTACGGCCAGAACTCCTGCCCGCTCCCGAGCTTGATCCCGTAGATCGAGTACCAGACGAAGAAGCTCACGCCGAGCCAGGACCAGCGGTCGCCGCGCGTGCCCGTGACGATCAGCGCGATGAAGGACGAAGCGGCGAGGGCGATGCCGGCCAGACCTGCGGCGCCGTTCACGTCGCCGCCCGAGAGCCACAGGCCGAGGAACGCCGCGAGCGTGAGCAAGGTCGAGCGCAGGAGCGATCCGGTCCACTCGTTCTCGAGCCGGATCCCCAGTTTCTTCAGAAACTTCACGGGGAGCTCTGCGCCGATCAGCACGAACGCGTGGTCGCACGGAAGGCGCCGCTCTCCTTCGTTCTCGACCGCGAGCACGGCCTCGCGCTCGCCGAAGGCGACGACGCTGGAGCTGTAGAGCACCTCGATTCGACCCTCGAGGACCGCGCGCTCGAGCTTCTCGCGGTTGTCCTTGAAGATGCGGCTGAGCTCCTCCTTGCGGTAGGAGAGGACGACCCGGTTCTGCTCGGAGAGCACCAGTGCGGCCTCGACGGCGCTGTTCCCGCCGCCGACGACGAGGATGTCCTCGCCCTCGTACTTCCGCGGCGAATACAGCCGGTGGTAGACGTGCTCCTGTTCCTCGCCCGGCACGCCGAGCTTGCGCGGGTTGCCGCGCTGTCCCGTCGCCAGCACGATCTTGCGCGCCCGGTACTCCGTCTTCGCGCTCCTCGCGAGGAAGAGATCGCCCTCTTTCTTCAACTCCTCGAGCGACTCCTCGGTGCGGACGTCGAGGCCGTTGTCGCGCACGATCCCGTTCCAGCGTTCGACCAGGTCTTCCTTCCGCGCGCCGTCGAGCCAGAGCTTTCCGACCGCTGGCGTCGCGTCCGGCTCGGCGTAGACCCACTTGCCCTCGGGGAAGTTCTCGATCGTGTTGGCGACCTTGCCCTTCTCCAGCACGACGCAGGAGAAGCCCTTCTCCCGGGCGGCCAGGGCCGCGTTGAGTCCGGAAGCGCCCGCGCCGACGATCAAGACGTCGAGCACGTCGCCGGAGCCCTCGCGCCGGCTCGCCTGCATCTCGGGCAGGGACGCGATGTACTCGATCACGTCGAAGCCCTGCTTCATCGCGAGCTTGATCACGGGCGCGCCGGCCAGGTCGC
>JAJDET010000187.1 GCA_029259655.1 Planctomycetota bacterium
CTCGGCGAAGACCACATGGACCTGGCAGGCGTGCGGATGCAGCTCTCGTCCGTGCTCTCGGACCTCGGCGAGCTGGACGCGGCCCGAGGGCTCCTCGAAGCGGTTGTAGAAGTGTGCGAGCGAACACTCCCCGAGGACGACCGAAACCTCCTGGCCGCGCGCGGGAACCTCGCGAATCTCATGCGGGGCACGGGCGACCTCGTGGGCGCGCGCCCGCTCTACGAACGGAACCTTCTGACGGCCGAGCGCACCCTGCCTGGCGATCACCCGCTGGTCTTGTCGGCCCGTGGGAACCTGGCCATCACGCTCGGCGAGCTGGGCGACCTACCCGCTGCGCGCGCGATGTTCGACGTCCTGCTGGAGGTGTACGAGAGCATCTTCCCGGCCGACCACCCGAACCTGGTCGTCGCACGCAACAACCTGGCGTTGGTCCTGGCCGATCTGGGCGACCTCGCCGCCGCGCGCGAGCTGCAAGAGGACGTGCTCGAGATCCGCGAGCGCACGCTGTCGGAAGACCATCCCCACATCCTGAGCGCACGCACGAACCTCGCGGCCACGCTGGCCGGAATGGGGGACCACGCTTCCGCGAGAGCGCTCAATGAAGCCGTGCTGAGCGCTGCGGAGCGAACGCGGCCCAGGGACCACCCGGAAGTCTTGCACGCCCGGGTGACGCTCGCGTCGAGCCTCCTCGGCATGGGGGAGCTTCGGGGCGCGCGTGAGCTGTACGAGTCCTGCGCCGCAGGCTACGAGCGCACGTTCCCCGCGGACCACTACGTGACGCTCAGCGCGCGCGCCGGCCTCGCCGACGTCATGTTCCGGATGGGCGAGCTCTCCGCGGCGCGCGCCCTCCAGGAGGACGTGCTCGAGGTTTACGAGCGCACTCTCCCCGCGGATCACCCCACGCGGATCACCGCGCTCGGGAATCTCCTGCTCATGTTCCGGGTCCCGGACGAGCTCCCGGCCGTGCGCGCACGGGCGACCGAGCTCCTGCGAAGCCTCCAGTTGCGACTCGCGAGCTTCACCACCTTGTCTCCGCGCGAAGCGCGGGAGTCCGCACGCAAGGTGACGTACTGGCATCCCCTGCTCGAATCGCTGATCGGGTCCGAGGGCTCCGAGGAGGCGCGGACGATGCTCTTCACGTGGATCGAGACGGTTCGCCACACCTCGAACGCGAGCGTGAGGGCGAGCCGTGACCTGGATCCCGGGCTGCGATCGCTGCGCGAAGAAGCGGGTGCGCTGCGCGCGCGTCAGGGCGACCTGATCGCCGGCGGCCCTTCCGGGGAGAGCTCGCCGGAGGACTACGGGAACGAGGTGGCCCTGCTCGCGCGGGAACGCGACGTGCTCGAACGGGAGCTCCGGTCGGAGCTCGCCGCGCGGGGTTCGTTCGTGGGTGCGATCGAGCTGGACGACGTCACCCGCGGCCTGCGCGAGGGAGCGGTCGCCGTCGGGTACACACGCGTCGCGGGAAGCCAACCGACGATGATCGCCCGTGTCGTGCGTTCGGACGGAGAGCTCACCCGCGTCGACCTCGGCTCCGCCACGGAGCTGGAACGGCTGGCGTCGTCCTGGCGCGCCGCGCTCGGCAAGCCCCTTCGCGGTCGGGGGATGGGCATGGGCGCGAACGAGGAGCTCGACCTCGACTCGGACCAGCTCGGGGGGGAGCTGCGCGCTCGCGTCCTCGACCCCGTCCTCGCCGTCGCGGGCGACGCGACGATCCTGCATGTCTGTCTGGACGCGTTCCTGCACGTCGTTCCCCTGGAGGCCCTCCCCCTGGAGGGGGAGTGGACAGGCGACCGCGTGCGCGTGATCCGGGAGGTGTCCTTCGCGCGACTGATCGAGATGCGGGATCGCAGCGAGGTCGTGCCCGGACTCCTCGCGATGGGCGACGTGGCGTTCGACGCAGAGATCGAGCACGGGACCGCAACGCGCACCGTCTCCGCGCCGCTGGGCGACGGAACGCGCAGTGCGGCCTTCGGCGCCCTGGCGCCGCTCCCCGCGACGCGCGACGAGGCCGAGTCGACCGCGGCGATCTTCGAGGCCTCGTTCGGGCGCGAGCCACTGCTCTTCACGGACGAGGCGGCGACCAAGATCGCGTTCCACGAGGGCGCCCCCGGCAAGCGCTTCCTGCACCTCGCGACGCACGGGTGGTTCGCGCCGGAGTCGGTGGCATCCACGCTCGATTCGGTGACGCGGGGTCGCGGACTGTGGAGTCGCGGCGACACACGTGAGACCGTCCACGGTCTCGCTCCGATGACACTGTGCGGTCTCGCCCTCGCCGGCGCGAACCGCGGCCGCGACGCGCTCGGCCGGGTGCCCGGGATCATGACTGCCGAAGAGCTCGCGGGCATCGACCTCACGGCCTGCGACCTGGCGGTACTCAGCGCCTGCGAGACGAACGTCGGCATCCGCCGCGCTGGACAGGGCGTTCAGTCGTTGCAGGCCGCGCTGCACGCTGCCGGAGTGCGCACGACCATCACGAGCCTGTGGAAGGTCGACGACGAGAGGACGCAGCGCCTCATGCAGCTCTTCTACACCTACATGTGGGTCGAGGAGTTGCCGAAGGCCGAGGCTCTCTGGAAGGCGAAGAGTGCGTTGCGCGAAGAGGGCGCCGCGCTCTGGGACTGGTCCGGTTGGGTGCTCTCGGGCGACCCGAACTGAGCTGGAGAGCGCGGGGATGCCGAGCTTCGCGCACGTGCGCGCGTCTTCGCGGCGAACGCGCGAATTGCGCACCCGAGACGCGACACGAAACCCCGATCGACGACGGTTACACACAGGAACCTCCCGTGTAGGTCGTGTGGAGCTCGCGATCGCAGCGTGCCCGAGAGGGGAGTTTCGCCGCAATCGAGGGTCCCCTGCGTCGAGTCCCGGGGTGAAGGGAGCTCGGCGCAGCCCGGCCAATGAGCGGCATGTCCGAAGACTGCCGAGAGTGGGAGATTCGCATGAATTCGAAGACGAGGTCCGCAGTTCTCGCAGCCGCTCTGCTCTGCGCAACGGCTCTCACCGCAGGCGGCCAGCAGCCGATGACCCTCGCTCCGACCTGGGAGCGGACGATCGACGGGACCACCGAGGCGGGGCTCACGATCGTGGACCGCGAGCTCGTCGGCTCACGGCTCTTCCTCGCGCTCGAGCGCAGGACCGATCGCGGGTTCTCCGTGCGTCGCATCGACGCGCGAACCGGAAAGGGAGTGTGGACGTCGACTCACGTCTCCGACGAGCTCGACTCGCCCAGCGGTCCCGTCGGCGAGGCCGTCCGCGACCTGGTCGCGACGAAGGACGGGAGCCAGGTCTTCACAATCGGTGTTTCGGAGCTCCGGATCACGCGCTTTCGCGGCTCGGACGGTGCGTCCGAAGTCGTCGACGTTCTCCCGGGTACGGACGGTGAGCAGCTAGCGCTCACGCCGGACGACCACATGCTCCTGGCTGCGGGAGACGGGCTCATTGCGGCCTACGACCGTGCAAGCTCCATGCGCCTGTGGACGGCCAACCTCCCCACGGGTGCCCTCGGCGACCTCACCGCCGATTCCCGACGGGCGTTCGTCATCACGGGCGGCTCGGTGCTCGCGCTGAATCTCACTGACGGCTCCACCGCGTGGTCGGCCGCCTACTCGACCTTCGGTCCCCTGTCGCTCGAGATGAACCCGACCGGCGGCCTCCTCGTCGTCTCGGGCGGTTTCCTGCTCATCGGTGGCGGGGGTTCGATCGGAATTCACCCCGAGACGGGCGCCGTCGTGTGGTCCGACTCCAGACCCGGTACGAAGCGCACGACCCTGTCGCCGGATGGGAGCGTCGTCTTCAGGTCGAGCGGAGGTGGCGGTTTGTTTCCCGCGCCGACTTCGGGACTGGATGCGCTCGACGCACGGACGGGAGCGATCCTGTGGTCGACTCCGATTCCGCCTGAAATCGGTTTCAACGTGGCCGAGCTCTCGGTCTCCCCCAACGGTGCTCTGGTCGCCCTGGCTGCAGCCGCGTCCACGACGCGCGTCTACGAGACGGTGGGCGGAACGCTCGTCGCCGACGTGCCCTTCGCGCCGAGCGAACAGCAAACGCTCTTCGCCTCCAGAGCTCGCCGCCGGCGAGTGGGAGGCGATTCGTCCTCGAAGCTCCTGCTCGGTGCTTTCGATGCGGGTAGTGGGAAGGCGCTCTGGACCGTGGACGAGAAGGACGCGGACGGCGCCGACCGGCTCGCCGCCTCGAACCGGATGCTCATCGCCGTCGCCGGTGAGGAGCTCCTGGCACACGACGAACGGGACGGGAAGCGAATCTGGTCGCGAGCCTTGCAGGGAGTGCGCGATCTGGTCGTCGCACGGGACGGCACGGCTCTGTATGTCGCTCGCACCGTCAGCGGCAGCGGAGACGACGATATCGGCGTGCAGAAGATCGACGCTGCGACCGGCGTCGACGTCTGGACGATGACCTTCGATGGGGGGGGGAAGGACGACAGTCCGCGCTCCCTCGCCCTGTCGCCGGACGGAGGCTTGCTGTTCGTCACGGCCCGGAAAGAGCTCGCCGTGGCGAACGTTGCGACGCTCGCCCTGCGCGAGGAATCCGGCGCCGTCCTGTGGGAAGCCACCAGCCCCGAGGGCGACCAATGGACCGGTCTCGAGGTGCTCGCGTCCGACGACGGTTCGCGTGTCTACATCCTCGGTGGGAACGAGAAGGTGGACATCGTGACGAGCCGCTTCTTCGCCTACGAGGCGGCGACGGGAGCAGAGGTCTGGAAGACGGCCGCGTTCGGTGCGTCCGGCGGCGCCTCGTCACCGCCGCCCATCGCCTGCGCGCTGTCCCCGGACGGATCGCGCCTGGCGGGTGCAGGGAGCGGTTTTCACGTCTTCGCAGGCAAGTTCACTCCCCTCTGGCGAACCTTGACCATCGATACGACCACAGGATTCGTTGACTGGGACGAAGACGTCTTGGTGGGTTTCGCCTCGGAGGTGATGGACGTGGTCGTGACGGGCGCTGACCCGACCGTCGTCGTCACGGGTGAGGGTACGTCAACGCTGTTCGCCGGGTTCGATCTCCAGACCGGGGACCAGCTCTTCGACGCCCGCTCGATCCCGTCGTCCCCCCCCGGCGCCGTCAAGTTGTTACGGGCTCCGTCCTCCGATCGGATCTTCTCCGCGCATACCCAGGGTTTCTTCACGTCAGACTTGCGCGCCGCGGCCTACGACCTGCCGAGCCTCGTGTCGTCGCCGTCGCCCATCTCGCTCCGTCGTGGTGGAGTACGAGAGCTACGGGTTCGCGCAGGCGCCGAGCTCGGCGGGGCGTCCTTCGCGATTCTCGGCAGCGCGTCCGGCTTGTTTCGGACGCAGGCGAGCCATCCCGTCTTCCGGGGCTTCCTCGGGCAATTGGGTCCTGAAGGCGAGGGCCGTGCAACCTTTCGCGTCCCGCCCGGCTCAAATCCCGCGCTCGCGGGGATCGAGATGACACACCTGGCGATCGTGACCAGCCCGGAGGGCGACATCGAGCTCGTCACGAACCCGGTGACGCTTGCCCTGAAGCCGTGAAACGCGGCCCACAAGCCTGCCGCCCGAGCACCTGCGGCGAGACGTAGGTGCTCATTCGAAAGGGGCTTGGGCGTCCGGCGGGCTCTCGCGGCCGCGCTGGCCTCGAGGAAACCGGGGTTTGTCTGCCCGTTCGAGGCCTTTAGGTTGTATATACAACCACATGGGACGAGCCCCGACGAAGAAGCGCCATCCCCGAGACGCCGCCGACCAGATGGCAGACGAGTGCCTTGCCGTCCGGGTTCGGCTCCTGAACCGGACTCTCTCCGCGGTCTACGACGAAGCGCTCCGTCCGCTGGGCGTGACGGTTGGACAGCTGAACGTGCTGGTCGTGGTGGCCAAGCGCGGTCCGCTCTCGCCCGGAGACGTGGCGAAACGACTCCACATGGAGAAGTCGACCGTCAGCCGCAACCTCGAGCGCATGCGAGGCCACGGCTGGGTGACCCTGTCGCCCAGCCGGTCGGGGCGCGGGCAGGTGCTCGTGATCCACGCCAAGGGACGCAAGCTGCTCGAACGAGCGCTCCCCCTCTGGGAGAAGGCCCAGGAGGACGCGGAGGCTCTGCTGGGGCAGCGGGGCGCGCAGTCTCTGCGACGCACCGCGGACTCCGTCTGGTCACGAGGGGGGCGAGGTTAGCCCTTCTCTTTTTTTGATTTGGAGTTGTATATACAACTGCACCGCAAGCCTCAGGAGAGAAGGACATGCAAGCCAGAGCTTCTTCGAACCGTCCTCGAGTGCTCGTCACTTCTGCCGCCGGTCACACGGGTTCAGCGGCTGTTCGCAGCCTCCTCGAGCGCGGGTTTCCCGTCCGCGCGCTCGTACGACGCAGCGACGAGCGCTCCGAGGCCCTACGGCATGCCGGAGCCGAGATCTTCGTCGGCGATCTCTTCGACTACCGCGATCTGCAACAGGCGCTGACCGATGTGCAGCGCGCCTACCACTGCCCTCCGTTCTCACCGAACCTTCTGCACGGGACGATGCTCTTCGCCCTGGCGGCCGAGGAGGCGAAGCTCGAAGTGGTCGCTCTCATGAGCGCCTGGAATCCCCATCCGAGCCATCCCGGGACCCTCACTCGCGAACACTGGCTGGCGAACAACCTCTACCGCTGGATGCCCACTGTGGACGTGATTCACGTCAACCCGGGCCTGTTCGCCTTCACCTACTTCCTGGGCCTGCAGGCCATCGCGCACTTCGGACTGTTCGCGGCGCCCTTCGGCGACGGCCTCAATGCCCCGCCCTCGAACGAAGACATCGGCGAGCTCGCGGCTGCGGTCCTCGCGGATCCGACGCCGCACATCGGCAAGTCCTACCGGCCGACCGGTCCCGAGCTCGTGTCGCCCACCGACGTGGCGGGGATCCTGGGCAAGGTCCTCGAACGAAAGGTCACCTACAAGGACGTGCCCTTCTCGATGCTCGCCAAGGCTGCGTCCGCGCAGGGCATTCCCACCTTCGAGATCGCCAACCTGCGCCACTTCGCGATCGAGCTCGCGAGCGGCGCCTTCGCCGTCGGCGCTCCCACCGACCACGTGCAGCAAGTCCTGGGTCGAGCACCGGAGGGATTCGAATCGATCGCACGCCGCTACGTGGCGAGCCCGAAGCTGATCGCGCCCGGCCTGAGAGTGGGTAGCAAGCTCTCAGCCCTGTTCTTCACCGTTCGGATGCTGCTCCAGCGCATTCCGGACCTCGACCGCTGGGAAGAAGAGCGCGGCCACCCCGTGCTCAAGACCCCGGTCCTCGCACAGGACAGCCCCCTGTGGCGGGCGAGTGCTGAGCGTCGAGAGCTGTTGATCCAACCGCCCATCGGGTTCGCCGATCTCGCCGTCACCGCAACCCACTGACCAAAGGCAAGACATGGACGTTCAAGCCATCTTCGGACTGCAATTCCTGCTGAGCCTCGTCGTCTGGGGTGTGATCTTCGGATACCTGCTGGTGCCCCTGCTGGCGCGGCGACCTGCGAACGAGGCGCTCGTGTGGCTCGCCGTGCCCCACGCCTTTCGCCACGTCGGCATGGTCTTCCTCGTTCCCGGCGTGGTCGATCAGCCGCTGCCGGAGGGGTTCGCAGACCCCGCCGCATACGGGGATCTGGCGGCCGGTGTCCTGGCGCTCTTGGCGATCATCGCACTCTCGTCGCGATGGTCCGTCGCGATCGGAGTGGTCTGGCTCTTCAATGTCGTCGGAGCGGTCGACCTGGTCAACGCACTGCGACACACCGACGTGGCGCCGATGTTCGGGGCGGCCTGGTTCATCCCGACCATGCTCGTGCCCCTGCTCCTGGTGACGCACTTCCTGATGTTCAAGCGCCTGCTCGCGAGGGGGAAGTGACGCTCGATACCGGGGAGCCACGCCACACCCTCCAAGGCGCGTGCGCAGTCGCTAATCAACCCGTCCACGAGGGGACGTGCAGGCGGTTGCACAGCTCCGTCACGCGGGACTGCACCTCGTCGCGCCCGAGGCCATCCGTGTCCATGCGCCGGAATTGCTCGAGCACGTCCTCGTCGTCCTGTTCGGTGAAGAGCTCCTCGGCCAGCGGCAGGAGGGCCTGGTCCTCACGCGCCATGTGCTGGCGCTGCAGGTCGACGTAGGCCTGCGCTTCGCTCGTGAACGTCTCGCGGTCCGTCGGATCGCCGAGGGCCGCGTTGAAGAGACTGAAGCGCATGCGCTCGAGATGCTCGCGCTCCCGGACGTGGTCCTCCTGGAGTCCTTGCACGCAGTCCAGGAGCTTGGGAAAGAGAGCGGCCTCCTCCTTCGCCTGATGCTGCTCGTCCACGAAGTGCTCGAAGAGCGCCTGCAGCTCCGTCGCCGCCTTCGAGTCGAAGTCACCGGCCGATCGGAACGTCGCGACCAGCTCCTCCAGGCAGTCGAGCAGCAACCGAACCCACTGATGCTCTTCCTTCAAGATTCTCGTGGTGGTCGTCATCGCAATTCGAAGGTATCAGGGGACTGCCGGACCCGCCGTAAGCACGTCGGCCCCTGCACGCACCGCCGTATGCGCAGGAGCGGCCGCGGCCCTCGAATCCGGCAGCGTGCCCTCGGCCAGCTCGCGCTCGGCCGCCTCGCGCAGCTTGAACTTCTGGACCTTGCCGGTGATGGTCATCGGGTACTCGTCGACGGCCTTCCAGTAGCGCGGGATCTTGAAGCTCGCGATCTTGCCCTTGCAGAGCTCTCGCAGCGCTTGCGGCGTCGGAGGAGCGGAGGCGCCGTGCAAGCGGATGCAGGCCAGGAGCTCCTCCCCGAGCCGCTCGTCCGGGACGCCGATCACCTGCGCGTCGGCGATGAAGTCGAGCGTGTGCAGGAACTCCTCGATCTCGCGCGGATAGATGTTCTCGCCGCCGCGGATGATCATGTTCTTGATACGCCCTGTGATCTTCACGTAGCCGTCGGCGTCCATCGTTCCGGTGTCGCCGGAGTGCAGCCAGCCGTGCTCGTCGATCGTCTCCGCCGTCTGCTCGGGCATGTTGTCGTAGCCCGACATCACCATGTACCCGCGGAAGCAGATCTCGCCGGCCTCGCCGCGCGGCACGGTCTTGTTCGTCGCCGGGTCGACGATCTTCAGCTCCTGGTGCGGCATGACTCGCCCGACGGTCGAGACGCGCCGTTCGAGGGAGTCCTCGGCGCGCGTCATCGTCGTCGCAGGGGAGGCCTCCGTCTGACCGTAGGCGATCAGGATCTCGGGCATGTGCATGCGCTCCTCGACCTTCCGCATCACCTCGATCGGGCACGGCGCGCCCGCCATGATCCCCTTGCGCAGTGACGTGAGGTCGTAGGAGTCGAACTCGGGCTCCTCCAGCTCGTCGATGAACATCGTCGGCACTCCGTGCAGCACGGTGCAGCGCTCCTCCTGCACCGCCTTCAGAGTCGCCGCCGGGTCGAAGGACGGGCTCGGGATGACGATCGTCCCTCCGTGGGCGATGGTGGCCAGGTTGCTGATGACCATCCCGAAGCAGTGGTAGAAGGGCACCGGCACGCACACGCGGTCTTCCGGCGTGAGCCCGAGCAGCTCCCCGACGGAGTAGGCGTTGTTGAGGATGTTGTTGTGCGTCAGGAGCACGCCCTTGGGGAACCCCGTCGTGCCCGACGTGTACTGGATGTTGATGATGTCGTCGACGTCGAGACGCTCCTCTTCGTCCTGGAGCAGCTCGTCACCCAGCTCGTCGCCGAGCTCGGTGAACGTGCGACGGGTGAGCATGCCCGGATGCTGCTCGCTGCCGATGAAGATGACGCTGCGCAAGTGGGGGAAGCGCCACGACTCGAGGTGCCCGGGCTCCGACCGGCGGGCGTCGGGACAGACCTCGTAGAACATGTCGAGGTAGTTCGCGCTCTTGAACGATTCGATCAGGATCAGAGCCCGCACCCGCGATTCCTTCAGCACGTACTCGAGCTCGTGCGTCCGGTAGGCAGGGTTGACGTTGACCAGGATGGCCCCGATGCGCGCCGTCGCGAACTGTGCAACGACCCACTCGTAGTTGTTGATGGACCAGATCGCGACCCGGTCGCCGCGCCGGATCCCGAGCTTGAGGAAGGCCTTGGCCGCGCGATCGACGACGGCCACGAACTCGCGGTACGTGAACCTCAGCCCGCGTGGAATCGACACGAGGAGCTCGTTGTCGGGGTACCGGGCCGCGACGCGGTCCAGGCACTCCCCGATCGTCTCTCCGAGGAGCGGCTTCTCGGAGCCGCACGAGTCGTAGCTGCGACGGTTCATCCTGTCCTCCGTCCGGTCCGTGTACCGGTCATGGGTGGCGTCTGGACCCCGGAGCCTACTCACACCTGCTCACGGCCGACATTCGACGAGTGCCCCGCTCTCGTACGGAATGAGTCGTAGTGGACTACTCGTCCTCCCGCACGAGCTCCATGTACTGAGGCGTCCAGATCTCCAGCTCGAGCCGTTCTTCGAGATGTTCACGAGGCTGCGCAGCGGCGAGTCCCGACCGCACGGCTTCCTCGGCGACGGCCAGGGCGACGGCGCGGCTCACGCGGCGAATCTCCCCGACGGTCGGAAGGATGACGCCCTCGGCCAGCTTCTCCGGAGACACGCATTCCGCGCAGGCTCGCGCCGCAGCCGCGAACATGGCGTCCGTGATGCGCACGGCGTGCGAGATCCAGGCGCCCATTCCGACGCCCGGGAAGATCAGCATGTTGTTCGCCTGAGCGATCGGGATCGGGTGGCCATCCCTGCGAACCGGCGGGAAGGGGCTACCCGTGGCGATGATCGCCCGCCCCTGGGTCCAGTTCACGATGTCCTCGGGTTGTGCTTCCGACAGCGCCGAGGGGTTGGAGAGCGCGAACACGATCGGTCGGGCCGCGACACGCGCGAGCGCGCGCACCGACTCCTCGTCGAAAGCGTTCGCCACGCCGGTCGCGCCGATCAACGCATGAGGTTCGAAGTGCTCGATCGAGGTCTGGAGCAGGCGGTCGTGCCCGCACTCCGGCCAGGCCTCGGCGCGCTCCCTGGAGGCCGCGAACTCGCGCTTGAACGGTTCGAGCCGCGGGCGGCCCTCGTGGACGAGCCCGGTGGTGTCGAGGAAGACCATCTGGGCCTTGGCCTCTTTCTCGCTCGCGCCCGCCGCTTGCTTCGCCGCCAGGATCGCCCGCGCCGAGCCGATGCTGGCCTCGCCGGCGCCCAGGAACAGGATTCGTCCCTTCGCCAGGGGCACGTGCGCCACCTGGAAGGCGTTCTGGAGGGCGACGAGAACGACCGCTCCGGTGCCGAGGATGTCGTCGTTGAACGAGGGAACGCGGTCGCGGTAGCGGTCGAGCACCGTGAACGCGTTGCGCTTGGCGAAATCCTCCCACTGGACGATGGCCCGCGGCCAGCGGCGCTGCACGGCGTCGACGAAGGCGTCGAGCAGCTCGAAGTACGGTTCGCCGCGCAGGCGCCGCTCGCGACGGCCGAGGTAGAGCGGGTCGCGCAGGAGCTCCTCGTTGTCCGTGCCGACGTCGAGCACGACCGGCAGGGTCAACGTCGGGTGGATGCCGGCGCCGAGCGTGTACAGCGTCAGCTTGCCGATCGAGATGCCGATCCCTCCCGCGCCCTGATCGCCCGTGCCGAGGATCCGCTCTCCGTCGGTCACGACCAGTAGAGCCGCCTCCTCCAGACCCGAGTTGTCGAGAAGCTCATCGATGCGGTTCACGTCGTCCGGTGTGACGTACAGGCCGCGTGGGCGACGGTAGATGTGGCTGTACCCCTGACACGCCTGGCCCACCGTCGGCGTGTAGATGATCGGCAAGATCCGCTCCAGGTTGTCGAGCGCGAAGCGGTGGAAGAGCGTCTCGTTGCGGTCTTGCAGCGCGACCAGGTAGAGGTAGCGATCGATGTCGGATTGCCGCCGGTCGTAGTTCTCACCGACGCGTGCGAGCTGGCTCTCGAGCGTCGCGGTGTGCGGCGGGATGATCCCGCGCAGCCCGAGCCGCTGCCGCTCCTCGGGCGGGAAGGCCGTGCCCTTGTTCAGGATCGGGTCCTGGCGCAGGGCGTGTCCGATCGTCGAGACCTCGACGAGCCAGGGCTTGCCGCCCGCTCGACGATGGATCCGATACGGATGACGCGTCGACGACGGGATCGTCGGCCGGAGCGTGGCGGCGAGAGTCATGGCTTTCCTCCTGTTCCGGGCTCTGGAGCGTACGCCGTTGGTTCGCAGCCGTGCAGACGGGAAGGGCGTTCCGAAGCTCTCTGCCCACATCGCACGCCCCGACTACTCAGTTCCGCCTCGTCGCCGCGGCCGACGTGCTCACGGAGCGTGGATCTCCTGTTCGGGCGTGGACCCGGTGCACTTCGGGTTCCCGACGAAGGACAGGCGCTTCGAGCAGGGCTGAGACCTACTGGCGAGCGAGCGGGTCCATCGACCGGAACGCCGCGCGGAGCTGATCGTCCGTCAGGAGATCGAGTTGCGGGAGCAGCGGACGCTCGTGGTCGAGGCCTGCGATCTCGTCTCCGTGCTCGTCCATCCACGCGACCACACCCTTCAGCGCGCGCGCATTGGCCTGGCCGTGCGGCGTGGCGTCTCCGGTGTTCGGCGAGAGAATGCCGGAGACCGCGAGACGCGGCCTCGGTGCGAACGCGACCTGCGAGAGCTTCGCGCGGTACTCGAGTGTCGCCGAGTCGAACGTCCCCAGTCGCTTGTCGATCGCGTGACGACCCTCGTGGGCGAAGATGGAGTAGGCGATGAGGGCGCGTGTGCCCTCCCGGATGAACTCCATGCGCAGGGCTTCACCGAAGAGACCGCGCGCTGCGAGCTCGTCGAGCAGCGCTTCGCCCGCCTGCAACTGGAGCCGAATCCCCAGACCGGGGAGGAATGCGGTCGGGTTCTTCCTCGCGCGCTCGTCATCGCGCGCCGACTCGCGCTCGATCATCTCGAGCGCCTCCGCGAGGGACTCCTCGTCGTGCAGGTGACGCCAGGCGTTGATCGCATCGTCCGCGTACTCCGGGCGCACCTGCCACATCGTGTTAGGACCGGCCCAGCCCCCATGTTGCGCGCCGTTGTCCCAGGCCCAGCTCTGGAATCCGTTGCTGACCATGTGGTCGAGCGCGACGAAGCGCAGATCCGCCGTCTCGCCGTACTGCGTGACCGGCAGCGTGTCGTCGATGATGACGTGCCCCAGGTGCAGGTCGTGGTAGCCCGCCGTGTTGCCCAGGTTCCCGTCGGCCCCGAAGCGCTCGAGGAGCCATTCCCAGCGGGCGCTCACGGAGGTCGGGAGCGAACCCGGCTCGTCCACGGCTTCGTGCAGCGTCCGGAGCGCGTCCCGAACGATTCTGTCCAGGTCGCGCTGCCCGCCGCGGCCGAGGGCGAGCCTGCGGTAGTACTCGTCCACGCCCTTGCGCAGGTCGACGACGAAGTCCGAGTAGGCGAGGGCATCCCGGACGCGCGTGTCGGCGCGATCGAGGGCCTCCGGCTCCGGTTCGAGCGCGAGCAATGCCGCCGCCACGTGGAAGTGGCTCTCGCGCAGGGCCTCGACGGTGGCGAGCCGGTGCTCGGGCGTTCCGAGCAGCGGCAGGAGACGCGCGAGCTCGCCGCCGGCTTCCGCGATCGCGTTCGGCATCTCGCCGTCTCCGCCGACGTGGTAGTAGGAGCGCCAGGCGAGGAGCGCGGAGGTCCCGTCCATTCGCAGGATCGACGCTCGAAGGAGAAGCCTGGACGGGTCGAGCAGTCCGGGTTCGGCCTGCACGGCCTCGAGCACCATCGCATGCGCCTCGCGCAAGGCGTCCGTCCGCGCCGGCTCCCCCCGGCGGCGCAGCGCTCCGGCCTCGGCGACCGAGGCTTCCGCGAGTGCGATGCGGCCGCTCCGGCGCACCTCATTCTTCGTGCCCGTGCGAATCGCCTCGGTCGCGGCTTCGCGCGCCACGGCAAAGCGATCGTGCGCCTGCTCCAACCGTGCGAGTGCGAGCCATGCCGCGCCCGGCTCCGGACCCTCCGTCGCGCGCAAGAGACGCTCACGCGCCGCGTCTTCGCGCTGTGCGTACTTCCAGTCCAGAACCGCCAGGAGGCGCTGTGCCTCCGCCTCGCCCTCCGGCCGGCCCGACAGCGTCTCGGCGTGCTCGAGGAGCTCGCGTTGACGTTCGAGGTCGTGTTGCGAGTGCGCGATCCTCGCTTCGTGGAGGCACGCGGCGTGGTCGGAGGGCAGGCCGTCGCCGGTGGCCGTCGGGGGGGTCGGACCGAGGAACAGTGCCAGGGCGAGTGAGTGCAGGAGCCTCATGGAGAGGAGAGATGGCGCGCGCGCTCATCCGTCTCCATCATCCCGGATTCCCTACCGCGCCGCTTCTCGGGGGCCCGGGACCCGGTCCTGGTCCCGAGGGCCGCCCCCCGACCAAGGCATCCTCGATTTTGGCCGATAGAGACCAATCGCGGGGAGTTCCGCCCCGTTGAAACCGTCCGGGTCTCGGAGCCCTACCTCAGATGAAATACCAGCGCTCGTTCCGCGTGGCCGTTCCGGCCCTCGGCCTGATCCTCTGCGGCCTCGGACCTGTGGGGGCGCCTCCCGGCGGCTCGGAGCGCCCGGGTCGGGAAGAGCTCTCGGCATCGGCCGACGTGGGCCGCGTGCTGGATCGGGAAGGCGTCGCTCTCCGTCGCGGCGTGCTCGCGGACCGCTGGACGACGCTCGAGGAGGGGGCGCCGCTCGAGATCGGCGACTGGCTCGAGGTGGGAACTCGCGGGGCGAACGCGCTTCGCATACGGATGTCTCGTGGCGCCGAGATCATCCTCGGTCCCGGGACGCTGGTCGAGGTCTCCCGGGGGAGCCGTATCGCGATCTTGCGCGGCGAGGTCGAGGTCGATGCGTCAGCGGCGGACGCGATCGAGGTCGCCGGCCCCGGCAAGACGACGATCGAGGTCGACGAGCGGGCCGTGCTGCGCGCTCGCGACGGTGAGCTCTCGCGCCTGGAAGAGGATCCTCGCTGGTTGGTCGGATACGAATCGAACGCCTCGACGGAAGCGCTGGGCTCCCTGCTCGTGAACGTCGATGGCCGCAACGTCCCGCTGACCATCGGCTACCACAAGGTGACCGTCGACATTCGCGATCAGATCGCGCGCACGGTCATCGAGGAGTCGTTCGTCAACCACACCTCGACCGTGCTCGAGGGGGTCTTCTACTTCCCGCTTCCGGCCGACTCCTCGATCTCGGGCTTCGGCATGTGGATCGGGAACGAGCTCGTGCAGGGCGAGATCGTCGAGAAACAGCGCGCGCGAGAGATCTACGAGACGATCCTGCGCGAACGGCGCGACCCGGGACTGCTCGAGTGGACGGGCGGGAACATCTTCAAGGCGCGCGTGTTCCCGATCGGGAGCGAGAAGCGCATCCGGATCGCGTACACCCAGGTGCTGCCGAAGAAGGGCGACACCTACTCCTATCACTACGGGCTCGAGAGCGAGCTCCTGCGAAAGAACCCCCTGGGCCGGCTCGAGATCGAGGTGAACGTCAGCTCGACCGACCCGCTGTCCTCCGTGGAGTGTCCCTCGCACGACAGCCGCATCCGGACCTCGGGCTACTCGGCGAAGGTCGAGTTCGCCGCCGAGGAGTTCGCTCCCGAGGGGGATTTCGAGCTCCGGATCGAGACCCAGGCTCGCGCAGACGGGCTCGCCGTGATCCCGCACCGGCGCGGTGACGACGGCTACTTCATGCTCTTGATCGACGCTCCCGACGTGTCGGAGAGCGCCGGGGATCGGTCGGAGCCGATCGAGCTCCTGGTGCTGGCGGACACGTCCGGCTCGATGTGGGGCGCCCCGCAGACGAACCAGGTGGCGTTCGTGGAGGCGCTGATCGCCTCGCTCGGGCAAGAAGACACGTTCAACCTCGCGACCTGCGATGTGGAGACGCGCTGGGCGTTCGAGGGAGCGGTCGGGAACGACCTGGAGAACCGCGAGCGCGCGCTGCGTTTCCTGGAGGAGCGTGACCCGCTCGGCTGGTCGGACCTCGAACGCGCGTTCACGGACGCCATCGATCGCGCGGGCTCGCGCACGCACGTCGTGTACGTCGGCGACGGCGTGCCGACGTCGGGCGATGCCGATCCGGTCGCGTTCGCGCACGAGCTCGGCCGCCTCTACCGGGGGAGCGGAACCTTCCACGCGGTCGTGCCGGGGTCGAGCTCCGAGATGGTCGTGCTGCGCGGCGTCGCCGGCCTCGGCGGCGGATCCGTGCGGTCGATCGGGGGCGGGACGGATCCGGCGCAGACCGCGTTCGCCCTGCTCCAGGAGATCGCGGCGCCGGCGGTGAAGGACCTCGAGCTCTCCTTCGAGGGGTTGGCGGTGGCGGCGGTGTATCCCGAGGTGCTGCCGAACCTGACGGCGGGAGGACAGCAGATCGTCGTGGGGCGGTTCGATCCCACGGGCGGAGATCTCGCCGGGAGCGTCGTGGTGACGGGCACGCTCGACGGGCGCGAGGTGAGGTTCGCCACCGACGTCTCGCTGGACGGCGACGACGAGGGCAATTCGTTCGTCCCGCGGTTGTGGGCGAGGCACCACCTCGACCACCTGCTCGAACAGGGGAGCTCCGTCGAGACCCGCGAGCGGATCGTGACGATGTCGGAGGACTATCAGATCGTCACGCCGTACTCGTCGTTCCTCGTCCTCGAGAGCGACGCGGATCGCGAGCGCTTCGGCGTGAAGAAGCGCTTCCGTATGCGCGACGGCGAGGAGTTCTTCACCGCGGGGCGCGAGTCCGGGCAGCACGAGCTCCTGCGTCAGCAGATGCTGGCCGCGAAGGGCTGGCGCGCGCGGATGCGCGAGAGCGTGCTCGAGCGTCTGCAGCTCATGGGGCGCGACCTGACCGAGATCTTGCGCGGGCACGGGCCGGCGTTCCGACAAGCCGCGGCGCTCGGGTTCTTCGAGAAGAAGAATGCCGGCGGATCCAAGGTCGCCGACACGAACACGAGGAGCGAGCTCCGACAGCTCGAAGGGGACGACGCCTTCGGCGAGGAAGGCGAGGAGGTCGATCACTTCGCCGACAACGAGGAGGGCAAGGGCGTCAACCTACCGGCCTCGGCCCCCGCGGTAGAGGAGGAGATGGTGTTCGCGTCTCGCGAGCGAATGGCCATGAAGTCCGAAGCGTATCAGGGCCGCTCCGCGGGCCGCGCAGACCTGGATGCGCTCGGGTATGCGACGAGCGTCTCCAATCGGGCCGGCGGCACGCTGGGGGGACGCGCGTACGGCACGGTCCACAGTGGTCCGTTCGCCTCACTCTTCCCCGAGGTGCCGGCGGAGCGCGGGACCGAACCCGAATGGACCTGGCCGGACGACGTGGTCGAGCTACTCGGGCGGATCGACAGGCGCGTCGCGATGTCGAGCGGCGCCAGCGGCTGGCGCTTCGAGGTCGAGACGACCTACGCGGACGTGCGCGGACGCGAGCAAACGCTGCGCGGCACGCACCTGATCGGTTCGGACGCATGGCTCGAGCTCGGCGGGCACGTCGAGGGCAACACATACGGCGTGCAATGGGTGAGCGATGGCCGCCGCGGCCTGATGACCGAGGGCTGGCGGCTGGGACGCGTTCGCGCGGAGCGCGAGGGCGACTCCGGCTCGTGGACAGCGCCGTTCGCGTGGCACTTCGGCGACCAGATCCGGTACTACGCGGGCCATACCGCGAGCGTCGAGGAGCTCGAGGAGGACCGGCGGCGCGTCGCGTTCTCGGTGCCCACCGATCCGGACAACGTCATGGCGCTCACGATCGACGTCGAGCGCGGCGTCGTGCTGGAGCAGGCCTGGAGCTCGAAAGGCGAAGAGACGCGCGGTCTCCGCTACGACGGGTTCCACGAGGTCGGTGGGCTCTGGTGGCCCGGCGCGGTTCGATCCTGGAACGCGAACGCCCAGGGCGAGACGACCACGGTCGTGCGTGTCGCTTCTCTCACCACCGAGGAGTCCGCGAGCCTCGTGCGGACCGAGCTCGAGCGCCGCGGTGACGCGATCCTGCTCGGAACCGGTGAGGGCGACCTGGCCGACGCGAAGGAGGCTGCGCGGGACGGCGAGGCCGACCTCGATCAGCGCTGGCAGCTCCTGAGTTACTACGCCATGACACAGCGCTGGGATGCAGCGCGACCGCACCTCGATGCGATCGCCGGGTTCGTCGGCGAGGCGCCCGGGCTGGCGCTGATCCGCACGATCTACCTGCAGCAGAGCCGTCGGAACGAGGAGCTGCGCCACCTGCTCCTGCGCACGGCCGACGAGATCGCAGAGGACTCGCGAGACGCGGACTACGGGATGGCGCTTCAGCTCCTGCAGTACACGTACACGCTGAACCAGGGCAACGAGATGCTCGAGCTGCTCGAGCGGATTCAGCCGGCGTTCACGCGACAGTCGGAGATCCTCGACGCCGAGCTCGCCTGGGATCAACGCCGCCTCGCGGCACTCGCCAACCTGAACCGGCCCGAGGAGCTGTTCGAGGCTCAGGCCCAGGCCGCGGTGGAGTGGCCGTATGCGCTCCACGCGCAGCTCGCCTACGCCTCGGCGCTCGCGGAGCGCCGGGAGCTCGACCTCGCGCTCGAATGGATCGAGACGGCCGAGGTCGAGAACGGGCCCTGGACGCAGTACGAGCTCACGCAGGTCCGCCGCACGACGGCGCAGATCCTGTGGAACGGCTACCGCCTGGAAGAACTGGTCGAGACGTTCGAGCTCTGGGAGCGCACGAACGACGAGCTGCTCGACCAGAACCTGTTCGACCAGTTCCTCTCCGCCTTGATCTTCCTCGACCGCGAGGACGAGGCCTGGCGCCGCATCGTGTCCTGGCTCGCGTTGTCCGAGAAGTCCGAGCGGACCCCGCCCGAGTACGCGCGTCTGCAGGCAGCCATACAGCACGCGCTGGGACAGGGGCAACGGCTCTACCACCAGCGTTTCGAGGACGACCGCGCCGAGTTGCTCGCGCGAGTCGTGCGCGCGTTGGCGCTCGAGAGCGACCCCACGTACGTGGGGGGGCGGATCCTGCAGCACTGGACGTTCCGGCAGACCGACGAGGGGCGTGCGCTGCTCGTCGACCTCTTCTCCGACGTCGACGAGAGCGTCGAGGAGCTCCCGGGTCGGAAGATGCAGACCCTGATCAACTGGCTGCGAGGCGCCGGGCATCGGACCGACGAGCCCGAGGCCTGGAACCCGATCTTCGAGCGCGTGCTCGACCGCTGGCTCGCGAGCGAGGACGAGGGCGAGCGCCCGTTCCTCGTGCAGGTCGTTCTGGCTCACGGCGCGCACGAGCTCCGGATCCGCGCGCAGCGCCGGATTCTCGAGGAGGCCGAGAGCGACGACCAGCGTGTCGCGGCGGCGACGAACCTCTACCAGACACTCCTGACCCGGCCCTGGAGCGAAGCGATACAGGCGGAGCTCGTCTCGCTCCTCCCGGCGCTGGCGCTGCCCGATGAGTCCGACACGCTCTCCGCGAACGTGGACACGCGTGTGATGGCGCTCTACGACCTCGTCGGCTGGGCGCTCGCGACGCGCACGGAGGCGGTCGTCACCGGGAAGCCCGGGTTCGAGCTCATGACGCGGCGCACGCTGGCGACCGAACGCGCGAAGGCCTTGCTCGAGGCACGCGCGGAGACCGCGGACCTGCTCGCGAGCCTCGAACGCACGCTCGAGCCCGAGACGCTGCGCGACTGGGTCGCCGTCGAGCGCATCTACCTCCTGGTCAAGGGGGAGAACGAGCTCGATTTCGCATGGGCGCGCTCGCTCGAGCTCCTCGGCGATCGGGTCATGGACTTCGAGGCGGCCGAGGATCCCGACGAGATCGCGCTGCGCGACCGCGTCCTCGCCCTGCGCTGCATCGCGACCTGTTCCAACCTGCTGGTACGTGCGAACGAGGAGCAGCTGGCCGAGCGCGTCGGTCCGTTCCGCGCCCTGCTGGATCGCCTGATCGAGGCGAAGATCGAGGTCCCCGACGGCCGTACCGCCGTCCGTGATCTCCTGCTCGCTCTGGACCGGGGCGACGAGCTCGAAGCCGTGCTCGCCACCTGGTTCGAGGGCGGCGCGGACCTCGCGAAGATCCGCTGGGGTCGCGATCGCGCGCACGTGCTCGCCGAGCGCGGGCGGCTCGAGGAGGCCGCCGGCGTCCTGGAGGAGATCGACCGTCTCGACGAGCTCGAGCCCGTGGACTTCGAGGCGCTCTCCGGCTGGTACACCGCTCTCGACCGACCCGATCGCGCGCGCGCGACCGTGATCCGCTCCTACGAGGTCATGGGAGAGGACCAGCTCTGGAACGACCTCTACTACCGCCAGCAGGCCTACCAGCGCCACGGCGACGGAGTGCCGCCCGAGCTGGACCCCGAGATCCCGTTGCGTTTCATCGCGCTGATGCGCAAGGCGCGCGATCCGGGGAACCGCTTCTACGTACTGCAGGGCTTCTACGGTGCCACGAAGGACTACCGGCTGCTCGAGTGCATTCCCGAGGCAGTGCTCGGCCAGACCGCGCAGAAGATCTACCCCGTCCTGAATCAGGTCGGGAACCTGGCGCAGATGATCGACGAGGAAGCGACTGTCGATCGCATCCAGACTCATCTCGTAGACCTGTACGAGCGCGCCGAGACGGACGTCGATCGCCGTGCCCTGCGACTCCTGCAGTTCCAGATCGTGCTGCGCGCTGCGAGCCAGTCCCACGGCACCGAGCGTCACGCCGAGCGCAGCTTGCGCGCGCTGGCCGAGACCTTCCGCGACGGCTGGCAAGTGGGCGAGCTCGGCCTGATGGCCGAGTTCCTCGCGAGCCAGGGCGCGCTGCAGCCGGAGGCGCTGGCCGCCGAGCAGCTGCACCAGCTACGCGCGCTGAGCCGACTCGCGAGCGATCCCGACGAGCGCCTGGCCGTGGCGCATCACTTCGCGCGCGCACTCTGGAACCACGCGCGGCACGACGGAGCCATGCGCACCCTGGAGGGAGCCCTTGCCCAGCGCAGGAGCGCGAACGGAGGGCGCCTGCCCCTGAGCGCCAACGGTCCGCTGCAGGAGCTCTCGAGCTGGCTCGTCTCGCAGCAGAGCCTGCGCCGCGCCGAGGGACTCTGGCTGGCCGAGCTCGAAGCGGACCATCCGGGGCAACAGGTGCTGTGGCTGAAGGAACAGCTCTACACCGTCTGGCGCGACGCGGTCGTTCTCCGCGCCGCGGTGTCGCTCGGCAGCGGAGAGCGACTCTACGTCGCCGTGGTCGACGCCATGCAGAAGGACCTCGCGACGCGCACCAACGAGGGTCACGCCGCGCAGGTCCTGAACACCCTGCGCGACCTGTGGTACCGCGCCCACCGCGAGCAGGGGCTGGCCCGGG
>JAJDET010000188.1 GCA_029259655.1 Planctomycetota bacterium
CGACCAGCTCGACGCCCTCGAGCCGGACCGAGCCCGCCGTGGCCCGATGCAGTCCGAGGATCGTGCGCGCGGCCGTCGACTTGCCGCAGCCCGACTCGCCGACGAGCCCCAGGCACTCACCGCGCTCGAGGTCGAACGAGACGCCGTCCACGGCTCGCACGTGATGAGCGGGTCGCCCCGTGAGTCCGGAGCGCTTGGCGGGGAAGTGCTTCGAGAGCTGCCGGACTTCGAGCAGCGCGCCGCTCATGCCTCTCCTCCGACCGTGTCGCGCAGGCGGTCGACCTCGAAGCACGCCGACCGACGCTCGCCGCCGTCCTGCGAGAGCGCCACGGCAGCGAGAGGCGGCACCTCGCGCTCGCAGTGCTCACGGACCAGCGGGCAGCGCGGCGCGAACGCGCAGCCCGGGGGAAGGTCCGCGAGGTCGGGCGGCTGGCCCGGGATCGAATGGAGCTTCGCCGTAGCGTCGCCGTCGAGGGTCGGGACGCTCTCCAGCAGGCCCCGCGAGTACGGGTGGAGCGGATTCGAGAACAACGGCCGCGTCGCCGAGTCCTCGACGATGCGCCCCGCGTACATCACGTGCACGCGGTCCGCTTGCCCCGCGACCACTCCCATGTCGTGGGTCACGAGCACGATCGCCGTACCGTGGTCCTGCTGGAGCTTCCGGAGGAGCTCCAGGATCTGCGCCTGGATCGTCACGTCGAGCGCGGTCGTCGGCTCGTCGGCAATGAGCACGCGCGGTTCGAGCAGGAGCGCCATCGCGATCATCACGCGCTGGCGCATCCCGCCCGAGAGCTCGTGGGGGTAGGCGTCGAGCCGCTCCTCGGGCGCCGGGATACCGACCTCCGAGAGTCCCTTCGCACACAACACCCGCGCCTCGCGCGGCGACGTCCCGCGGTGCACCTCCAGCACCTCGGAGAGCTGGCGCCCGACGGTCAGGAGCGGGTTCAGGCTCGTCATCGGGTCCTGGAAGATCATGCTGACCTCGTTCCCGCGCACCGCGCGCAGCTCGGCGGGCGAGAGCGTGAGGAGATCCCGCCCCTCGAGCGCGACGCGCCGCGCCTCGACGACCCCCGGGGGGCACGGCACCAGGCCCAGGACCGCCAGGCTCGCGACGGTCTTGCCGGAGCCCGACTCGCCGACGATCGAGAGCGTCTCGCCCTCCTCGACGTGGAACGAGACGCCGTCGACCGCGCGCACGGTGCCCCCCCGGGTCTCGAACCGGACCGAGAGGTCCTCGACCTCGAGCACGCGTCCCACGCTCAGTCCTTCTCCCGCAGCTTCGGGTCCAGTGCATCCCGCAGGCCGTCGCCGAGCACGTTGAGCGCGAGCAGCGTCGCGCCCATCGCGCACGAGATCGGCGCCACGAGCCACCAGTAGCTCCGGACCGGGTTGATGGCCTCGACGCTGTCGACGGCGAGGAGCCCCCAGGAGACGTCCGGCGGCTGCACGCCGAGCCCGAGGAACGAGATGAAGGCCTCGAACAGCATCACCGCCGGAATCGTGAGCGTGAGGTAGACGATCACGATCGACAGCACGTTGGGCACGAGGTGCGCGAAGAGGATGCGCCGCGTCGAGGCGCCGAGGACGCGCGCCGCTTCGATGAACTCCGAGCTCTTGAGCGAGAGCACCTGCCCGCGCACGACTCGCGCCATCGTCAGCCAGTAGATCAGCCCGAGGATCACGTAGAACACGTGCATGAACCGGATCCCCATATCCTCGAGCTCCGAGCGCCTTTCCATGATCAGGGACAGGACGAAGATCACGAGGAAGATGAACGGGATCGAGTAGAGGATGTCGACCAGCCGCATCATCGCGTTGTCCACGCGGCCGCCGAGGAGCCCCGCCGCCGCGCCGTAGGTCACGCCGATGACGAGGCTGCAGAGCGTCGCGACGAGCGCGACGACGATGGAGACGCGGCTGCCCCAGACGATCCGCGCGAGCACGTCGCGACCCATCGTGTCCGTTCCGAACCAGCGGCCGGTCTGCCAGTCGCCGAAGAGATACGCCCGCGTCCGGAGCATCAGCCCGTCGAGCGCGCTCAGCTCGTCGTAGTCGTCGGCGGTCCAGCCTCCGCGCCCGAGCTCGACCCAGGGGGGCCGCGGCGGCTGCGGCTCGAGCTGGAGGTCGAGCGCCTGCGGCGAGGGCAGCGGCAGGAGCGGGGCGCCGAAGGAGATCAGGCCGATGACGCCGAGCACGACCAGGGAGACGAGAGCACTCCTGTTCGCGAGGAGTCGCCGCCGGGCGTCCTGCCAGAGGCTCTCGCCCTTGAACTCCCGTGCCTCGACGAGGAGCTCCTCGAGGTCGCGCCCCCCGAGGTCCCAGCGCTCCCCGGGCACCTAGGCCTCCTCCAGCTCGATGCGCGGATCGAGCACGGTGTAGGCGAGGTCCACGAGCGTGTTCAGCGAGTAGACCAGCACCGTGTAGAGGATGGTCACTCCCATCGCGAGCGTGTAGTCGCGGTTGAGCGCGCTGTTCACGAAGTGCGTGCCGGTACCCGGGATGGCGAAGATCTTCTCGATCACGAGCGAGCCGGTGAGGATCCCGGCCGTCGCCGGACCGAGATAGCTCACGACCGGCAGGATCCCGCCGCGGATCGCGTGGCGCAGGAGCACCAGCCGCGGCGGCAGCCCCTTCGCGTGCGCGGTGCGGATGTACTCCTGCGACAGGACCTCCAGCATGCCCGTCCGCGTGAGCCGGGCGATGTAGGCCGCGAAGGGCCCCCCGAGCGCGAGCCCGGGCAACGCCAGGTGCGAGAGGCTGCCCCAGCCCGCGACGGGGAACAGCTCGACCTCGAAGACGAACAGCACGATCAAGAACAGCGCGACGACGAAGTTCGGCAGCGCGATCCCCGTCGTCGCGGCGAGGCGCAGGCCGAGGTCGACCCCGCTCCCACGCCAGACGGCCGAGAGGATCCCGGCCGAGAGCCCGAGCAAGAGCGCCCACGCGAGCGCGACCGTGCCCAGCGCGATCGAGATCGGGAGGCTCTGGGCGATGATGTCGTTGACGCTGAAGTCGCGGTACTTGAAGGAGGGCCCGAAGTCGCCGACGAGGACGCCGCCGAAGGAGCTCGAGCCGTCGCCGCCGGCGAGCGTCGCGCCGTGCGTCTCGTCCAGGTTGAACGGCCCGAGGTACTGCAGGTACTGCTTCCAGAGCGGCCAGTCGAGGTGGTAGCGCGCAGCGAGGTTCTTCTCGATGGCGGCGTCGATCGCGCGGTCGGTGTCGAACGGTCCGCCGGGCACGGCGCGCATCAGGAAGAACGAGACCGTGATCACGATCCAGACGGTGATCGCGAACCACAGCGCGCGGCGGAGGAGGAAGCCGAGCATCGCTCCGGCTCAGCCGTCCGCCATCGCCCGCAGGAGCCAGGCACGCCCGAAGCTCCAGTCACGCTTGATCGTCCGGTCGGAGACGGAGAGGACGCTCGCGGCCTCCTCGGCCGTGAGGCCGCCGAAGAACAGGAGCTCGACCACGCGCGCCGGCCGCGGGTGAGCCTCGGCCAGGCCGTCCAGGACGTCGTGGACCTGGAGCACGCGCTCGAGCGGATCGGACTCCCCCTGGAGGTCCGGGTGCAGCGTGATCCGGGCCGCGCCCCCGCCGCGCTTCTCCGCTCCCTTGCGACGCGCGTGGTCGACGAGGACCGACCGCATGGCCGCAGCGGCGGCGGTGAAGAAGTGCGAGCTGTCGTGGAAGGAGGCCGCCTTGGGGGAGCCCCCGAGGAGCTTGAGGTAGGCCTCGTTCACCAGGGCGGTCGGCTGGAGCGTGTGCCCGGGATGCTGGCCCGCCATCTTGGCCCGCGCGATGCGCTTCAGCTCGTCGTAGACGAGCTCGAGCAGCCGCCGGTCCGCGTCCGGATCCCCCGCGGCGACCTCGCCGAGGATCCGCGTCACCTCCCGGGAACCGGGCTCGCTCTCTTCCGGGGCCACCACGGCGCGAATTCTACGTCGCCGTCCGGGGAATCGTGTCCCGGCGCGGCCCGCGATGGCGTGAGGAGAGCATGCGGGCCCGATGCGGACCCGATCGATTCCGAACGAGATGGAGGTGAATGCTGTGATCGAACGGGCTCTTCTTCTTCTGGCTCTGACCGCGCTCTCGGGCGTGACGAGCGCGCTGTCTCCCCCGACCGCTCCCGCAGGCGGCGGCCGGATCGTGGTCGCCAACCGGGCCGACGGGACCCTGTCGATCCTCGACACGAGGACGGATGCGGTCGTCGACACGATCGTCATGCCGTCGGGTCCGACCCCGGAGCCGATGTACGTCTGGCACACGGCCGGGCGCGTCTTCGTAGGCGACCGCGCCGGCCACTGCGTCGTGGCCTTCCGCGCCGCCGACATGCAGTTCCTCGGCGCCGTCCCGACCGCGCAGGGCGTGTTCCACATGAGCGCCGACCTCGCGGGTCGCCAGCTCTGGGTCGTGGGCGATACCGAGAACGCGCTCTCGGTCGTCGACCCGCGCGCGCTCACCGAGATCACCCGGATCCCGCTTCCCGCAGACCTCGTGGCGCTGGGCGGTAAGCCTCACGACGTCGCGGTCGGCGAGCACTTCGCCTACGTCAGCATGGTCGACGTCGGCAGCACGGTCGACGTCGTCGTCCAGTACAGCAAGCACACCTTCGCCGAGGTGGGGCGCGTACGCGTGGGCGACGACCCGCACGTGGCGCTCCCGCGCCGGGGCGACTCGCTCTACGTGGCCTCGCAGGGTGCCGGCATGGTGTTCGCCCTGGACGCGCGAAGCCTCGCCTACCGCGGCGAGATCCCGGTCCCCGGCGCCCACGGGACCTCGTCCAACTTCGACGGGCCGATCTTCTACACGACCAACCTGCCCGGCGGAGGTGCCGACGGACTGGTCGCGATCGACACCCGGACGATGCGCGTCCTCGGAGCGGCGGATACGCCCTTCTCGACACCGCACAACATCGCGGCGACCGAGCGTGCCCGGAAGATCTACGTGACGCACTCGGGGGCGACGGCGGACAGGGTCTCCATCTACGAGACGTCCGCCCGCAACCCGGTACCACGCTACCTCGGCGAGGTGACGGTCGGGCTCAACCCCTTCGGGCTGGCTTTCGTGCCCGAGTGACACCCGGGGCGGAAGGGGTCGACGAGGTGCGAGCGATTCCCGCTCGCGCCTCGCTCCTTTCAGGGAGAATGACCTTCATGAACACCCCGACCGACGTCGTGGAACGAGCGCGCCGCACTTACAACGCGGCGGCCGACCACTTCGATCACCCGGTCAACTCCCACTGGGAGCGGTTCGGCCGCCGGACGGTCGAGCGCCTGCGCCTCGCTCCCGGCGAGCGGGTCCTGGACGTCTGCTCCGGGACGGGAGCCTCCGCGCTCCCCGCGGCCGAGCTCGTCGGGCCGGAGGGGAGCGTGGTGGCCGTCGACCTGGCCGAGACGATCCTCGACGCGGCGCGTGCGAAGGCCGCTGCACGCGGCCTCGGGAACGTCGAGTTTCGCGTGGGGGACATGATGGCGCTGGGCGAACCCGACGCGTGCTTCGACGCGGTGGTCTGCGTCTTCGGCATCTTCTTCGTGCCGGATCTGCCGGCCGCGTGCCGCGAGCTCTGGCGCATGGTCAAGCCCGGCGGGAGGTTGGCTCTGACGACGTGGGGGCCGGACTCCTTCGAGCCGCTCGAATCGACGTTCTGGAATGCCGTCGAGCGTTTGCGTCCGGACCTCGGGCAGCGCTGGTCTCCGTGGGACGACCTGACCGACCCGGAGCTCGTGCGCGCCGAGCTCGCCGGTGTGGGGATCGAGGCCGAGGTCGTCCTGGAGGAGGGGACACACCCGTTGTCGGGGCCCGAGGACGTGTGGCCGCTGCTCCAGGGTTCGGGATTCCGCGGGACGCTCGACCGGCTCGAGGTCGGGGAGAGGGACGCCGTACGCCGGGAGTGCGAGGCACTCGTGAGGGATGGGGTCGAGCGGTTGGAGGCGACCGTGGTGTTCGCGGTGGGGAAGAAGGGGTAGGGGGGGGAGGAGGGGGAGGAGGTCGGACGCTGGCGGTGAGTCGTGCGCGTTTCTCCCCGCAGTGCCGTAACTCTCCGCGCACGGGCGGATGCCCGCGCGCGCGAGGAAGGCGCCTCAGCGCCGGTCCCTCGTGAGCCGACCGCCCTAGGCGGTGTCGGCGTGTTCTCCATGAGGTTTCTTCCGCCCGCCGGAGGCATCGCGCGGGGCACCGGCGCATCCATCGGCGGAGTGCCGTGGTGCCTCGCAGTCGCGCGTCGTACCCGGCGTGACGAGCCCCGGACGCCCACAGGGAGTCGTGCGCGCCTCTCCCCGCAGTGCCGTACTCTCCGCGCACAGGCGGATGCCTGCGTGCGCGAGGAAGGCGCTTCAGCGCCGGTCCCTCGTGAGCCGACCGCCCTAGGCGGTGTCGGCGTGTTTCATCAGGTTTCTTCCGCCCGCCGAGAGGCATCGCGCCGGGTACCGGCGCATCCTCGGCGGAGTGACGTGATGCCTGGCGGACGGGTCACTTTCCAACGGTGACGAGCCGCATGCGGTCGCACTCCCTGTCGCGATGCTCGCCGGGCGAAGCCCGCGAGCGAGTACGCATTGCGACGTCCCCGACATGCGTCCCGCACGAGTCGACGCCCCCCGACGACTCGCTGGCGCGGGCTCCGCCGCGCAAGCATCGCGAAGGCATTCCGACCGCACGACACTCGCAACCCGTGGAAAGCAACCCGTCCGAGGGCACCCCGACACCAACCGGTGAAGCCGCGGTGCCCGCGGCGATGCCTCCGGCGGGCGGAAGAAACCTGATGAAACACGCCGACACCGCCTAGGGCGGTCGGCTCACGAAGGACCGGCGCTGAAGCGCCTACTTCGCGCGCGCCGGCATCCGCCGGTGCGCGGAGAGCACGGCTCTGCGTCGAGATACCCGCACGACTCACCGCAGGCGTCCGAGCTCGTTACCCCGCGGTACGACACGCGCCCGCGG
>JAJDET010000189.1 GCA_029259655.1 Planctomycetota bacterium
ATCCCTCACGGGTTCGCGGCCAGAACGCCACGAACGGCCGGCTGCGCCGGCCTCTCGGCTCCTGCCGGCGCTTTGCGCGCACCGGCGTCCGCGACGACCTGTTCAAGGTCGACAGCGGGGCCGGCACGCGCAAAGCACCGGCAGGAACCGACTCGAGACGTTCTGGATCACGACCCCGTGAGGGATGCGGGCTAGCCCGGGAGCGTCGAAGAAACGAGGTGTCTCGATCGTGTAGTCGGAAGCGCGATCACCGTTCATGCCCCTTCCCCGACCCCGCCTACCGCTCGATCGCGCGCGCCGGCCGCAAACCGAGGTCGTTGCTGATCGCCTTGGGCGGTGTGTTGTAGCGGCAGGCCGAGCGGGCGAGCACGGCGGTGCTGCTCCAGCCTCCGCCCCGGCTCGGATAGCTGTTGGAGTCGTCGTGGACGAAGAGGCCGTCGCCGTGCCGCGCGGGCACCTCGCCGTAGGGAACGTACAGGTCGCGGCACCACTCCCAGGCGTTCCCGATCACGTCGTGCAGGCCGAAGGCGTTCGGCAGGAAGCGACCCACCGGCGCGTGGACCGTGAAGTGGTCCTCGAGCCAGCCCTCGGTCTCCCAGTCGGGCCGCACGCTCGCATCCCGGAACGTGACGTCCGCGATGTTCGCGGCGCCCGCGAGCGACGTCTCGCCGCTCCCCGTCCACCACGGCGTGTCCGTGCCCGCTCGCGCCCCGTACTCCCACTGCACCTCGGTGGGGAGCTCGAGCCCGATGTTCCAAAGGACGCGCGTCGACTCGACCCAGTCGATGCTCTCGACCGGATTCAGGAGGGACTCGCCGAGCGGGTTGTCGGGACGGTAGTGCGACGGGTTGGAGCCCGTGACGTGCTGCCACTGCCCCTGCGTCATCTCGTACTTCGAGAGGAAGAACGGATCGAGCTCGACCTCGAAGACGGGCTGCTCGTTGCGATTCGGCGTGGCGTACCAGGAGCGTGCGTCCCGGTCCGCCGCCTGCGAGCCGATGCGCGCCGTGCCCCCCGGAAGGAGCACCAGGACGATCCCCGTCTCCTCCGTCGGGTGGAGCTCCCCCGTCGCGGGGTCTCGCCCGGGCACCTCGCCGGACAGGAGGTGCGCGAACTCCCACAGACCCGACCGCGGATCGCGGCCCATCGGGAGCAGACCGAGCTGCGGCGGAAACGCCGCGCCGCGGTAGACGGGGCACTCCGCCGGGTCCGCGATCGACTCCAGCGCCGCCGACCAGAGCCACCTGGCTTCGTCGCTGGAGACGCTCCGTTCCTCGATGCTCTCCGACGCGACGAGGCGGCGCTCGACGTCGGCGACCAGCCCCGATCCCGGGTCGAGGAAGCGCTCGAGCTCCGCGACGAGGGAGACGAGGTGGTCGTGCTGCCAGCGATCCTCGGGCCTCTCGAACCGGATCCGGACCGTCTCGCCCGACCCGTCGAGCGCGGGCGCGGTCTCGGCGCGGCCCCGCAGCTCCACGAGATTGGCGCGGTGGGCCGCGAGGCCGCTTCGGAACTCGGCCGCCCGGGCGAGCCACACCTCGAGCGCGGGGACCGTCGCGGGGCCGAGCGGCCACAGCGCCGCGGCCTCCTCGACCTGGTCCGCGAGCCGCGCCCGGTCTGCCAGCCCGGCCACGTGCAGGAAGCGGTCCTGGGCGACGACGAGCTCGCGTCCCCGGCGCTCGGCTTCCAGGGCTTTCTCCTCCGCGAGCGTCAGGTTCGCCTCGGCGCGCTCGTTCGCCGCCGCCAGGGCGACGTTCTTCGCGCTCAGCCGAAGCGCGGCCGCGGTGACGACGGTGAACGCGACGGCGATGGCGACGAGCACCGTGACGGCGAGCGGGCGGTTCCTCCGCATCCACTTCTTGAACTCCGCGATCGCACCCGTCTCGAAGGCACGCACCACGCGACCCTCGAGGAAGGCCCGCACGTCGTCTCCGAGCTCCAGCATCGTCGCGTAGCGAGCGTCCACCTCCCGGGCCATGGCCTTCTCGCAGATGGCGACGAGCTCGTCCGGCGCGTCGGGAGCCTCGACCCGGACCGACGCCGGCGGCCCCTCCTGGACGCGAGCCCAGATCGCGTAGTTGTCGATACGGGTCCCCGACGGCGCGTAGGGCATGTGTCCCGCGAGCAGGTGATAGAGGATCGCGCCGACCGCGAAGATGTCGGTCGGCTGGTCGACAGCCTCGATGTCCCCGCGCGCTTGCTCCGGGGACATGTAGGCCGGCGTGCCGACGACGTCGCCGTCCATGGTGACGACCGGTGCCTCGGAATCGTCGGCTCCGGCGCGCCGCCGATAGGTTTCCACGTTCGTGATCGTCCGCTCCGACGGCTCGCGGACGCGAACGTCCTTCGGATCGTTCTGGCCGAGGACTCGCGCGAGCCCCCAGTCCATCACGTACACCTCGCCGAACCGCCCGACCATCACGTTGGCGGGCTTGAGGTCGCGGTGGATCACGCCCTTCTCGTGGGCGTAGGCCATCGCGTCGCAGATCTTCTGGAGGACCGTGAGGACCCGGGTCAGGGTCCAGCTCGCGTCGCCGCCGGCCACGCGGAGCAGGATGCTGCGGAGCGTCTCGCCGCGGACGAGCTTCATCGTGAAGTAGACCTGCCCGTGCTGGTCCAGACCGAGCTCGTGCACCGGGACGATCCCCGGGTGATCGAGCTGGCCCGTGACCTGGGCCTCCTCCAGGAAGCGCCCGAGGCTCCGCGAGCTCCAGTTCGCGTCGCGGCCGCCGGTGCGTTCCTGCTCCTCGGAGGAGAGGATGACCTTCATCGCCAGGTGCCGGCGGAGGTCCTCGTCCCAGACGCGCAGCACCCGACCCATGCCCCCCCGCGCGACCTCGCCGCGGATGACGTAGCGCTGGATCGGAGTGGTGCGCTTGCCGAGCTGCTCGACGACGTCGGTGGAGAGGTCCACCTCCTCCCTCGACCGAGGGTCGTCGAGTGTCTCCTCGTCGGGGCCCCGTATCGGAGGAGGATCGTCGCCCATCGCCGTCAAACCCCCCAGCCGCCCGAGAGGACGAGGTTCGTCCCGTTCACGTAGCGCGCCTCCTCGGAGACCAGGTAGCGGGCCGCCGAGACCGCGTCGTCGAGCGATCCCACGTATCCCGCCGGGATCTTCTTCGCCATCGACGCGAGCTCCTCCGACGGTGCGCTGCCGGAGTCGATGAAACCCGGCGAGATGGCGTTGACCGTGATCCCGTCCGGCCCGAGCACCTTTGCGAAGGTACGCGTGAGGATCAGGATCGCGGACTTTGCGATGTAGTGCGCGGTGACGCCCGGCTGGGCGGCCATGCGGTCCGCGTTCGCCATCGAGAAGTTGACGATCCTGCCGAAGCCCTGCTCGCGCATGATCGGTGCGACGAGCCGCGTGGTGTAGAAGACCGGATGGAGGTTCCCGTCGAACATCGCGTGCCAGCCCTCGAGTGTCTCCTCGAGCAACGGCCGGCGGTGGTAGGGCCCGGCGCAGTTGAAGAGCGCGTCGATGCGACCCAGCTCCTCCGCGGTCCTCGCGACCAGCGCCTCGCAAGCGCCGGAGTCGGAGACGTCACACTCGACGGCCAGTGCGCGCGCACCGCGCTCGCGGCACGCGGCCGCGGTCTCCTCCGCGGCTTCCGCGCTCGTGCGGTAGCACAGCGCGATGGACCAGCCCTCTCCCGCGAGGGAGAGTCCGATCGCGCGCCCGATGCCCCGGGCTCCTCCCGTGATCAATGCGACGCGCTGAACCATCCGACACTCCCTTGCACCTCCTTTGAACTATAGCGGAGAGGCCTCTCGGCTGCGTAGAGTGTGCGGCCCTCATCACCCGAGGCCATTCCCATGCAGCGACTGATCGAGTGCGTTCCCAACTTCAGCGAGGGCGGCGACCTCGCCGTGATCCAGGCCATCACGGACCGGATCGAGACCGTCGACGGCGTGAAGCTCCTCGACGTGGATCCCGGCAAGGCGACCAACCGGACCGTGGTCACGTTCGTCGGCGAGCCCGAGGCCGTGATCGAGGCGGCGGTGCGAGGCGTCCAGAAGGCGGCCGAGCTCATCGACATGAGCAAGCACTCCGGTGAGCACCCGCGCTTCGGCGCGACCGACGTGTGCCCGCTGGTTCCCGTCGCCGGCGTGACGATGGAGGAGACCGTCGAGTACGCACGGAGGCTCGCGAAGCGTCTCGGCGAGGAGCTCGGGATCACGGTGTTCTGCTACGAGAACGCGGCGCTGAGCGAAGCGCGCAGAAACCTCGCCGTCGTGAGGAAGGGGGAGTACGAGGCGCTCCCGGAGCGGCTCGCCGATCCCGCGTGGAAGCCCGACTTCGGGCCGGCCGAGTTCAACCCGCGCTCGGGCGCCACGGCCGTCGGCGCGCGCGACTTCCTGATCGCCTACAACGTCAACCTGAACACCACGTCCTCGCGGCGCGCGAACGCCATCGCCTTCGACGTGCGCGAGAAGGGTCGTATCAAGAGGAAGGGTGACCCCGTCACAGGGGAGATCGCGCGCGACGAGTCCGGGGAGCCCCTCTGGACCCCGGGATCCCTCCAGTGCGTGAAGGGGATCGGGTGGTACATCGAGGAGTACGGCATCTGCCAGATCTCGATGAACCTGACCAACATCGCGGTCACGCCCGTCCACGTCGCCTTCGACGAGTGCGCGAAGCGCGCCGATGCGCGCGGCGTCCGCGTGACCGGGTCCGAGGTGGTCGGGATGCTGCCGCTCCAGAGCATGCTCGACGCCGGTCGCTACTTCCTCCGGAAGCAGAAGCGCTCGACGGGCGTCTCCGAGGCCGAGCTCGTGAAGATCGCGGTCAAGTCGCTCGGCATGGACGACCTCAAGCCGTTCGTGCCGGAGGAGAAGATCATCGAGTACTGCCTGGCCGCGGAGTCCGCGGAGGCGAAGCTCGTCGACCGGACGCTGACGGGCTTCGTCGAAGAGACGGCGTCGGAATCGGCCGCGCCCGGCGGCGGGTCCGTCGCGGCTGCGGTCGGCGCGTTCGGCGCCGCGCTCGCGACCATGGTCGCCAACCTCTCCTCTCACAAGCGCGGCTGGGACGAGCGCTGGGAGGAGTTCTCGGACTGGGCCGACAAGGGCAAGGCCTGCCACGAGGAGCTCACGCGGCTCGTCGACCTCGACACCGACGCCTTCAACGCAATCCTCTCGGCGTTCCGGCTCCCGCAGGGGACGGCCGCGGAGAAGCACGCCCGCGACGAGGCCGTCCAGGCGGCGACGAAGCGCGCGATCGAGATTCCGTTCCGGGTCATGGAGGTCGCGCTCGCCTCGATGGAAGTGGTGAGGGCGATGGCGGAGATCGGGCAGCCCTCGTCGATCTCCGATGCGGGCGTCGGCGCGCTCTGCTCGCGCAGCGCCGTCATCGGCGCCTACCTGAACGTCCAGATCAACTGCGGCGATCTCGCGGACGAGGCGGCGGTCGACGACTTCCTCACGCGCGGTGCGGCCATCGTCGAGAACGCGGAGAAGCTCGAGGCCGAGACCCTCGAGCTCGTGAGGCGCGGGATCCAGGAGGGTGGGTAGCGAGTCCGGGAGGCGTAGGCCGCACGCCCCGCGCGCCGCGGTCCATCCGCCGCTGGTCGCGCGGGTGCAGAACGGGAGCCGGCCGGCATTCGGAGAGCTCGTCCGCCTGTTCCAGGACCGCCTGTTCGCTCTCGCGCTCTCGGTGACCGGCGATGCGAGCGCAGCGCGAGAGGCTGCGTGCGAGGGTCTCGTGCGCGCTCATGCCGAGTTCGGCGTGCTGACCGACGTGAACCAGGTGCCCGCCTTCCTCGCCGAGCGCGTGCGGCGTGCCGCGAACCCGCCGTCATCGGACGCCGACGACGATTGGCTGGCACGCGTCCTCGCGCTGAGGCGTCCCGACGAGCGCGCGGCGACGCTCCTCGTGCTTCTCGCGGGCTCGAGCACTACGGAGGTGGCCGAGCTCCTCGATCTTCCCGAGCCGACCGTCGCCAACCGGCTCACCGCCGCGAAGCGCGGGCTCAAGCGGCGCGCATGGGAGCGAGTCCCGGAGACCGTGCGGAGCACGCTCCCCTCCCTCGACTCGGCGTTCGAGGACGAGGTCCTGGCTCGAATCCCTCAGCGACCGTAGATCCTTCGCAGTGCCCTGGCGGTTCCTGCTGTGCGTCGTGCACGCAGATGCACGTGCGCGTTCGGTTCGCCCGTTTCAAAAATCCCGGGTTTACAGGACCGGTCCAGTGCTGCTCACGACACCGCTCTTTCGTCGCGGATCGAGGAAACACTCTTGCCGGCCAACACGCATATGGGATCGAGTTAGACTTGATTCCCGGCTCGCGATCCACGCAATCACCTGGCAAGGAAAGGCAGATCATGCGCCTCTTCACTCGCGGCGTTCCCGCACTCGTCCTCGTGTCTTGCATCTGGTCCTCGGAGACGTCGGCGGCGCCCCAGGTGACAAAGGTGAGCTCACCGGGTTCGGGCGTGGTGCTCCGACGGCCCGGAGACGGGCTGGGGCGCACGGCCCTGGCCCCGCGCAGCACGGCGGAGATCACGGGCGTGGTCGAGCTCGCCGACGGAACGCCGGTCGTCGGCGCCGTGGTCGTCACGGCCGCGGGCGGCAATGCGTTCACCGGTCCGACGGGCGTCTTCACGCTCGACCTCGCTTCCATCCCCCGGAGTGGGGTGAGCGTCACCGTCGTCGCGGACGTCGATGAGGTGAGCCACAGCGCCAACGTGCACGTGCCGGCGTCCGACCTGACGTCGGGCAAGGCCACGGGCATCGGCGTGATCGTCGTCCAGCCCGTCGAGTGCAGCGCGGGCTGGCTGCCGACCTTCGGTGCGCAGCCGGGCGCCGAGGGGACCGTGCGCTTCCTGGGGGTCCTCGACGACGGCACGGGCCCGGCGCTCTTCGCCGGTGGCGACTTCGAGGGCATCGGCAGCGCCGGCTCGTACGGCGTGGCGCGCTGGAACGGGAGCGAGTGGAGCCCTCTGGGCGAGGGGATCGGCGGCGGGACCAACTCGAGGGTCTACGCGCTCGAAACGCTCCAGGTCGGTTCGCAGCCGCCGCAGCTCTTCGCGGCCGGGCGCTTCACATTCAACTCCCCGATCGCGAGGGGTATCGCGCTCTTCGATCCGGAGACCGGGGAGTGGGATCGTTTCGGGAACAGCTACCTGCAGGGCGATGGCCACGCCCTGGAGGAGTTCGACGACGGCTCGGGGAACGCGCTCTACATCGGCGGCGACTTCGGGATCGGCGGCGTCGCCGGCGGCTCCACGAACCTGGTCCGGTGGGACGGCCAGGCGTGGTCGGGCGTAGGTAGCCTTCTCGGCGGCTCGGGCATCGTCCACGCTCTCCTGGCCCACGACGACGGCGGCGGCGCCGCGCTCTACGCAGGCGGGAACTTCACCACCGCGGGCGGAGTCGCCGCGTCTGCTCTCGCCCGATGGGATGGAGCGACCTGGTCCCAGGTGGGTGCCGGGATGATCGGGACCGTGCGGGCCCTGGCGGAGTTCGACGACGGTCAGGGGGACGGGACGGTCCTCTACGCCGCCGGGTACATCCGGCTCGACGGCGACACCGTGTGGAGGGCTGTCGTGCGCTGGGACGGAACGAGCTGGTCCGCCATCGAGGCGAACACCGTCATCCCTACCAACTGGGGGGGCGAAGCGCTCGCGACGGCGACCGTGGACGGAACCCAGGTCCTCGTCGTGGGAGGCAACTTCTACCAGGTCGATGGCAACTCCGCCGACCGCGTCGCCTGCTGGGACGGGATCCAGTGGTCGCCGTTGCCGCTGGCATCCCAGTCGCCCGGAGCCTCGGGCTTTTACCGGCCCGTGTCCGCCTTGGCGTCCTTCGCGTTGCCGGGTGGGGCCGAGACGCTCTTCGCCGGTGGGGAGTTCCTCCTGCGGGAAGGCGACGCCGGCGACCGCATCGCGTGCTGGTCGGATTCCGGTTGGGAGGCCCTCGGACAGGGCGCGAACGACTCCGTGCGCGCGACCGCCGTGTTCGACGACGGTAGCGGTCCGGGGCTCTACGCCGGGGGCAGCTTCACCAGCGTCGGCGGGCAGACCGCGGACCGCATCGCCCGTTGGGACGGAGCCTCCTGGTCTCCCATCGGCGATATCGACGGCAGCGTGTACGCCCTCGACGTGTTCGACGAGGGGAGCGGGCCCGCGCTCTTCGTGGGCGGCTCGTTCGACTTCATCGACGGCCTGCCCATCGACAACCTCGCGCGGTGGGACGGCGCTTCGTGGTCGGAGGTGGGTGGGGGCATCGGCATCGTCTACAGCCTCCTCGCCGTCGGCGCCGGCTCTCCGCTGGGGCCCGCAATCTACGCCGGGGGATGGTTCGATTCCGCCGGCGGCGGATCGGCCCACAACATCGTTCGCTGGGACGGGACGAGCTACCAGGCCCTGGGCAACGGGCTCGGTTTCGCCCTGTTCGGGGACCACGTCCGCTCTCTCGGGCTCTTCGACGACGGCACCGGCGAGGAACTCTATGCGGGAGGCTCTTTCGAGTTCCCGGGCGCGAGCATCGCGAGGTGGAACGGGAGCGCGTGGAACGGGATCGGCGACATCACGGTCGTCGTCGGCTTCCCCTCGCCCACCGCCCCCGGGAACGTTCTCGCCCTGGCCGCCCACGACGACGGGAGCGGCCCCGCGCTCTACGTGGGGGGAGGTTTCGACACCGTGGATGGCGTCCCCGCGGACAACGTCGCGCGTTTCGACGGGACGACCTGGTCGGCGCTGCCCGGCACTCCCCTCTCCTCCGACGGGACGGGGGCCGTGTCGGCCCTCCGTGTGCACGACGACGGCACCGGTCCCGCCCTCTACGCCGGCGGCGGCTTCGGCTTCAGCGGCTCGACGCCGCCGACGATCCGCGGCATCGCCCGCTGGAGCGGGTCGGGCTGGACCCAGGTCGGGGGAGGCACGACCCAGGAGGTCTACAGCCTCGGCTCCTATCGCGTGCCCGGCTCCCCGCGGCCGTCCCTGTTCGCGGGCGGGCGCTTCTCGGCCGCGAGCGACTCGGGCGACAGCTACCTCGCCCAGTGGGGATGCGATCCCTGAGACAGAACGTGGGAGCGAGTCCCGGACGCCGTCCGGAGCTCGCTCCCTCACGCTTCTGGGCTACTGCTCTTCCGCGGTCAGGTCGATCACGCGGTCGAAGCAGACCATCCCGTTCTGGGACAACACGAGCTGGATCCCGTCGGTGACGGGGCCGGCCACCGGTCCGCTCGAGAATGGCTCGGTTTCGACGCCGTTGAAGGTGAGGCACAGGTCCATCTGCTCCACGGGGAGCGGACCCAACCCCTCGAGGACGGTGTACGTGCCCGTGCCCCCGATACGGGTTCGGCTCCCGGTCAGGCTCGTCATCCCGGTCCTCCAGCGCACGTCGGCGACCGAATACTCCGTCAGGAACCCGTCCGTCCCCAGGAACACCAGGTCGAAGGTGCCCTTGATTCGCCGCGGCTGTTGCAGCGGGCACTTGCAGGGCGGGTAACAGCCCTCCTGCAGCGTCGTGTCCTTCAGCTCGAAGGTCAGGATGTCGCTCGCGGGCGGCGGCGACACGTCCACGGCGAAGACGCGGTTGTAGCAGAAGAAGTCGTTGTCGGCGATCGAGAGGTCGATCGTCGGAAACGTGAAGTTGTCGAGGACGACACCGCTGTCGAACTTCACCGCCGGTGCACCGTCGATGGAGAGCTCCAGCTCGAGCTGCTGCGTGGGGGAGGCGATGAACGGGTTGCTTCGCGTGTACGTACCCTCGCCCTTGACCGTCTGACGTGAACCGTCGAACGCGACGACGGTCCAGTGCAGGTTCTCGATCGAGTACACCTGCGTGAACTGCGAGGCGAGCGTCAGGTTCAGGAGAAAGGTTCCCTGCACGTCTCCCGCGAGGAAGATGGGGCAGAGGCAAGGCGCCAGGCAGCCCTCCGAGAGGTTGGATCCCTCGTTCAGCCGGTAGAGGGCCCCCCCGGCCTGGGCGGTGTTCGCTCCGAGCGCGAGGGCAAGAGCGGCGACGACCGCCGTGAGTCTTCGTCCGAGCATTCTTTCTTCCTCCATGAGTAATCGTGGCCGTGAACCTACACAGGTGCACAACGTGCATCCGTTCGTACGTTTTCTTTCCGCAAAGCTCGCCCGCTCCCCAGTTCGGGAATCATTGCTCGCCCGTGCCCGTGCCCGTGCCCGAATCGTCCACCTGGGTTCCCGCCCCGTAGATCCGCCGCATGTTCGGCCGCTCCGTGCAGATGTAGTGCACCCATATATAGGCATGCGAGAACGCGGCGACCGCCGTCGCCGCGGCCGAGCCGAACCACAGGGCCAGGCTCCACAGCGGCAGGAAACCGAACACGTACATCGCGTTCGGCGTCCAGCGGAAGATGCCGCGGCGGACGAGCGGCTCCCGCCACCTGGGATCGAAGTGGTCCGCACCCGTGGGGCGCGCGAATCCGAAGTCGCGGCGGACGCAGAAGAAGAGGTAGGCGGCCGGCGGCACGAGGACGAGCGCGACGATCCGCCAGACGTCGGCGCTGCCGGGGAGCGTGCCGGTGTTGGCGACGGCGAGGCAGTAGATCGCGATCGGCCGCGACCCGAAGAGCGCCATGAACACGACCACGTGCACGGTCAGAGCGGCTCGGCCGAGGACGCGTGTCGCGAGCCGGTGATGGAGCTCGAGTCGCCAGGCGAGCCAGACGTAGCCCTGGTGCGCGATCGGCACCGCCGCGGCGATGACGATCCACGTCGGCGTACCGAGCCCCAGGGCGCTCCCCTCGAGGCTCCCCCCGAGCCGCGTCGCCGCGTAGAGGAGTGCGAGCAGGACACCGAGCAGGAGTGCGTGCCGTCCTTGCCCCTCGAAGAGACGTTCCACGAGCGCGACCCTACCCCGGGGCCTCTGACGTGGGAAAGACCGCGCGTCGGAGCTAGCCTGATCGCGTGAGCGACCCCCACGTGCCGCGTTCCGCGCGCGCCTGGCTCCGGCGCGAGCTCGCCGCCTGGCGGGCGGACGGACTCGTGGACGAGCGCGCGGCGGGCGAGATCGAGCGGCGCTACGGACTCGAACGCGGCGACGGAACCAGCGGCGCGGTGTTCGCGATCTACCTCGTCGGCTCGCTCCTGATCGGCGGCGGGCTCCTGTCGTTCGTCGCCTGGAACTGGGATCGCCTCCCCGACGTGGCGAAGCTCGCACTCGGAGCCACGGCGCTCGCGGCCGCCTACGCGGCGGGCTACTGGTCGTGGAAGATCGACGGCCGTCGGCCGCTCTTCGGACACGCGCTCGTCCTGCTCGGGAGCCTGCTCTTCGGCGCGAACATCGGCATCGTGTCGCAGGTCTTCCAGCTCGACGGCGACTGGATGGAGGCGGCCGGACTGTGGGCCGCCGGCGCTGCGCTCGCGGCCTGGCTGATGGGGAGCGCGCCGAACGGCGTGCTGGCGGCGGGACTCGCCTTCTTCTGGGTCATCGGGAAGACCGAGCAAGGCTACGCCCTGTGGGCGCCCTTCGTGCCCGCGGCCGTGCTCCTCCCGCTCGCGTTCCGGCAGCGCTCGGCCCTCTTGTTCGCGTGCGTGCTCTTCACGGCCGGCGCGACCCTGGCGTTCGCGGCAGGTGCGAACGAGGACGAGCTCATCTTCTTCAGCCTGGTCACCTTCGCAGGGTTGCTCTTCGCCGCCTCCTACCGCCTGGACCTGCCCGCGTTCGCTCCGATCTGCACGACCCTGGCGGCCGTGGCGACCGTCGGACTCGCGTACATGTTCTCGTTCCACGACCTCGCGGCAGACCTGACGGTCCCGACGAACGCGAGTGCGAGGGCGTGGGGGGCCACCGTGGCTCCACAGGGGGTCGGCCTCGCGCGCGCGCGCGGGCTGACCGCCGCCGCCACGCCCGAGGAGTTCCGGCGCCGCCCCGTCGGAGCGATCGGCCTGGCGGCGGTGGTGCTGCTCACCGTGGGCACGTTCTTCCCGGACCCCGAGGTTCCGCTCGCGATCCTCGCCAACCTGGCCCTGTGCCTGTTCGCGGGGTACGGCATCGCGAGCTCGGTCCAGTCGCTCGAGCGCGGACCCTACTGGGCCGGCGTCGCGCTGCTCCTCCTGGTCGTCGTCTCGCGCTTCATCGAGTTCGAGACGGGACTCCTGGTGAAGGGACTCGTCTTCACGGCCTGCGGCGTGGCCGTGCTCTGGCTGGGGCTCTCCTTCGAGCAGCGCGTCCGCGCTCGCGAGGCCACACGTGCGTAGCTGGTGGCCGGTGATCGCGGTCGTGGTGCTGCAGCTCGGCGCGCTCGCGTTCATGCCCCTGCGCTCGGCGAGCGCGATCGCGAGCGGTCGTGAGATCACGCTCGCGACGGAGGCCGTCGATCCCTTCGACCCGCTCGCGGGCCGCTACGTCGTCCTGCGCTACGGTGTCGAGCGGTCGGAGCGTCGGGAGGCCTTCGGGATCGGAGACACGGTGTGGATCGCGGTCGAGCGCTCCGAGCCGGCGTGGCGCGGTCTCCGCGTCACTTCCTCGCCGGAACGAACGCTGGCGACGCGCGTCTCGCTCCGAGCGACCTGGAACGGGACCCGGGCCGTGCTCGAGAACGCGGGTCGGTTGTACCTGCCGGAGGACGAGTGCCTCGCGGCGGACGAGCTCCTGCGCGCGGACCCGAACGCGGGGCTCGTGGACCTCGCCGTGGACGAGCACGGCAACGTCTCGCCGCTGCGACTCCGGATCGGCGAGAGGGTCTTCGGGTCCTAACCCGCATCCCTCACGGGTTCGCGGCCAGAACACCACGAACGGCCGGCTGCGCCGGCCTCTCGGCTCCTGCCGGCACTTTGCGCGCACCGGCGTCCTCGACGACCTGTTCAAGGTCGACTGCGGGGCCGGCACGCGCAAAG
>JAJDET010000190.1 GCA_029259655.1 Planctomycetota bacterium
CTGGAGGAGCGCCGCCGAGACGCTCGCCGAGCTCCTGTTCCCGCCGGCCGTCCGGGAGCTCCTCGCGGACGCGCTCGAGGTGACGCTGTGCGGGCTCGACCTCCTCGGCTGGACGCCCGCGGAGTGCCTGCCGCTCGAGAGCGACGCGATGCTGGGCGCGACGCACGCCGTCACGCACCTCCCGTCCATTCCCGTGGGCCTGGAGCTGGCACGGCGGCACGCGAGCCGCGCTCGCAGCACGGACCTGGTCCTGATCGCCGCCCCCGAGCACGGCGGCGCCGTGCGCGAGCGCTGGCCGGGTCTCGCCGCACTCGACTTCGGTGCATCCCGATCGAAGGCGCTGACGGCGGCCTATCCGGAGCATCGCGTGCGACGCGCGACCGGGGAGGCCGCCACTCTGGAGCGTCTGCGGTCCGAGCTCGCGACCCGACCGCGCGCGCTCCAGATCCTCTCGCACGGAGCCTACGACTTCGATCGCGAGCGGCCCGCCGTCCTCCTCCTGGCACCGGGCGCGTCGAGCGCCGACGGAGTGTTTCGCTGCGAGGACGCCGAGCGCCTGGAGAGTCCGCCGCTCGTGATCCTCAGCGCCTGTGGAGCCGCCCGCGCTCCATTGCGACGGGGAGAGGACGGCGTGAACACGTTCGGCGGAGCCTTCCTGCGAGCGGGTGCCGAGGTGGTGCTCCTGTCGCCGGTCGACCTCGACTTCGAGGCCACGCTCGAGCTGACGCGCCGCTTCCACGAGTCCCTGGCCGGCGGCGCGCCCCCGGCCGAGGCGTTGCGTCTCGCGCGCGTGAAGCTCGACGAGCGCTTCGCACACCCCCACTACCACGCGCTACTGCAAGCCGTCGGTCTGGGTCACAGGTGACCCGTCAGGGTCCGTCCCCGCCGGGCGAGCGGGCGACCTGGCCGAGCGGGACCCGCGGCCACGGATTGAGCCCTTCGACCTTCGGCCCGAAGGCCTGCGTCGTACCGGGGACCTTCGGTCCCGGTGAGGCGCCCTGAAGACCGGTGCTCCGCCCGCCGTTCGCGTTGCAGCCGGTGCTCCCCTGCGCGTAGCTCTGGACGGCATCCGGCCAGGCCTCGTCACCGACGACGAGGCGGCTGACGAAGAAGTACTCGCACTGCGGATCGCACAGGTTGGTCGGATGGAAGAGGACGTCGCCCGACCACCGATCGGAGCGCAGTCCGGTTCGGAGCGATGCGATGGGAGCGCCCTCCACCAGGACAGGTGACGTCGGGCAGGAGCGGAAGACGAGGACCTCGAGGGTCGCGCCGACGGGTCCCGCTCCCGCGTACTCGAGCGCGAGCTCGGGGCACCCGCCGGGAGGACCCGAGTTCTGGACACATTCCTCGGCGGGATAATCCGCGAGCGACCCGGAGTCCGAGTTCGCGTACACCACGAGAGAACCCGCCTGGGATCCGTCGAGCACGTCGAGGTCGCCGTCGCAGTCCGCGTCCGCGACGACCAGGCCGCCGTCCGCCTGGGGCGAGACCGACGGAAGCCCGCCCGGGTAGTACGTGCCCCCGCCGTCGAAGCAGGGTCCGAAGAGGACGAGCAACTTCTGCGAACCGAAGAGCGAGAGCACGAGGTCCTCGTTGCCGTCGTCGTTCAGGTCGGCGGCGTCGACGGCGTGTGCGCGCGGTCGCTCCACGGGTACCTTCACGCAGAGCGCGCCCAGGACGCGCAGCTCGAAGGAGCTCTCGGGTTGACCGGGATCGAGCTCGTGGATCCAGGCCAGCACCTCGCCGGTGGAGCTCCGGATGCGCTGGAAGAGGAGCGACTCTCCGGTCGTGGAGAACGAGTGGAGGAGAGTCCCCGTGCTGCTCCGCACCTCGACTCCATCGGTCAGGAGCACGGCGAGCTCTTCGCCCGGGGACGCGTCCCACTCGATCCCGGTGATCCCGCCGGCGATCCCGACCGGATTCCACGTCGCGAGCAGCGCACCCGTCGTCGAGAAGACGTTGACGGCTCCCCCACCCTTGCGGACGGCCGCGATCGCCTGCTGTCCCTGCCAATCGACGACGGCCACCGCTTCGTGGCCGATGCCCGAGACGATCGTCGTCGTGAAGGACCCGGTCTCGACTTCATGCTCCCACAACCGGATGTCCCACTTGCCTGCCGTGACGAACCGATTCGGCTTCTTCCCGGGGAGGGCCGCCACGTCCAGGACGTTCACGGAGACGTCGAGGACCTGAAAGGCCTCGAACGCACCCGGCGCCCAGATCATCACTGCCGTCTCGCCCGAGCACGCGATGACGTCGGGGCGCGAGTCGCCATCGAAGTCCCCCACCGCGAGACGTTCCAGCGATACGGGGCCCGTCCACCCCTCGAGCGCCACGGCGATCTCGTCCGCGACCAGGGACGGCGGCGTGGGGAATTGACCCGGGCCCTGCCAGGCCGCGAGAGCGATCGAGAGAACGACGAGGCTCAAGGAAACGCCATTCCAACCGATGTGCATCGATCGCGCCATCCTCGAGAGCGCGAGGCACCCCTCGATGCGAGTGTTGCCGGGCGTTGGAGGAGATGGCAGATTCGATTACCCGCTCGTTATCAGGGCACATTCGGCTGTGCCCCTCACGCGCGACGGCGATACTCACGACATGCAGGCGGTCGAAACTCGGAACGTGTCCACGGAGCCGCAGGTCGAGGAAAAGGATGAGCCCATCGGGATCACCTTCCAGCCCGACATCTACGACGTCGCCTGCGCCCACCTGCCTGCGGACCGCGGCGCGCGTGTGCTCGACCTCGGTGCGGGACAGGGCTACGTCTGCAAGCTCCTCCGCGATCGCGGCTACGACGACGTCCACGCGTGCGACCTGCGCGAAGAGGAATTCAAGATCCGTGACGTCCCGTTCCGCGTCGCCGACCTGAACGACACGCTGCCCTACGAGGACGATTCCTTCGACTGTGTGATCACGCTCGAGGTCGCAGAGCACGTCGAGCATCACGACAACTACTTCCGCGAGCTCCTGCGCGTCACGCGCCCGGGCGGGCGGATCATCCTCAGCACCCCGAACGTCCAGGACCTGGGCTCGCGGCTGCACTTCTTGACCTGCGGTCTGACCGGCGCGGCGACCCGCGTGTTCGATCCCGCGAAGCCGGCCTGGTACCAGCACGTGAACCTGCTGAGCCTGCAGCAGATGCTCTTCTACATCGAGCACAACGGCGGGACGATCGAGCGCATTGCAACGAACCGGTTCCGCAACTCGGCGCTGGTGCTGCTTCCGCTCTACCCGCTCTTGTGGCTCGCGGCGCTCTTGATCTCGTTCCGCAAGCGCAACAACGAGCGCGGGCCGGTCACGTGGCGGTATCACCGACTTGCGATGAGCCTGCCCGCGCTGCTCGGCCGGATCACGTTCCTGATCGCACGCGCCTGAGCTCCCGGATCACCGGGGGGCCGCGCCGAAGGTCCTCGGCAGGAAGAGGGCGTCGGTGTGGCCCTCACCCAGATCGGCGAGCACGTCCGCGAGCCGGTCCACGGCCTGCGTGGGTGCCTCGGCGCCTTTCTCGCGCAGAGGATCGCGCAGCACGAACCTGTCGAAGTGCGCGCCCATCGTCGCGACGAACGCGTCCACGTCGCCGTGGGTCCGGAGGCCCGGGGGCCAGAGCTCCGCGAAGAGCGGGACGCCGGCGGCCCACAAGGCGCGCCCCGATTCGACGACCTGTCCCTCGTGCCCCTGGGTGTCGCTCCACACGAGCCCGATCGCCGCGGGAGCGATCGCGAGCTCCGCGAGGATCCCCTCCAGTGTCTGTGCCGGGACGCGCACGCGGCCGTCCGGCGCGCGCTCGCCCCATCCTTGCTTCGCACCCGCGGTCTCGACCTCGCTCCAGGCAGGATCGGAGGTCGTCGCGAGCCACGCTTCGCCCGGCTCCGACGTGACGGCGGCGTTCACGCAGTAAATCCGCTCGCCGAGCTCGTTCTGGCGCACGTTCTGTTGGAGGAGTCCGAAGTTCTCGGGGTCGGGCTCGACGGCCACGACGCGGAGGCCCGTCGTCTGCGCCAGCGGCAGAGCGATGCTGCCGACGTTCGCTCCGACGTTCACGACGGCCGTGCAGAGATCGACGGGGCGTCCGTTCCCCGCGAGCCACGCGAGCACGCCCGAGAGCTCGGCGGCGTGGTGCCCACGGCCCGCGAAGAGGCGCCGCGTGATCGTGCCGTGCGCGTGCGTCGTCCACACGGTCCCCTCCACTCGGTAGGTGATCGTGTCGGCCTCTCCCTGCAGGAGGTGCAGCGCCGCGAGCCGGCGGTTCTTCTTCAGCCGAGCATCGTCACGCGCGGCGCGCGCCCCGAGGGACCGAAAGACCCACTTGAGCATCTTGCGTCCGTCGACTCGATGTCCCTGGTTCGCCACCACGACGAGGCTAGCACTCGCCGGTTGCGATGGCGACTGACGCGGCCCTAAGAAGGGCAGGCTGCGCAGCCACCCTCAACGTCGTCTTCGTCGGGGCGCGGTTGGACGAGAAGGTTCGGCGGCTCGACACCGAGCCACGAGCGCTCGGCGGGGATCAGCGCGGCCAGAGCGGGAGCGAGAGCGGCCGGGAGCGGCGGCAGCGATTCCAGCGCTCGCGTGCGGTCGTGGAGCGCCTGTGCGAACGCGGGAACCCACCAGGCGAGGTGCTCGGTGAGGAAGCCGCACTGAGCGTCGCGGCAGATCTCGGCGCGCTCGGTCCACTTCTCTCCTTCATGGCTGCGCGCGTAGCGCTCCTTCGCGACGAGCCAGGCCAGGAACTCCAGCTCACAGGCAATGTGATCCACGCGTTCCGGCACGTCGCGACCGGCCGCCACCCCGAAGGCGCGGTAGAAACCTGCGATGTCCGCCATGCGCTGGCTGCGGTAGACGGAGAAGGTCTGCGGGCAGTACTGCACCTCGTACGGCGGGCATTCCTTGGAGACGACCAGCCCGAACACGCGCGTGTGGTCCTTTACGAGCTTCTGCCGCGGTTCGCGCAGCGCCTCGACGAGCGCTGTCAGGTCCAGACCCTCCGGAGCCTGCTCTCCCGGAGCGAGCAGCGCAGGACGAGCGGCCGGATCCCCGGCCAGATGGCGCGCGGCAGCGCACGCGAGCTCCTGGAACTCCGTATCGAGGATCAGCGCGAAGCGCTCGGCGGCGGGGTCGCTCGCCGCCAGGGCGAGCATGCGCAGCACGTGCTCGCGGGCGAGGAGCCGGTCCATACGCACGTCGTGAATCGGGGCGGTGGTGCTCATGTCAGATCGAGTTCAGGTGTTCCTTCGGGTTCTCCCAGGTGGGTTCCTCGATGGTCACGCTGACCACCTCCACGCCGCGCGCGTCGAAGCCGCGCGCCGTGTCGTTGAAGATCTCCTGCGTCTTCTTCGTGCCGTCCGGCATCGTGACCTCGGCCTCGGCGACCTTCGGCCCGCGATCGATCTCGAAGCGGGCGAGGACCCGCTGTGTCGCCCGGAACAGCTGCAGCACGGCGAGCAGCTCGCGGTCGGGGCAGGCGTACTGCTCGATGGCGTCCTTCACGCCAGGGCCGAACATCTGCTCCAGGTACGGGCGCGGCACCCAGCGCGGCGGGATGTAGAAGCCGTTGGGCTCGGTGCCGAACTGCGGGTAGAGCGGGAGCGCGATCTTGCGCTCGCGGATCAGGTAGTAGAGCGGGTGCTCGGGCTCGGGCGCCCACTTGCCCTCGTCGTCGATCTTCACGAGCCCCTGCATCCGGATCTTGCCGACGCAGGCGCTCATGCAGCGCGTCTCGATCGGCTGGCCGTCGGGCGTGATCGCGTCGTCCTTGCCCTCGAGCCGCGGATAGCACGCGATGCACTTCTCGCTCGTACGCGTCGTCGGCCGGTACATCGACTTCTTGTAGGGGCAGGCCTCGACGCACTTGCGGTAGCCGCGGCAGCGCGACTGGTCGATCAGCACGACGCCGTCCTCCTGGCGCTTGTAGATCGCCTGGCGCGGGCAGGCCGAGAGGCAGCCGGGGTACGTGCAGTGGTTGCAGATCCGTTGCAGGTAGAAGTACCAGACGCGGTGCTCGGGGAGCTGGACCGAGCCGGGGCTGTCGCCCTCGCGCTGCACCGGGCCGTGGGCGACCTCTTCGTGCATGTTGGGCGCGCGCCATTCCTCGTCGGACGGCAGGTACCCGAGCGCTCGCGAGGACTGCGGGTCCAGCCTGCGGCGTTCTGCGGCCTCGAAGATGGTCATCCCCTCGAAGCTGCCGTACGGCCACTCGTGCTCCTTGTCGTCCTGGTAGCCCCACTTCTGCCCGCCGGGGTTCACGTCCTCGAGCATCGAGAGGAGCTTCGAGTCCCAACCCTGCGGGTAGCCGCCGAAGGGCTTGGTCTCGACGTTGTTCCACCACATGAACTCCTGACCGCGCGACCAGGTCCAGGTGGACTTGCACGCCATCGAGCACGTCTGGCACGCGATGCAGCGGTTGATGTTGAAGACGAACGCGAACTGTCGATCGGGATGCTGCTCCTCGTAGGGGTAGCTCATCCAGCGACCGATCTGCCAGTTGTAGACCTCGGGCATCGTCAGCTCCCTTGGCAGGAGAAGGGGTCGGGGGGAAGTGCCTTGGCAGTGACGCGCAGGACACCGCAGCGCGAGAGCACGTCGCCGATTCGCTTGGCGGTCGCCTCGGGACCGAACAGCCCGCGCAGACCGTGCGTGGCCAGGAACTCCGGGTTCTCGAACAGGGCGACCATCGCGTCGGCCCCGTAACCCATGCGGGAGTACTCCTCGACCACGCAGGCAAACATCACCTCGGGGTCGCCTTCGACGCCGCCGGCCATCATCTGGAACGGGTCCGCGGCTTCCGCGGGTCGGTCCTTCGGGTGCTCGCTCATGTCAGACCTCCACGCTCGTCAGGGCGCCGGACAAATAGCGGCGCATCTCCTCGTCCGGTTCGGCCGGCGAGCGGCCGGTCTTCGCTCCGTACCACACACTCTTGCCGCCCTCTCCGCCCGGCTCGGCCTTGGTGATTCGCACGAGCGTCTCCTTCGGAACCGTGTTGACCCCGTGGTTGTCGACCGCGAACCCGAACACGAAGCCCACGGCTCCGGTCTTCTTGTGGAAGAGCGTGTCGGTCTGGTGCATGGGCATCAGCCAGTTGCGCGTGATGCTCTGGTGCGAGCCGTAGCGGTAGTTGGCCTGGTACCCGGTGCTCTCGGAGATGGCCTTGCCGTCCTCGCGCGACTCGTGCCCCTTCACGCTGCGCTCCGTCGCGATCCAGCCGGTGTGCTTCATGATCGTCATCGCGTAGGGCAGCGAAGGGTTGACCTTGACGCGCACCATGCAGCGGAAGGCCTTGGAGCGCGGGTCGTCCGGCCGCGCGCCGCGGAACGGACGGTCGGCGGGGTTCGCATCCACCCACACGTAGTCGCCCACCTCGAGACCGAGGTCCCGGGCGGCGAGCGGGTTCATCTGGATCTGGCGGTCGCCGGTCCCCGGATCGCGTTTGTCGTGGCGATAGGGGTCACCGAAGTCCGAGCTCCAGATCCAGTGCCAGTCGACCGTCGACCAGGACGAGTGCGTCGTGTGGCGGCTCTTCGGCGTCGAGCAGAAGAAGCGGAAGCCCTGCTCCCAGAGCGGGTTCACGGTGTGCTTGACCTGGCTCCAGGGCATCTTGACGTTGCGCACCGTCCGCAGGTCGGGATCCATCTCGTCGAGCGGGATGCCGTAGTCGTTCGGGCGCACGTAGGGGCTCGACGAGACGATCACGTTCGGCAGATAGGGCGTGGCCTCGGTGCCCTCCCGGTGGACGATCAGGTTCTCCCCGTAGTCGATCGCCTCGGGCAGGTCGCAGTAGGCGGCCAGCCGCCCGCAGTCGGTGAAGAATGGATCGCTGTCGTCCACCTGCTCGACGAAGGGAACTCGCGGGTAGGTGCGGAAGAGCATGAGCGCCGCACCCGGCTCGCCGCCGTAGTCCCCCGCGAGGAGCTTGTCGAGCTGGTACGAGCCCTGGGGTCCGGTCGTCGTCGTGCAGGAGTCGAGCACCCGCTGGATGTAGACGCCTGCCTTCTTCTCGGTGATGAAGTGCCAGTAGTCGGCGAAGCGTCGGTCGCCGGTGCGCTTCGCGAGCGCCCGGCCGACTCCGGCGAAGATCTCGGCGTCGTCGCGCGAGTCGTGCACGGGCGCGATGCCGTCTCCACCCCACACCTGCAGGAACGGATTGGAGCACGAGCCTCCCATCTCCAGGTCCTCGAACTCCACCCACGAGTTGGCGGGCAGCACGACGTCCGAGTACTCGGCCGACGCCGTGAACTCGACCTGTTGATCGACGATCATGTCGATCTTCGGGAACACGTTCACGATCAGCTCGTAGACCCACTTGGCCTGGTTGATGAAGTTCGCGTTGCTGTACCACATCAACTTCGTCGGCGTCGGCATGTGCGTCGAGCCGGTGAACACCTTGCGCCCCTGCGGCGTATTCGCGATCAGGGGGCGATCGCCGTGTCCCCAGAAGGCGACGTCCTCGCCCTTCACCGTCTTGCGCAGGTGGTGGTGCGTGAGGCGCGCCTTCTCGTCGAGCACGGGAGCGAAGGGATCCTCGTGCGAGTAGACGCCGGCCCCGGGACCGGACCAGGGTGAGGCCTGGAAGAGCGCACCCTTGTAGTTGCCCGCCCAGGTGAAGACGCCGGCCCCGTGCTTCCCGATGTTGCCCGTCAGCATCATCGGCAGCCAGCAGGCGCGGTTGTGGAGCGTGCCGTGGAAGTAGTGGTTGGTGCCCTCGCCGTGGTGCAGAGAGACCGGGCCGCCGGCCTGCGTCGTCTCCCAGATGTCCCGGGCCAGTCGCTCGACGAGCGCCGAGTCCGCGCCGGAGATCTCGGAAACCGTCGCGAGGTCGTAGTCGGCGAGGTGCCGCCTGTACATCTCGAGCACCGGCATGACCTCGACACGCTCGCCATCGACCGTCTCGACCTCGAACACGCCGTCGAGCGCCGCGTTCAGGTTCGCGCGCTCTCCCACGTCGTCGCGTGAGACGGCGACGACCGCGCCCTTGCGCACGTCCCAGATCGTGAAGTCGCCGATGCGCTCGCGCTGCTCGTCCGTGAGCGCCTGCTTCTCGAAGGACGGCCCGCCGTGGAGATCCACGTTTCGGTAGCCGCGGATCACGTCCTCGGGCCGCAGCCGCCGCAGCGTGTCCGTGCGCACCAGCAGCGGGAAGTCGGTGAAGCGCTTCACGAAGTCCGCGTCGATCCAGTCCTGGTCGATCAGGATCTTCGTGATGCCGAGTAGCACGGCCGTGTCCGAGAGGCCGCAACGGACGCCGATCCAGTAGTCCGCCTTCGCGGACGGCGCGCTGTAGTCGGGCGTGATGCAGACGATCTTGCCGCCTCGCTCCATCAGCTCGGTGAGCCAGTGCGAGTCGGCCATCTTGTTCTCGATCAGGTTCTTCCCGATCTGGATCGTGAGCTTCGAGAAGCGCAGATCGCTCATGTCCATGTCGGACGTCTGCAGTCCGTGGACGAACGGTTGGCCGGGCGCCTGGTCACCGCGCCACGTGTACTCGGTCCACTCGCGGCAGCCGACCGAGTCCTCGGGACTGGTCCCACGCACGTGGTGGTCGATGAGCCCGGTCATGTTCGCGAAGCGGAACAGTCCGAACTTGCCGACGAGGCCGTGCAGCGGGAGGTTCGAGCCGATCTTCATCGTTCGGGTCCCGGCCCCCTTCCAGTGCTCGAGCATCTCCGGCTCGTAGCCGTCCGCCTCGAGCCTGCGCTTGCCCTCCTCGCCGCTGTAGGTGCCGGAGATCGCGAGCAGCCCCCCCGCGACGTAGTCCGAGACCTCCTCCCAGGAGACGCGCACGAACTCGTCGTTCCCGCGATCGTCGAACATGTACTTCGAACGGAGCGCCGGATCGTCCGAGAGCGACGGGAAGCCGGCGTCCGCCCACTCCTTCCAGCCCTTTCGCAGGACAGGTCCTCTGAGCCGGAACGGACCGTAGACGCGTCGCTGGAACGTGTAGCCCTTCGGACAACCGCGCGGGTTCCAGGCCACAGTCGTCTTGTTGCCGTACAGGTCTCCGACGCGATCGTTGTCGTAGTTCTGCTCGGCCCGAACCATGATGCCGTTGCGCACGAAGGCGCGCATGCGGCACATGTGCGTGTCGTTCGGCGCGCAGATCCAGGTGAAGGTGCGGTCGTAGCGATACTGATCGCGGTAGATCTTCTCCCATCCGCGGTCCGGGTAGAAAGCGAGCGGATTGTCGACGCCCTGGAGCGGTGCGAGCGCGCCGGCGAGAGCGTCGAGGGGCATCGCCGCGAGTGCCGCGCCTCCGGATATCAGCGCCAGGAAATGACGGCGAGAGGGAGGTTCGGGGGGCAGTTCGGTACGCAAGGGGGATCTCCTCTCGTCGTGCGTTCGATCGGGATCGTGAGAGACCATGGCCGGCTAGGGAGCCACTTCCAGCCGGTGCCAGACGCTGACGGACTTCTGGCCGTTCCGGTCGCCGAAGGAGCCGTCCCAGACCGCGAAGGCGAGGAATGCGGAGAGCCCCGGGGACAGCGACACTTCCCCTTCGATCTCCGCGCTCATCGAGCGCGAGAACACGACGTCCCAGTAGCCGTCGTTCCAGGTCCCGCGTGCGTTCCAGGAGGAAGGCGCGCCACTGCGTGGACCGACCGTGCCGAAGCCCTGGGCAATGAGCGCCTCGGCCCCGCTGGGTCGGGCGGCGAGCGATTGGCCGTTCCCCACCGCACGCGCAGTCAGCGACTCCTCGAACAGGTCACCGACGAGGTCGGGGAAGCCGTCGTCGACCATCCCGGGCCACCGATCCCGGATGTCTTGCGCGGCGAGGGCGTCGGCTTGCCAGGCCGCGCGCCAGAGCGCGATGTCGACCGGGTGATCGGCCGCTCCCATCGCGAACAGCGGCGGATCCCGCTCGACCGAGATCTCGATCGCGGCCGCGTCGCTGAACGACCGGGCGCCCAGGACGTCGTCGTCACGGGTCGGATCCCGCCAGGAGAGTCGCAGGGCCAGTGTCTCGCCGTCGTGCAGGGCGTGCGCCACGACGCCCTCCACGCGTTCGTCGCGCCACCAGAGCGGCATGAGCGCGACCCAGACTCCCTCGGACCGGGCCCAGGAAGGATCGGTCGGTTCGATGGGCACTTCTCCCGACACGCGTGCCACGGGCACGGTTCTGCGCCGCTGCAGGACCCGCTCCTCCGCTCCCCGTTTGACGAGACTCCGAACGAACGCGGTGACCGCTTCGACCTCGCCGGGACCCTCGAACTCGGTCGCGGGCATCGGGCTCCCCGGCAGCCCGCCCGCGATCCGCCGAACGATGTCTGCGTGCGTCGTCCCGCCCTTGAAGATCCCCGTGGTGAAGTCGCGTGCGGAGCTCGGTGTGCCATCCTCGTTCACGAGCTCGCCCGAGGAGCTGACGGCTCCGCTCCCCCTTCCGTCTTCCCCGTGGCAGGACGCGCAGGACTTGAGGTACAGCCTCCGCCCCTGATGCAGCGTGACCGGATCGTTCGGTGCGGGCGGCCCCACACGAACCGGATCGCCGGGGACCATCTTCTCGCCGACGATGGCGCGCGCCTCCGTCTCGGAGAGCTCTTCCTCTTCTACTTCGGCCCACCGAAGGAGCTCGTCCACCTGTCCCTCGATCGAGAGGTGGCGAACGTAGAGCGCCGTGCTCCAGAGGTCCTCCTCCGCGAGCCACTCCCAGGGCGGCATGGCCGAACCCGGCATGCCGCGCCGGATGGAGGCGATCAGGTCGCGTTGCGTGGGCACCCCGTTCTGCGTCGAGACCAGTCGGAAGCGTCCGCTCCCGAAGTCCCGCGGCGCGGGATACAGGAGATAGGCCGCGTTGCCGTCTCCCCGACCCTGAGCGCCATGGCAAACGGAGCAATGTCTCTCGTACAGGGAGCGCCCGCGCTCGAGGTCGCGTGGTGCACCGGGCTCACCGCCTCGAGCAGAGCCTGCGCCTGGCAGGACGGCCAACGAGGTCACGACGGCCAAGAGGGCAAACGAGCTCCTGTTCAACGGTAGTACGTGCATCGAGCGTCTCCCGCGTTCCCTGGTCGTGGACTCGATGCCCATTGGCACATCAGGAGCCGCCTGCTTCGATTAGCACCGTTGCGTAGGCCCGACGAGAGTCGTGCGTAACGACGATCCGCGGAGCGAGGGTGGCTGCGCGGGAGGAGCGCCCTCAGTGGGCGCAGCCGGCGTTCTCGAAGGGGATCGAGCGGAAGCGCAAGAGCTTCCGTTCGACGAGACCGAGGGGCGCACCGAGGACCGGGTCCGCGGCCGCGGAGGGGACGACGAAACGCCGTCCGCCGCGGGAGTAGACGATCGAGAAGTCGCCGCCAGTCGCCAGAGCCTTCCCCACGCGCCTGCGGAGCTCCGCGAACGGGAGTGCCTGCCGGCTCGCCGCCAGCGCATGGAGCCTTCCGTGCGACGACTCGACGATCTCGACCAGGTCGCGCTGGAGGTCGGAGAGCTCGAGCTGGAACGGCACGAAGTGATTCGTCGCGCCGCCCTCCGTGCGCAGGTTGCTGTACATCGCGAACGAGTATTCCGTCTTGAGCCCGAGGTACGGCGTCGCGCCGTTGAGGAACAGGACCACGGGCAGCGCGAGGAGGATACGCGGGCGGTGTGCGAAGAGCTCCCGGGCCGGCCTCGCGTCTCCGGCTCGCAACAGCACGGGGATCGCGACGACGAGTAGCGGCAGGTAGGCCCACCACAGTCTCTGTCCGAACTGGTTCCCGATCGCGCGGACCCCCGCGAGGTTCGCGAGGATCGAGCGCTCGGCGTGCCACGAGTACCCGAGTCGCATGCCGACCGCGACGAGGATCGCCACCAAGACGATGACCCGCCACGTGCGCAGGCGCAGGCCGCTCCCGGTCGCCCGAGGTGAGACGAAGAGCGCGAGCACCGCCACCTTCGTCGCGGAGAAGGCGTAGAAAGTCCCGAAGCCCAGCACGAAGTGGAAGGCGAGCGCGAGCACGAGACCGAGGTGTCGCGTCCGCCGCGAGATCAGGAGCGCCGGGATGCCGCCCTCGACGACGATCGTCGCGATGATGAGCGGCCACGCGATGCTCGCGGCCCGCGGCAGCGGCAAGAACCGGAGCCCCCAGCGCACCTTCGCGTACAGGGCGACCGCACAGCTGTTCGCCGGGTCGAAGAAGTCCCAGTTGAGCTTGTGCCACGTCGCCCAGAAGTAGACGACGAGCACTCCGACCCGGACGACGGGCGCGAAGCCCTCCAGCCACGCGGGCCCGTCGACGGAACCGCGCGCGGTCCTCGCGACCAGGAGCGGGAGCGCCGCTAACCCGAGCGCGAGGTGCAAGAGCCCGGCGTTCGGGATGTCCGGCATCGCGATCGCGAAGTGCGCGGTCTGCGCGAGGACGAGCGCCGCCAGCGCGAGCACCGAGCGCGGGAAGAAGAGCGTCGCCACGGCCGCGACGAGAGCTGCGGTCCCCGCGTTGGCACCGAAGGCGGTGCCCATCTGCGCCTGCTCCAGGATCGCCGCGCCGGCGTACAACACGGCGAACAGCGGGTAGCGGTCGTCCTTCACGGACGGCCACTCTTCCACAGGGCTCGCCGCGTACCAAGCGAGTGCCGCCGGCGTTCGCATCTCGCGCCGTCCGTCCGTCGGGACGGAGCGCTAGGAGTCTGCGTCACGGGTCGCGAGGGTGAGAGCGACGCGCGCATCCGCTCGTGCTTCAGACATCCGACGCCTTTTCGACGCCTCATTCTTGGCCAGAGGGGCCTCGAAGTGACTCGGGCGGGGACGGTTCCGCCCGGATTGCCGCCTCGGTTGCCTACGCAAGCAGAGTTCTGGCGCTCATTCGACGCAGGTTGAGCGCCGCGCAGACGAGGTCCCACTCGGCCCTCGCCATCGCCAGCCCGCGCATCGAGAAAGCTCGGAAGCCAAGCACGTGCTTGGCCCACCCGAAGGCTGGCTCGACGATGTGCTTGCGAGTCTTGAATCGCCTGCGCCCCCCTTCGCTCTCCAGCCTCTCGCCCATTCGCTTCGTCGCCGGCCCGGTGCACGTCGCCTTCTCTCGCGTATCTTCACGTCGGCCCAGGGAGACGAGCGCGTCGACGCCGCGCTTCTCGAGCGCCTCGAAGTTTGCCTCTGACCTGTAGCCGGCG
>JAJDET010000020.1 GCA_029259655.1 Planctomycetota bacterium
GAGGACGACCAGCCCGACGAGCTTCGCAGTTACGCGGCGCTCTCGCTGGGAATGATGGGAGCCCGCGAGTCGGCGGACGCGCTGCGCGCCGTCCTCGACGAGGAGGAGCTCTCCCCGATGCTGCGCGGCTCCGTCTCGATCGCCTTGCGGCTGCTCGGCGACGAGGAAGCCGTGCTCGATCTGCTCGACGCCGTCGAGGACGCCGAGGAGGTCGAGGAGCAGGTCGCGCTCGTCTCGGCCGCCGGGGTCCTGGGCGACGCGGCCGCAATCGCGCCGTTGATCGCGCTGATGAACGACACCGATGCCGAGCCCGCGTTGCGCGGTAGTGCTGCCCTGGCGCTCGGCGTCCTGTGCGACGACGACACCCGTTCGTGGACGACCGAGATCTCCACGGACATCAACTACAACCTCCTGACCTGGACTCTACAGGATCCCTTCGGGGACGGTCTGGGCGTGCTCGACATGAGGTAGCAGACCTCACCAGGGCGCGAGGAAAACGTCGGGCGGTCGCTTCCCTGAGCGGCCGCCCGATTCCGTTTCAGCGTTTCTCGGTACGATGGTGGAGTGAGCGTGCTCGCGATTCTCGCGCTCGGCTTCGCCCAGCAACCCGCGTTCGAAGTTCATCCCGACGATCCGCTCCACAAGGTCGCGGCGCTGACGCTCGAGCCTGGTGAACAGGGCGAGCTCACCTATACGGTCGAGTTCGAAGGGACGCTCTACGTCCGGGCCGAGTCGAAGACACGGGGAGGATACGTGCGCGTGAAGAACGCGCAGGGGATACCGCTCTCCCCGGACCCTCCGACGACGCTCGTCGAGGTCTTCCCCGACCAGGAGCTGCACATCGTCGTGGGCTTCTCTGTTCCGTCCGCGCGCGGAAGCCTGGCGGTCCACTGTGTCGCTGCTCCGGAAAACGAGTGGACGCGACGCATGGTGCGCGCGGCCCGCGAGGCGCTCGACGAGATCCGCGTCATGTGGCGGGAGGGACGTATCGCGGAGGCCCTCGACCTAGTCGCACAGGTTCGTCGCGAGCTCGAATCCGCTCCGGGAGCCGAGCTCAGTGCCGAGGTGGCGCGCGTCGGCTGGGAGCTCGCCTCCGTGGCCTCCGAGCTCGGAGACATCGAGACCGCCCTCGCGCTCTCCGAACACGGGATCGTTTACCGTGAGCGAGTCCTGGGTCCGGAGCACCCCGGAGTCTCAGCCGCACTGCAGAACGCCGCGCTGGTCCGGGTGGACATCGGCGATCTGGACGGAGCCCGGGCCATGATCGAGCGCGCCCTGACGCTCCTGCCGGAGGATCACCCCGACCTCATGGGTCTGCGCGGGAACCTCGCCGCGCTCACGAGGGCGAGCGGCGACCTCACGGGAGCTCTCGCGCTGGAGGAGGAAACCCACGCGGCCTTTCTGAGCACGCTCCCGCCGGACCACCGCGACGTCCATCGCTCGCGGACCAACCTCGGAATCGCGTACTACGCGCTCGGCGATCTCGAGTCCGCTCGTCGGTTGCTCAGCGAGGCCGTATCGAAGGGAATCCGGACGTTCCCGCCTGACGATGTGGATCTCCTCACGGCAAAGGCGGGGCTGGCCAATGTTCGTGGAGCCCTCGGAGACCCGGCCGGAGCCCTCGCCCTCCTCGAGGACGTCCTCGCCACGCGCGAGCTCCACCAGGCCCCCCTGCATCCCGACCTCCTGGGAACGAAGGTGAACGTCGCGGCCCTGCGCGCGGCGGTCGGAGACGATCAGGGCGCCCTGGCCCTCATGGAGGAGGCGTTGACCGGGTGGGAAGAGAGCGTGTCGGCGGACCACCCGGAGCTCTCTCTCGCACGGAACAACTACTTCGCGATGCTCTGGGAGGCGGGCGACGAACGGGCACGCGACCTGCAGGAGGCGGTGGTGGATTCGCTCGGACAAGCTGTCCCGGATGATCACCCGGATCTACTTCGCACGAAGACCAACCTGGCTTCGATGCTCCTGGACCACGGAGACCTCGACGGCGCCCTCGAGCTTCAGCGAGACGTGCTCTCCATCTGGGAACGGACGTTGCCCGAGGAACACCCTCATCGCCTGAGTGCGATGGAGAGTCTGGCCTGGACCCGATGGGCGCTCGGCGAACACGCCCGAGCACTCGAGCTCCTGGAATCCGCTCACGAGACGCGGTCGGGTTTCCTGGATCCGGCGAACCCCGAGCTCTTGCGCACGAAGCGAGATCTCATCCAGATGCTCCACACCCTGAGTGACGAGGAGCGAGTGCGCAGCCTCGCGGCGGAGCTCCTCGCCGGGCAGGGTGAGCGAGCCCGCGACCTGTACCTCGCCGCACCTCACCTCGCGCGCGCGGGCGCCCGTGTCGAGCTCCGCGGGCTCTCGGAGACCCTCTCGATCCTCGGCGAGGAGGATCCGCTCCTCGGCGAGGTGTTCGCGACCCTCGAGCATCTGCGGCACGCATCCGTCGCGAGCTCCGAGCTCGCGCTGGCCGTCGCGCGGCGGCCCGAGCAACGGAAGCTCGCCCACGAGGTCGCGGTACAACGCTCGAGAATCCACGACCTCGGGTCATCAGGGCCGGCGTCGCCGGGAGACACTGTCGCATGGCGAACACGCCTGCAGCAGCTGCTGCGCCAGCGAGATCGGCTGGAGCGTGAGCTGCGAGAGCGAGCTTTCGCAGGCGCGGCCCCTTCGCGGCGGATCACGCCGGAGAACCTCGCTTCCGCCATGGGCCCGGACGAGGCGGCCATCTCCTTCTTTCGCTACGAACGGCGAATGCCCGTGACCGAAGACTTCGGAAAGCTGGCAATCGTGGATTCCCTGCTCGCGCTCGTGGTCCTTTCGGACGGTGCCGTCGAGCGCGTGGAGCTCGGACCTGCCGCGGCGATCGAGGACACCGTCCTCCGGTGGCGGCGTTCGATCGGAAGCCCCGTCACTGCGCGCGGCATAGGAGTCGGAATCTCCGGCAACGCCGCCGACACGACATTGGCCGGCGAAGCCCTGCGGAACCTCGTCCTCGATCCGGTACTGGCCCGGATCGGGGAGAGAACGCGCCTGTACATCGTTGCCGACGATTCCCTGCTCCTCGTTCCGCTGGACGCACTCCCATGGGCCGACGGCGTCCTCGGGGACTCGCTCGTGGTCCAGAACGAGGTCTCCTTCGCCCGTCTCCTCCATGGACGCGAGCTGTCTCGAGATCCGGAGCCGGAGCTCGTGCTGGTCGGCTCCATCGACTATGGCGCCGGCCAACGGTTCCCCGAGCTTCCGGGCGCCGCGGCGGAGCTGCACTCGGTGGCGGAACGATTCGAGATGGAGTTCGAGCGCGAGCCGCGAGTCCTGTCCGGTTCCGAGGCGCGAAAGCCGCGGCTCGCCGAGCTCTTGCCGCGCGCGCGGTTCCTTCACGTCGCCACGCACGGATGGTTCGCACCGGAAGACATGCGCGCCAACGACCTGCGCGGCTTCTCGCCGGAAACCTTGTGCGGGCTCGCGCTCAGCGGGGCGAACGAAGGCCGCGACGAATCAGGGAGCGTCCCGGGCATCCTCACCGCGGGAGAGCTCGCGTTCATCGACCTCACAGGCTGCGAGCTCGCCGTGCTCAGTGCATGCGAGACGAACGTCGGAGTCCGGCGGGCGGGGCAGGGCATCCAGTCACTCCAGAGCGCGCTGCATGCCGCGGGCGTTCGCACGGCGATCACGTCTCTGTGGAGAGTGGACGACGAGAAGACGCGCTCGCTGATGGAGCTCTTCTACGCTCACCTCTGGGAGGGCGGGCTCTCGAAAGCCGCTGCCCTGTGGCAGGCCAAGAAGACGCTGCGAGAACGGGGCGCTTCCGTGGCCGAGTGGGCCGGCTGGATCCTCAGCGGCGACCCCGAGTAGCGGACGACGGCCCCTCGATCTTCGCCAGGCAGGCGTTCACGAAGCTCGTCGGGTCGTCCAGGTCGCGCAGGACGAGTCGGTCGCCGCGACTGCGATCGAGGACGACGCGCGTGCCCCAGGGCGTGAGGAGGCCGATCCCGGGGATCACGACGAAGGCGATGAAGAGGAACGGGAAGAACAGGACCGCGAGTGCGAGCTGCACGGGCTTCACCATGGTCCCGATCGGACCGCGGATCATTCCCATCACGCGCCCGTACCCGATCGCCCACGTGGAGTCGCCGGCGAAGCCCCCGTGGACGGCGGCTCGCGTGAAGTCGCTCCAGCGCAGGAGCTCTCCACCTCGACGAATTCCCTCCTGCGTCACCTCGATGGCCCCGCGCGATCGGCGCAGGAGCTGAACGAGCACGACACCCGGACCGAGGAGCAGCGGAAACGCTGCAATCCCGAGCAGGGCGAGCGCGTCCTCCTCGAGCCCGGTCCGAGCGAGCGCGACGCCGATCGGTCCGAGAAGAACCGTCGCGAGCACGAAGCGGCCGAGGATCGCTCCCTCGTGATAGCTCCCCTCCCGCACGACGGCGCCGTAGGCCGCGTCGGGCCGGTCGGGCTCCCAGCCGCAGTAGAGACAGCTCACACGACCGCGCCCGAGCGGCCGCTCGCAGGCGCCGCAGGACCCGTGGAGCAGCTCGGAGACCGTGGGCATCCGACGGCATCGGCAAGCGCGACCGTCGGCCTGAAACCGAGCGGGTACTATTTTCCGCCGAGGTACTCGCGCAGTGCGACGGCCGCGTTGAACCGCGTCTCGCGGCTGCCGTACACGAAGGTGACCTTGCCTCTCTTCGCGCGGCGCGCCAGCTCGTCGAGGATGCCCGGCCGATCGTCGAGCTCGGCGAAGTAGCGCGCGCGGAACTCCTCCCACTTCGCCGGGTCGTGTCCGAACCACTTGCGCAGCTCGGTCGACGGAGCAGCGTCCTTCACCCACTCGTCGATAAGAGCCGCGTCCTTCGCGACGCCGCGCGGCCACAGACGCTCGACGAGCACGCGCCAGCCGTCCGCCTTCGCCGGTTCCTCGTAAGCTCGCTTCAGGTGAATCGGCATGTCGGGGAAGGGTCTCGTCATCCTCGCCGAGAAGCGGGCGGATCGAGGGTTTTTCTGCGATCCGAGCTTCGCATCTCCCCCTCCCGCCCCTCCTCGTAGCATTGTTCATGGAGGGAGGATGCCGGGCGGGTTTCGAGAACTCGCCCGGCCGGTACAATTCTAGTTGGAGAGGTGCGGACTTGAGGGAAGAGGAACCCTCGGAGGAATCCCAGCGCATCTTCGCGGAGTTCATCCGCGATGGTGACGAGGACGACGTGTCGTTCGCAGAGCTCTGCGAGCGCCACCCCGACCACAGAACCGGTCTGGAGTCACACTGGGAGAACTGGCAGCTCGCCCAGGCGCTCTTGAAGAAGCCGCCGGCGGGTGGCGGCGGGAGCCTCGCGGAGCTCTTGCGGGCGCAGGTGGGGAGCGGCGTGGACCCCGAGGTCACGCTCGACTCCGACGCCGGGATGCACGTCGAGGAGCGCGTGATGGAGGAGTTCGCGCGCCACGGTACCGGCGAGCGCTACGAGTTCGTGGACGAGGTCGGCCGGGGCGCCATGGGCGTCGTCGAGCGCGTCTGGGACCGCGAGCTCCGCCGCCGGCTCGCGCGCAAGGCGATGCTCGACCGCGACGACCAGCCCGGCTCCACGGCGCGCCTGCGCCGCATGACGCGCTTCCTCGAGGAGGCCCAGATCACGGGGCAGCTCGACCATCCGGGCGTCGTCCCCGTGCACGAGATCGGCCTCGACTCCGCGGGCCGGCTCTTCTTCACGATGAAGCTCGTGAAGGGGGACACGCTGAGCGAGGTCTTCCGCCGCCACCGGGACGGAGACGAGGCCTGGCCGCTCACGCGCGTCCTCGAGCTCTTCCTCCGCATCTGCGACGCGATGTCCTACGCCGCATCGAAGGGCGTCCTCCACCGGGACCTGAAGCCCGCCAACGTCATGGTCGGCCGCTTCGGCGAGGTCTATGTGATGGACTGGGGGCTGGCGCACGTCATCGACCGCGCGGACACGAAGGACATCCGCATCGACACTGCGGTCGGTGAGACGGCCGAGGTGTACTCGTCGAGACGGCGCGAGCTGTCGCAGACGGGGTCGCCGCTCCTGACGAAGGACGGCGACATCATCGGGACGATCAACTACATGTCGCCGGAGCAGGCGGCCGGACGCCTGAACGAGCTGGGGCAGCATTCGGACGTCTACTCCGTCGGCGCCATGCTCTATCACCTGCTCACCGGACGCGTCCCCTACCTCGACGAGCGCGACTCCGGGCCGATGGAGACACTCGACAAGGTCCTGGAGGGACCGCCGGTGCCGATCGCCGAGCTCGCCCCGGACGCACCGCCCGAGCTCGTCGCCGTCGCCGAGAAGGCCATGGCGCGCAACTGGCGCGACCGGTTCGAGAGCTTCGAAGCGCTCGGGAAGAACCTCCGCGCGTTCCTCGATCGCCGTGTCGTGCCGGTCTACGCGACGGGCCCGGTTGCCGAGATCGGGAAGTGGGTCGCGCGCAACCCGATGATCGCCGCTGCTGCCGTCGTCGTCGTCTTCGTCCTCGCCGGCAGCGGGTTCGTGGTCGCGTTCCAGGAAAGACAGAAGGCCGAGGCCCAGCGCGAGCGATTGCTGGCCGCGTACATCGCGCGAGCGACGAGCTCGTGGCCGGCGCGTGCGGAGTCCATCCAGGAGATGGAGCGTTTTCTCGACGAGGTCGAGGAGCTGCGGCCGACGGCTCCCCTGGGACCTGCTGTCGCACACGCTGCGAACGACGAAGCCGAATACGGGACCGCGAAGTACCACAGGGCAAGCGCCCGCCGGGATTACGAAGAGGGGCGCAGACAGGGGACCGAGGCGCTCGTGGCCGGAATGCCGCGGGAGGACGCGGAGCTCCGCGGCTGGTCGCTGGACGTGATCGAGCACGAGCTCCGACTCCTCGACGACCCTTTCACGTCGGCTCGCATGGAAGACGAGCTCCCCTCCGAAGGTGAGAAGGGGCTCGAAGCGACCGAGGACGAGATGCTGCGTGACCTCTTCGACGAGACGCGCGGCTGGGTCGCGTGGACGCGTCTCCGGCTCGAGGAGTATCGCCGCGCCGAGCGCGTCTCAATGGTCGACAACACGGAGGCCTGGATCGAGTGCATCCGGGACGTCGGACTCTCCGAGCTCTACGACGGCCTCGTCCTGGAGCGTCAGTTCGGGCTTGTCCCTCTCGGTGTGAACGAGGAGGGCGGGCTGTGGGAGTTCTGGCACGTCGCGTCCGGGGAGCGTCCCGTGCCCAGAGTGGAGGGCGGGTACGAGATCGAGCCGAGGACGGGCATCGTACTGGTGCTGATCCCGGCCGGACGGTTTCGGATGGGGATGGAGGCGGACGACGTCGAGGGCGAGAAGTACGATCCCCGGGACTGGGTCGACGTCGAGCTGGGCGCGTTCTTCCTCTCGAAGTACGAGATGACCCAGGGTCAGTGGTGGTGCGTCACGCGGGAGACGCCGAGCGCCTACGTGGCGGGCCACCACGCCGTCGGAACGCGGCAGATCACACGGGCGAACCCGGTCGAGAACGTCAGCTATGAGGACGCGAGGAGCGTCCTCGCGACCCTCGACCTGACGCTTCCCACCGAGGCGCAGTGGGAGTACGCCGCCCGGGCCGGAACGGTCGGGCGCTACGTCTTCGGGGACGAACCGAGAGCGCTCCTCGGCTCGGCAAACTTCGGCGATGCTTCGTTCCTGGTCGCCAGCAGCAGCACTCCCGTCTCACCGTCCGACGGCTACGTGCTCCACGCTCCGGTGGGCGCCCTCCAGGCGAACCCTTTCGGGTTGCACCACACCCTCGGGAACGTCTGGGAGTGGTGTCGCGACTGGCGACGCGACGACCTGACCGGAGTCGAATTCGTGGGCGCCGACCGGGAGATCCGCGGCAAGTTCCACCTGGAGCGCATGGTGAGGGGCGGGGGCTATCGCACCGCTCTCCGAGCGCTGCGCCCCACGACGCGCGTCCCCCACCGACCGGACGCGCGACAGCCCGACCTGGGCGTGCGTCCCTCTCGCCCCATCGTTCAGCATCAGAGAAGTGAGACCGATTGAGGTAACAACATGAAAACGACAACGAGATCGACGTGGCTCCCGCTCGGAGTCCTTCTCTTCGCAGCCGCGGTGCCCGCCGCGATCCAGATCGGGAACGGGCCCGGCAGAGGCATGGGAACCGGCTCGCTCGGCCGGTGCAGGCTGTTCTTGATCCCCGGTGACACGGAGCCGATCTCCTTCGCTGCGATCGGCTACGAGGAGAACCAGAACTCCGTCACGTTCACGATCGAGCCGACCGAGAGCCAGGCGATCGAGGTAGGAGACATCGCCGGGAACTACTTCACCAACAGCAGCAACACGCCGCACTCTGCCCCCATCGATCCGGACCTGACGACCGAGATCACGTTCACCTTCACGGGCAACACCGTGACCGTCAGCGGTCAAATCAACGGGGACGACGACCCGGACACGGAAGAAGACCTGATCTACTACGCCCCGACCTACGTCTACCCCAAGCGGGGAGAGTCGAGTCCGCTCGGCGGACACCCGAAGCCGAGCATCGTGGACTTCGGCAACCGCCTCGACGGTAGCCCGTGGCAGCGCGCGCGGGTCATGTTCGAGTACTACGGCCTGCACACCGGCTTCTCCGTCCTCGACTGGGAGGGCTAGGGGTCATGTCCGTTCGAGCGCAATTCCTGCTCGCGACGAGCGGGATCCTGGTGCTCGCGTCTCTGATCTGGGCGCGATCTCAGAAGCCCACGGGGCCCGCTCCGGCGATACGTCACGCAGCGCGAGAGATGCCGTTCGCAGAGGAGTTCGCGAGAGCGAAGGCAGCCATCGGGCGAGATGGGAAGATCCCCGTGCTCATCGGACTCCCGGTCGGTGAGACGGTCGGAGAGTGGACACGTGAGGTGCTGCAGGACGACTCGGTCACCGAGGTCCTGGCCGCACAGCAGGGAGAGCTCGTGGCTTTCCTGGAGAGTGTCGACCGCACGGTCCGGCGTTCGGCGCACTCGTTCCAGGCCATCCCCTACGTTGCCGTCGGAGCGAACGAGAAGGTGATCGAAGCGCTCGAGGCGCTGTTCGACGACAAGGCCGCGGAGGAGGTGGGCGAGGTTCCCTCCTTCGAGCCGACGTCGTTTCGGATGAGCTCGCGCCTCGAGATCACGCGGGGCCCGCGCGCCTATCCCTACCTGCTCGAACAGGCCAAGGAACGAGCCGGGGTGCCGCTCGTGCTCCCCAAGGTCGAGGAGGCCGTGACCGTGGTCGTCATCGACAACGGTATCGACTACGGAGAGGGGTTCTTCGGCGAGAGGGTCGTGGCCGGCAGCCACTTCGCCTGGGGAGAGGACGCGGACACGATCGAGATCGATCCCGGCGACCCGGCGCCGGGCGGGCCGTGGAGCGGGATGACGGAGATGAGCCACGGCACTCACGTCGCGGCTCTGATCGCCGGTGAATCACCGTCGATGACGGGCGTCGATCCGCGGGCCAACCTGATCACGATCCGCGTCTCGTCCTACCCCGGCGGAGTCGAGACGATCTGGGAAGTCGACGTCCTGCGAGCTCTCGAGCACGTGTACGAGGATCACGTCCTCGACTCGGCGGGACTCCCGACCAACGCACGCAACATCGTCGCTGTGAACATCAGCCTGCGGGGGGACCTGTACAAGGACGTCGACGCCTGTGACAAGAACTTCCCGGAGACCGCGCTCATCGTGAAGCTCCTCTGGAAGGAGGACATCGCGGTCATCTCCGCCTCCGGAAACGCGGGCAGCAAGTACGGACTCTCCTATCCGGCCTGTGTGGACTCCGTCGTGCCGGTCGCGGCCACGATGGCGGACAAGGGAGACACGATCTGGAAGTTCTCCAACTCGCACGAGAGGCTCGCCCTGTGGGCGCCGGGCTCCGGCATCGACGCCAGCTCGCTGACGGGATCCAGTCTCGTGCTGTCGGGGACGTCCTTCTCGGCTCCGTTCGTCACGGGGGCCTGGGCGATCCTCAACGAGACGCATCCGGGGCTCGACCTGACGACCTATCTGGAGGCACTCACCGGGAAGAACCCGGAGATCAAGGTCATCAAGCGCAAGAAGCTGAAGCGCAACCTGGTCGACGTCGCCGAGGCCCTGAAGCAGCTCTGACTCAGTCGAGCTCCCGAGCGAGCTCGGCGAAGCGCTCGCGGAAAGGGTGATCGACGTCCGACGAGGCGAGCGCCGCGTGAGCGCTCGTTCGCGCACGCTCACGCGCGAGTCCGGCGCGATCCGGGCGCAGCGCCATTCGCTCGAGCCTCGCGCGATGCTGCTCGAGGAGAGCCAGGTCGAAGTGCGCAGCGGCGAGCCCACCGTCGGCCGCGATCGCTTCCCGGTAGTCGGCTCCGGCGAGCGAGAAAGCCGCCGCGGAACGGCTCGACTCGCCCGCACCCGCGAGCGCCCGCCCGAGGAGCGTGCGACTCACGCCTCGGCTCAGGAGCGCGGGCGCATGGCCCGCCTCGACGCCCAGCGCGGCGTCGAATGCGATGATCGCGTCGTCGAGGCTCCCCAGAGCACGGTCCTGGTCCCCCGCCGCGATCGCACGCAGCGCATTGCGCACGAGCACCTGCCCACGCAGCCCGTACGTGTTCGCCTCGCCCGGATCGAGCTGGAGCAGGAGGCTGAAGTCGACCAGGAGCTCGCGCATTCCCATGAGCGGAAGGAGCTCCTGCGACGGCAGGATCGGCTCACCGGATGCGGAACGCACCTGCCCGGTGACGTAGGCCGGTCCGATCCCGCGCAAGAGGTCGGACGCGAGGACACCGTGACGCATCGCCAGATCGACGCGATCGACGAGCAGGTACAGCCGCGACAGGGACAGATGCGCCTGGCGATGGGCTCCGTCCATCTCCGTGACCTCTCGGTGCAGGGCGATCGCGCGATCCAGGTCCCCCTCGAGCCAGGCGAGCTGTCCCGCCGCGTACAGCCAGTCGAGCGTGAGCCGATCCGGAGCGACCTCGAGCGCACGAGCGAGGTCACCCGCACCTCTCTCGCGCCAGGTATCGAGCTCCGGCAGCGGCCCCTCGTTCCCGATCGCCACCCCCGAGCGGTAGAGCGCCGCGAGCGTCAGGCCGCGCTCACGCGGGAGGTTCTCGAGGTCGGGCGAGAGCTCCTCGGAGCGGTCGAACGCAGAGAGCGCCTCTTCGTATCGGCCCTGTTCACGCCGGAGCTCGCCCAGGAAGAACCACACGTGTCCCAGCTCGGTCTCGTCGAGGAACGCGCGGCACTCGTTCGCGGCCTCCTCGAGGATCTCCCAGTGAGCGCTCTCGCGCCCCGCACCCGCTGTTCGCGCGGAACGCGCGTCCCGCAACGCTTCCACGATTCGTTCGGAGAGGACGAGGACGCGCTCCGCGCTCTCACGTCGCGCGCGCTCCTGGACGAGGAACGGCAACGCCACCAGGAATGCGAGGAGAGCGGCGACGACCCCCACGATCACGGCCCCTTGCCGGCGCGACACGAAGCGCCGGAACCGATAGAGAACGGACGGTGGGCGCGCCTGGATCGGCTCGCCGGAGAGCCAGCGATCGAGGTCGGAGGCCAGCGCCAGTGCGGAGGCGTAGCGCCGCAACGGGTCCTTCTCCAGGCACTGCTGCACGATGATCGAGAGGTCGCGATCGATGCGCGGAACGAGCGCGGTCAGCGGCGGCGGATCCTCCTCGACGACGCGTCGCAGGAGCTGGTAGACGTCCTCGTGCTCGAAGGGAGGTCGTCCAGCGAGGCACGCGTAGAGCGTCGCACCGAGCCCGTACACGTCGGTGCGCGGTCCCACCTCGGTCGTCCGCCCGGCCGCCTGTTCCGGCGCCATGAAGGCAGGCGTGCCGATGATGCTTCCGCTGAGCGAGACCGAGGAGTCGACGGCGCGCTCCTTCGCGAGGCCGAAGTCCATCACGAAGACGTGCGGACGGTCGGTCTCCTCGACCATCAGGTTCCCGGGCTTCAGGTCCCGGTGAACGATGCCTTCGCCGTGCGCGAAGTGGATCGCGAGCGCGGCGTCGCGGATCAGGGCCGCGAGCGAGCGCGGGTCGGACCGTCCGCGCTCGGCGAGCGTGGTCCCTCCGACGAGCTGCATCGCGATCACCTCGGGCGTCGCGTCGTACACCGTCGCGATATGCGGGTGGACGAGCCGCGCGGCCGCCTTCGCCTCGCG
>JAJDET010000191.1 GCA_029259655.1 Planctomycetota bacterium
TTCCGCGGCCACACGAACAAGAAGGACGGCAAGAAGCCGGCTCGGTGATGGCTACCACCCAGGAAGCAACGGCGTTCGTCGCCAAGCACCGCTACGCGCGCCTCACGGCTCGCAAGGCGCGGTTGATCGCGGACGTCATCCGCGGCGCGTCGGCCAACCGCGCCCTCGAGGAGCTCGAGTTCTCCCCGAAGCGGGCGGCAGCCTTCTATCTCAGGGTCCTCCGCTCGGCGATCGCGAACGCGAGCCAGGACGCGAACGTGGACGTCAACCGCCTGGTGGTCTCCGACTGCCGCGCCGACGACGGCCCTCTCCTCAACAACCGGATGCGCTGGCGTCCCGGCCCGCAGGGTCGAGCGATGCCTTACCGGAAGCGCACCAGCCACCTGACGGTAGTCGTCAGCGAGCACCAAGACATGGGCGAGGACGTCTGATGGGCCAGCAAGTACACCCCTCGGGATACCGCATCGGCGTCATCGAGCCGTGGCGGGCGCGCTGGTACGCCAACAAGAAGGACTTCGCGAAGTTCCTGCTCCAGGACGAGAAGATCCGCAGGTACATCTTCAGGGAGTACAAGGCGGCCGGGATCCCGCGCATCGAGATCGAGCGCACCGGCGAGGCCGTCAACGTGATCGTCCACACGGCGCGTCCGGGCGTGCTCGTCGGCCGCAAGGGCGTGCGTGTCGATCAGCTCAAGGAGCAGCTCAAGAAGATCACGGGCATGACCTGCCACCTGACGGTGTGCGAGATCAAGCGCCCGGAGCTCGAGGCGAAGCTCGTGGCCGAGCTCGTGGCCGAGGCCCTCGAGAAGCGCATGGCTTTCCGCCGCGCGATCAAGAAGGCCATCCAGACGACGACGCAGGCCGGAGCCCTGGGCGTCAAGGTCGAGATCAACGGCCGGCTGGGCGGCGGCGACATGGCGCGCACGGCCAAGGAGCGCGAGGGGCGCGTCCCCCTGTCCACGCTGCAGGCCTTCGTCGACTACGGCACGGCCGAGGCGAGGACCACCTACGGGATAATCGGCGTGAAGGTCTGGATCTACAAAGGCAACATCGACGTCGGCGAGAAGATCGACTTCCGCCGTCCGGCCGAGTCGCTGCGCGGGATGCGCGCGCCGACCTCGCCGCCGCCGCGTCGTTCGGGCCCGGGAAGGCGGAGGGACTGAGTCATGGCCCTGATGCCCAAGAGAACGAAGTACCGCAAGGTGCAGCGCGGCCGGATCAAGGGTCGCGCCAGCCGCGGGAACACCGTGGCCTTCGGTGACTTCGGCCTGATGGCGCTCGACGGAGGCTGGATCACGAGCCGCCAGATCGAGGCCGGTCGAGTCGCGGCCAACCGCGCCACCGAAGGTCAGGCCAAGATCTGGATCCGCATCTTCCCGCACAAGCCGGTCTCGTCGAAGCCCGCCGAGACACGGATGGGTAAGGGCAAGGGCGAAGTCGACTACTGGGCCGCCGTGGTCAAGCCGGGAACGATCATGTACGAGCTCGGCGGTGTCACCGAAGACAAGGCGAAGCTCGCCTTCAAGCGGCTCGCGCACAAGATGCCCATAAAAGTGAAGATGATCAGCCGTCTTCCCACTACCTGATAGCCATGAAGATCGAGGAAGTCAGGAGCAAGACGGACGCCGAGCTCGATTTCGACCTGAAGGGCATGAAGAAGAACCTCTTCGACATGCGCTTCCAGGCCGCGACCGAGACGTCGTCCAACCCCGCAAAGGTCCGGACCCTGCGCCGGACCATCGCGCGGATCACCACGATCTTGCACGAACGGCAGGCCGGAGTTCGAGGACAGGAGCCGCGCTCATGACGACGACACGGAACGACCGCCGGACCCTCCGGGGCACCGTCACCAGTGATTCGATGCAAAAGTCGATCACGGTGCTCGTCGAGCGGACCTTCAGGCACTTGAAGTACGGCAAGTTCGTGCGCCGTCACAAGAAGTACATGGCGCACGACGAGAAGAGTGAGGCGCATGTCGGGGATCTCGTGGAGATCGCGTCGACGCGTCCGCTCTCGAAGAACAAGCGCTGGCGCCTGGTTCGGGTGATGACCGAGAGCAAGTTCGAGCAGGGCGCCGTGCATGGCGGTGACGTCGCGAGCCACCTCGAGGAGGTCACCGAATGATCCAGATGCAGACGATGCTCGACGTCGCCGACAACACCGGCGCGAAGCGAGCCCAGTGCATCAAGGTCCTCGGCGGCACGCACCGGCGCTACGCGAGTCTGGGTGACGTGGTCGTGTGCTCCGTAAAGCGCTCGATTCCCGGATCGGAGGTCAAGCCCGGCACCATCGTGCGAGGCGTGATCGTTCGCGTGAGAAAGAACACCCGACGCGAGGACGGCTCCTACGTGCGCTTCGACCACAACGCCATGGTGATCGTTGACGCGGAGAACAACCCGAAGGGCACGCGCATCTTCGGCGCCGTGGCCCGCGAGCTGCGGGACACCAATTTCATGAAGATCGTCTCCCTGGCTCAGGAGGTGGTGTGATGCACGTGCGTCGTGGAGACACCGTCGTCGTGATCGCCGGCAACGACAAGGGAACGACCGGAGAGGTCCGGCGCGTCATCACCAAGAAGACCCAGGTGGTCGTCGAGGGCGTGAACTTGCGCTGGAAGCACCGGAAGCCGACGCAGCAGAGCCCCCAGGGCGAGCGCGTTCAGGAGGAGTGCCCGATCCACGCGAGCAACGTGATGCTGTTCGACGCGGAGTCCGGGAAGGGCACGCGCAAGAGAAAGGTGGAGGCCTGAGATGGCTGCGCGACTGAAAGACAAGTACGAGCAGGAGATCCTGCCCCGCCTCCTCGAGTCTTTCGAGATCGGGAACCACATGGCGGCCCCTCGCCTGACCAAGGTCGTGGTGAACATGGGCTGCAAGGGGGCCGTCGAGAACAAGGCGCGGATCGACTCCGCCGTTCGAGAAATGGCCTCGATCACCGGTCAACAGCCCACCGTCCGCAAGGCCAAGAAGTCGATCGCCGGCTTCAAGCTGCGTGAAGGCATGCCGATCGGCGTCGCGGTCACCCTGCGCCGCGATCGCATGTGGGAGTTCACCGATCGCCTGATCAGCGTCGTCCTGCCTCGTATCCGCGACTTCCGCGGTGTGAAGAGCAAGCTGGACGGCCGCGGGAACTACAGCCTCGGGCTCGCGGAGCAGACCGTGTTCCCCGAGATCGAGTTCGACAAGGTCGAGTACTCACAAGGAATGGACGTGACCTTCGTGACGTCCGCGCGCTCGGACGAGATGGGGTACGCCCTGCTCAAGGAGCTCGGAATGCCCTTCGCGAGCTGAGACAACACGATGGCCAAGACGTCCCTGATCAACAAGTCACGGCAGAAGCCGAAATACTCGACGCGCGGATACCGACGCTGCCAGCTGTGTGGCCGGTCGCGCGCCGTGTACCAGAAGTTCGGTATCTGCCGGATCTGCCTCCGCACACGCGCGCTTCGCGGCGAGATCCCCGGAATGCGAAAGGCCTCCTGGTAGGAGATCCGCGCCATGATGACCGACCCCGTTGCCGACATGCTGACGCGAATCCGGAACGCAAACCGGATTAGTCGCCGTCGGACCACCATGCCCGCCTCGCGCCTGAAGGTGTGCATCGCCGAGGTGCTCGTGCAGGAGGGCTTCATCGCCAGCTACAAGGTCGAGGAGAAGACTCCCTCGAGCGAGCTGACGATCGACCTCAAGTACGGCCCCGATGGCGAGAACGTCATCCGCACGATCGAACGCGTGAGCAAGCCCGGTCGACGGGTGTACGCGGGCTCCAAGGAACTGACCAGCGTGTTGCGCGGGCTCGGTTGCTACGTCCTCTCCACGCCTCGCGGCGTCCTGTCCGACCGCACCGCGCGCCAACAAGGCGTCGGCGGCGAGGTTCTCTGCAAGATCTACTGAGCCATGTCACGCATCGGAAAACAGCCGATCGCCATCAAGGGCGGAGTCTCGATCACGCAAGGCGCGGGCCGCAGCGTGACGGTCAAGGGTCCGAAGGGGGAGCTGTCCCTCTCGCTACGCCCCGAGATCGACCTCAAAATCGAGGGTGAAGAGGCGCTGGTCGTCCCCAACGAAACAGGCGAGGCGCGCCAGACGCGCGCGTACCACGGCCTGACGCGAGCCCTGATCAACAACATGGTCGTGGGCGTGACCGAGGGCTACGAGAAGATCCTCGAGATCGTCGGGGTGGGCTGGAACGCGCAGGGCCAGAAGACGAAGGTTGTCCTCAACATCGGCTTCTGTCACCCCGTGGAGATCGCGATGCCCAAGGGTGTCGAGGTCGAGACTCCCAACCCGACCACCATGGTGATCCGGGGGTCGGACAAGCAGGCCGTCGGTCAGGTCGCGGCCGAGATCCGAAAGATACGCCCGCCCGAACCCTACAAGGGAAAGGGCATCCGCTACCAGGGCGAGTACGTCCGCCGCAAGGCCGGCAAGAGCTTCGGGAGCTAGGGATGAACGTCGAGAAGAAGCAGATCCGGCGCCGCTTGCACCGCAAGCAATCGGTCCGCAAACACATCCGAAGGGTCTCGGACCGGCCTCGCCTGTCCGTGTTCCGGAGCTCCAAGCACATCTACGCGCAGGTGATCGACGACGAGCAGGGCAAGACCCTGTGCGCGGTCGGCACTTCCGCGAGCGCACTCAAGGACGAGCTCTCCGGCAAGACGAAGCTCGAGAAGGCCAAGGTCGTCGGTGCCGAGATCGCGAAGCGCGCGACCGGAGCCGGCGTCGAGATGGTCGTCTTCGACCGCGGACTCGCCAAGTACACCGGCCGCGTGAAGGCGCTGGCCGACGCCGCCCGCGAGGCCGGGCTGAAGTTCTAGGACTCCTAGATGAACGACATTCAGTTCCTCGACAACACCGAAGTCGCCGAGCTCAACAACCTCGACGAGGTCCTGCTCAAGATCAACCGCTGTAGCGCGGTCGTGAAGGGTGGGCGGCGCTTCTCCTTTTCGGCTCTATCCGTGGTCGGGAACCGCAGCGGGATCGTCGGTTTCGGCTTCGGGAAGGCCCGCCAGGTACCCGGCGCCATCGAAAAGGCGGCCAAGGACGGTCGAAAGCACTTGATGCGCGTGCCGGTCACGGCTTCGGGGTCCATTCCCCACGACGTGACGGCGTGCTTCTGCGGATCGCAGATCCGCCTCCTGCCGGCCTCGGAGGGAACGGGCATCATCGCCGGCTCCTCCGTCCGCGCGGTGTGCGAGATGGCGGGCATCCGGAACGTACTCACCAAGTGCTACGGCTCGACGAACCCCATCAACGTCGTGAAGGCGAGCCTCCTTGCGCTCGCCGATCTGCGCACCCCCGCACAGGTCGCCGCGTTGCGCGGTGTGGAGCTCTGATCCCATGGATATCCAGACGATCTGCAGCAAGGGCGCCAAGTACCAGACGCGGAAGCGTCTCGGCCGCGGCATCGGCAGCGGCAGCGGCAAGACCTGCGGTCGCGGCCACAAGGGGCGTGGCGCCCGCTCGGGGGCCTCGCGGCGTCCGGGCTACGAGGGCGGACAGATGCCCATCTATCGCCGGGTGCCCAAGCGTGGCTTCACGAACGCCCGCTTCCGCAAGGCGTACACCGTGCTCAACGTCGACAGCCTCGCCGCCTTCGCCGACGGCGACACCGTGGACCTCCAGGCGATCCTCGACCGCGGGCTCGCCAGCATGAACACACCCCTCTTCAAGGTTCTGGGGGGCGGCGACCTCGAGCGCAAGCTCACCGTCAGGGCCCAGAAGTTCTCGAAGAGCGCGGCGGAGAAGATCGCCGCCGTCGGCGGCACGGTCGTCATGCTCGACGATCGCGGTCGCGAGGTCGAGGGCGGGAAAGAGGGCCAGGAGAAGACCGACTAGGTCGGAGAACGACGTGGAGAGCCCCTTCCTACAGATCTTCCGGGCGCCGGCGGTGAGGACCAAGGTCCTCAACACGCTGGGACTGCTCCTGGCCTATCGGGTCGGGTTCCAGGTCCCCATTCCCGGGATGAGCCCCGAGTTCCTGCTGCGCGCCAGCGAGGGGAACACGGTGTTCGGACTCCTGTCTGCGTTCTCCGGAGGTGCGATCGGGCAGACGACGCTCTTCGCGCTCGGGATCATGCCCTACATCTCGGCCTCCATCATCTTCTCGGTGCTGGCGAAGGTGTCGCCGCAGCTCGAGGCCATCCAGAAGGAAGGGGCCTCCGGCCAGAAGAAGATCAACCAGTGGACGCGCATCTCGACGGTCCCGATCGCGATCCTCCAGGCGCTCTTCATCTGGTTCGGCGTGTTCGTCAGTGACCCCATGATCCTCGCGCCCGGATACAGCGCGAACCTGGGGCTGGCCCTCGTGGTCGTCCTGGGCCTGACCGCCGGTGCCGTCATCGTCATGTGGATCGGCGAGCTGATGACCGAGCACGGTGTCGGCAACGGCGCATCCCTCATCATCATGGCGGGCATCATCGCCACGATGCCCATGAGTCTCGGGCAGGTGGTCGAGCGTCACGACGAGGCCTACAACGTCATCGTCACCCTCGCCGCCATCTGGATCGCCATCGTGCTCGTCGTGGTCTACATCCAGAAGGGCGAGCGAAGGATCCCGATCCAGTACGCACGCCACACGCGGGGGCGCCGCGTCTACGGAGGTCAGAAGCACTACCTCCCGCTCAAGGTGAACATGGCCGGCGTCATGCCGATCATCTTCGCTTCGGCCGTGTTCATCATTCCGAGCGTGCTGTTCGGCGCTCTCGGGATGGAATGGCTCAACAACATCCTCTACGACACGGACGGGTTCGTGTACGTGGCGATGACGCTCGCGCTCGTGTTCACGTTCTGCTTCGTCTGGAACAACCTGATGTTCCGCCCGGACGAGATCGCGAACAACCTGCGCGAGCACGGGTCCTTCGTGCCGGGCATCCGTCCAGGATCCAAGACGGCCGAGTACCTCAAGGGCATCCTGACCCGCATCACGCTGGCCGGTGCCGCGTTCCTGGCCGTCATCGCGGTCTTCCCCAACTTCGTCACCTCGAGCATCCCCGCCCTGCAGGGGAGCCTGGCCTACTTCCTCGGGGGCACGTCGGTGCTGATCGTGGTCGGCGTGGCCATGGATCTCGTCGAGCGGCTCAACGCCCAGCTCGTGATGCAGAACTACAGCGGACTGATGGGCGGTGGCGGAGGAGGCGGCGGAGGCGGCGGCGGAAAAGGCGGCAAGGGAGGTGCTCCGCGGGGGGGTGCCTGGGCCAAGACCGAGGACCGCAAGAAGGCCGGGGCCGGAAAGGGGACATGACATGGACGTCGTGATCCTCATGGGTGCCCCGGGCGCCGGCAAGGGAACGCAGGCGATGCGGCTCTCCGAGTTTGCGTCGCTCCCGCACGTCTCGACCGGCGACCTCTTCCGCGACAACCTGAAGCGCGAGACGAAGCTCGGGACCGAGGCCAAGGGATACATGGAGTCCGGCAAGCTCGTCCCCGACGCGCTGGTCCTCGACATGCTCTTCGACCGCGTCGCCAAGCCGGACTGCGCCGAAGGCTACATCCTCGACGGATTCCCCCGGACGCTGCCCCAGGCCGAGGCGCTCGAGAAGCGCCTCGCCGAGGTCCCGGACGCGAGCGTGCAGGTGCTCGACATCGAGGTCGCCGACGAGGTGATCGTCGAGCGCGCGTCGGGTCGGCTGCTCTGCCGGAGCTGCGACAGCATCAAGCACAAGACCTTCTCGCCGCCTCGCGCAGAGGGCGTCTGCGACGCCTGCGGTGGCGAGCTCTACCAGCGCGAAGACGACCGTCCCGAGGTCGTGAGTGAACGGCTCGCCGTCTACCACGAGCAGACTGCACCGCTCGTGGGGTACTACGACGAGCGCGGGCTACTGGCACGCGTCGACGGAGGGAGATCTCCGGACGATGTGTTCGCGAGCCTCCGTGGACTGTACCGCCGCAGGAGGGGTGCCTAGTGGCCAAGGAAGAGCCCATTACCGTGGATGCCGTGGTCACCGAGACCCTGCCCAACGCGCGGTTCCGCGCGCGACTGGAGTCGGGGCACATGATCCTGGCGCATGTAAGCGGGAAGATGCGGATGCACTACATCCGGATCCTGCCCGGGGACAAGATCACCGTAGAAATGTCGCCTTACGACCTCACCAAGGGTCGCATCGTCTATCGGGGCGACCGCAAGCGGAGAGGTGGCAGATGAAAGTCAGAAGCAGCGTCCGTCGGATGTGCATGCACTGCAAGGTCGTCAAGCGCAGAGGCGTCGTGAGGGTCATCTGCAAGGCCGACCCGCGCCACAAGCAGCGCCAAGGCAAGTAGGAGCGAAAAACGAATGCCCCGCGTCATTGGAGTCGATATCCCCGCCAACAAGCGGCTCGAGATCTCGCTCACCTATCTGTACGGGATCGGGCGGTCCCGGGCTCTCGAGGTCTGCGATGGGCTCGGTCTCGATCGCGGCCTCAAGGCCGGCGACCTGACCGAGGAGCAGATCACAACCCTCGCGAACCACCTGCAGAAGAACTACACGGTGGAGGGCAACCTCCGCCGGCAGGTGGCCAGCGCGATCAACCGCCTGCGGGATATCAGCTGCTACCGCGGTCTACGCCACCGGCGCGGTCTTCCCGTCAGGGGGCAGCGGACGCGGACGAACGCGCGCACGCGCAAGGGTCCGAAGAAGACGGTTGCGGGCAAGAAGTCCGTGAAAGGGATGAAGTAGGCAATGGCGAAGTCAGCCAAGAAGAAGCCGCGCAGGAACGTCTCGAAGGGCATCGTCCACATCAAGGCGACGTTCAACAACACGCAGATCACGATCACCACGCAGACCGGCGAGACGCTGTCCTGGGGAACCGCCGGCGCGATGGGCTTCAAGGGCACGCGCAAGAGCACACCCTTCGCCGCACAGCGCGCGGCCGATAGGGCTGCATCCGCGGCCATGCGACACGGTCTCAAGGAAGTCGAGGTGCGCGTGAAGGGCGCCGGATCCGGACGCGAATCCGCCATCCGGGCTCTCAACTCGGCCGGCCTCAAGGTCACCTCGATCGAGGACGTCACCCCCCTTCCGCACAACGGTTGCCGGGCGCGCAAGCGTCGCCGGGTCTGATTTCGGGATCACCATGGCTCGACTCATCGACAAGAAATGCAAGCTCTGCCGCCGGGAGGGCATGAAGCTCTTCCTCAAGGGGCAGCGCTGCTTCGCCGACAAGTGCGCACTCTCGCGGCGGGACTATCCGCCGGGAGTTCACGCCCAGAAGCGGATCAAGGTCACCGACTACGGGGTGCACCTCCGCGAGAAGCAGAAGTTGAAGCGGATCTACGGCGTGCTCGAGCGCCAGTTCCGCATCTACTTCGAGAACGCCGAGCGGATGAAGGGGAACACGGGTGAGAACCTGCTGTCCCTCCTCGAGCGGCGCCTGGACAACGTCGTGTTGACCGCGGGGTTCGCGCTCTCGCGCAACCACGCGCGCCAGATGGTCAACCACGGACACTTCGCCGTCAACGAACGCCGCGTCGACGTCGCCTCCTTCCGCGTCCGCCCGGGCGATGCAGTCACCGTGCGCCCCCGCGAGAAGGCGAAGAAGATGGTCTCGGAGGCCATCGACGTGAACAAGTCGCAGTCCATTCCCGATTGGCTCGACGTCAAGGGCGACGAGATGAAGGCCTCTGTCGTGGGTATTCCGCGCAGAGATCACGTCCCGCACCCGATCCAAGAGCAACTCGTCATCGAGCTCTGCTCGAAGTAGCACCGACCACGAGAGCGGAACCAGAAAGACAGCGGGAGAGCACTGAATCATGAGAATCCGTTGGCGCAACTTCGAACTGCCGAGCAAGGTCGAGCCCGAAAGGGACACGCTCACCGGGGAGTACGGACGCTTCGTCGTCGAGCCCTTCGAGCGCGGCTTCGGCCACACAATCGGTAACGGTATTCGCCGGGTCCTCCTCTCGTCGATCGAGGGGACGGCCGTGACAGCGATCAAGATCGAGGGTGCGGAGCATGAGTTCGCGTCCCTCGAGGGAGTGGTCGAGGACGTCACCGACATCGTCCTCAACCTCAAGCGGATTCGAATCCGTCACCCCGGCACGCAGAAGATCGGGTGCCGGATCCGTCGCAAGGGCAAGGGCCATGTGACAGGCGCCGATGTCGAGTGCGACGGCGACGCGGAGGTCATCAACAAGGACCTCCACATCGCAACGCTCTCCCTCGACCGCGAGCTGAACGTCGACATGGACGTCAGCAAGGGACGGGGCTACGTGCAGGCCGAGGAGAACGTCAGCGACTCCCAGGAGCTCGGAACGATCCCCGTCGACTCGATCTATTCGCCCGTCCACCGCGTTCGGTATGCCGTCGAGGCCACGCGTGTCGGCAAGTTCACGAACTTCGACCGCCTGGTGCTCGAGCTCTGGACGGACGGCACGATCTCGCCGCAACTGGCGCTCGTCGAAGCGGCCAAGATCTACCGCAAGCACCTGAACCCCTTCGTGCTCTTCGACCAGAGCGGAGACGACGAGCTGGTCGTGGGGGAGCCGAGCCAGTCGAAGTTCCACCACGAGAACCGTCGGGACTCCGAGATGGACGCGCGTCTCGACGCGCCGATATCCGAGCTCGAGCTCTCGGTGCGGGCTCGCAACTGTCTCGACAGTGCGAACCTCAGGACTTTTCGCGATCTCGTGTCGCTGACCGAGCAAGAGGTGATGAACCTCAAGAACCTCGGCAAGACGAGCCTCACGGAGATCAAGGCAAAGCTGTCGCAGGCCGGCCTGTCCCTAGGGATGCCGGTCTGACCGACGAGAGCGCAGGAACGAGGAACCGACGATGAGACACCGCGTAGCAGGTTGGAAGCTCGGCAGGACGACGAGCCACCGAATCGCCATGACACGCAACATGGCGTCGTCCCTGATCGAACACGAGCGCATCGTCACGACCCTCCCGAAGGCCAAGGCGCTGCGTCCCTACGTCGAGAAGCTCGTCACGATGGCCAAGGAGGCCACCGTGCATCGGCGACGCATGGCCTTTGCGCGCCTGCGCAACCCGGCAGCGACGTCCAAGTTGTTCGACGTCATCGGACCGCGCTTCAAGGAGCGTCCCGGGGGCTACACTCGCATCCTGAAGCTGGCGAAGCCGCGTCTGGGCGACAACGGCACGCGAGCGATCATCGAGTTCGTCGTGCGCACCGAAGAGTCGGAAGCCGACGCGGAATAGACAACTCCCGCCCTCGCCGGGTTCGACGACCCGTCGAGGTCGACGCTTTCGCTCGCGCCTGGATGGCGGATGCGGGCGAGAGGTCGGGCCCGAAAGGACCGCGCCGAGGCCGGAGGCCGAGCCCGGCGCGGAGTCGCGCCGTGGCCGCCCGCAGGGCATCCTTGGCGCGCGCTGATGCGCGCCAAGTCAATCTTCGGCAAGCGCGCCGTAGCCGCCCGCAGGGCATCCTCGGCGCGCGCTGATGCGCGCCACCGACCTGTCGGCCGCTTCTCTAGTACCGCGCGAGGCGGACCCGTGCCGGGCCGAGCAGCTCTTCCACCTCGCCCGCGAGCTCCGCGCCGATCGTGACGCGGACGTCCTTGCCGGCGCGCACGCGACGCGTGCGCCCGTCTCCGCCCTCGACCTCGAAGAAGACCTGGCGGTCGCCGGGGCGCTTGGCGAAGGAGTCCTTCAGCCTCGGCAGGAGTCCGACGTCCTCGGGGCGCAGGTGCACGAGGAGCGCGCCTTCATATCGAGAGAGGGCCTCCTCGACCGGGAGCAGCTCGTCGAGCAGGAGGGCGGGCTCTTCCGACTCGTCGGCCTTGCCGACACAGACGACGATCGCGCCCTCGACGATGTCTTCCCGGCACTTCGCGTAGGTGCGGGGGAAGCAGGTCACGCTCGCGCTGCCCTCGAGGTCCTCGAGCTGGAACCTGGCCATCTTCTGTCCCGCGGAGCGGCCCTTCTTCACGACGGTCTCGGACTTCGAGAGCACCAGGCCGGCGAGGACGACGGGCGTCCCGCCCGGTTTCTCGGCCAGGTCCTGGGAGCTCGTCGAGGACAGCATGCGGAACAGTCCCGCACGCTCCTCGAGCGGGTGCCCGGAGAGGTAGAAGCCGAGGACCTCGAACTCGGAACGCAGCGAAGTCTGCCTGTCGAACGCGTTCGAGGGGTCGATGCCCTCGGACCCGTCGCTCTCCGCGCCCGCGTCCGCCCCGCCACCGAAGAGCGCACCCTGACCCGCGCGGCGGTCGCGGATGGCCTGGGCGCCTTCCGTCAGGGCGCGATCCACCGACGCCAGGATCGATCCGCGGTCGTGGCCGGTGAAATCGAAGGCGCCCGCCTTGATCAATGCCTCCCAGGTCAACCGTGTCACGTCAGCTTCGAGGTTCTGGCAGAGCTCGAAGAGCGTCGGCGTCTTCTCGATCCGGTTGCGGCATTCGAGGATCGCACGGATCGCCTTCTCACCGGTGCCCTTGATGGCGCCGAAGCCGAAGCGGATGCCGTTGTCCTCCGGCTCGAACTCCCAGTCCGAGTGGGACACGTCGGGCGGGAGGATCGCGATCGAGCTCCGCCGGGCATCGTCGAGGAACGCCTTGATCTTGTCCGAGTCGTGCATCTCGCACGACATGTTCGCGGCCAGGAACGCCGTGCGGTGGTTCGCCTTCAGGTACGCGGTCTGATACGTGATCATCGCGTAGGCCGTGGAGTGCGACTTGTTGAAGCCGTAGCCACCGAACTTGACGATGTTGTCCCACGTCTCGCGAGCTACGTTCGGATCGCATCCGTTGGCGACGGCTCCCTCGAGGAACTGCGCCGAGAACTTCTCCATGATCTCGGGCTTCTTCTTTCCCATCGCCTTGCGGAGGCTGTCGGCATCGTTGAGCGTGAAGCTCGCCAGCTCGTTGGCGATGAGCATCACCTGTTCCTGGTAGACGATGCAGCCGTAGGTGTCCTCGAGGATCGACTCGAGGCACGAGTGCGGGTAGTCGATGTCCTCGAGGCCGTGCTTGCGACGGATGAACATCTCGTCCATGCCCGATTCCAGCGGCCCGGGGCGGTAGAGCGCGAGCACGGCGATCAGGTCCTCGAAGCAGTCCGGCTTCAACCGCGCCAGGAGCTTGCGCATTCCCTCGGACTCGAGCTGGAACACTCCCAGCGTGTCGCCCGCCATCAGCATGTCGTAGGTCGCCGGATCGCCCTCCGGGAGCTGATCGACGTCCGGCGGGGTCCCGCCCTTCCGCGCGATGTTCGCCAGGGCGCGATCGATGATCGTCAGCGTCCTGAGCCCCAGGTAGTCCATCTTCAGGAGGCCCAGGGCTTCGAGCTGCGGGGCCGGCCACTGCGTGGCCACCTCGCCGTCGTGTGTGCAGAGCGGGACGTAGTGATGGATCGGCTCGTCGGCGATCACCACGCCCGCGGCGTGCGTCGAGATGTGCCGCGCCATGCCCTCGAGCTTCACGGAGAAGTCGAACAGCTCCGCGAACTCCGGACGTTCGTCGCGTAGCGCGCGCAGGTCCTTGTCCCGCTCGACGGCCTTCTTGAGCGGCGGCGCGCCGGGGCCCGCGGGGATCATCTTCGCAATGCGGTCGACGTCGCGCAGCGGGACGTCGAGCACGCGGCCGACGTCCCGGACGACGGTCCGGGAGGCCATCGTCCCGAAGGTGACGATCTGGGCGACGTTCTCGCTCCCGTACCGCTCCCGCGTGTACGCGAGCACGCGCTCACGACCCTCCTTGCAGAAGTCGATGTCGATGTCCGGCATCGAGATCCGGGCGCTGTTGAGGAACCGCTCGAAGAGCAGGTCGTAGCGCAACGGGTCGACCTTGGTGATTCCCAGGCAGTAGGCGACGATCGAGCCCGCGGCGGAGCCCCGGCCGGGACCGACCGGGATCCCGTTGTCGCGCGCCCAGCGGATCAGGTCCCAGACGATCAGGAAGTAGGACACGAAGCCCATCTCCCGGATGATCCCCTGCTCGCGGGCCAGCCGCTCTCGAGCGCGGCTCTCTTCGCCGCCGGCGTAGAGACGCCGGAGCCCGGCGTCGCACAAGCGGTCGAAGAGCGTGTCGGGGTCCTCGTTCGTGTCGCTGGTGAAGACCGGCAGGTGGTACTCGCCGAACTGGATCTCGACGTCGACCTGGTCGGCGACCGCGAGCGTGTTGTCCACGGCCTCGGGAAGGTCCCGGAAGACGTGCGCCATCTCCTCGGTCGTGCGGAAGAACAGCGTGTCCGTGTCCATCCGGAAACGCTTCTCGTCCTCCCGCTTCGCACCGGTGTTGATGCACAGGAGCACGTCCTGGACGGAGCAGTCCTCGTGGCGCAAGTAGTGGATGTCGTTCGTTGCGACGAGCGGGATTCCCGTCTTCTGGTGCAGGCGCACCATCGATTCGTTGGCTCGCGTCTGGATCTCGAGGCCGTTGCGCTGGAGCTCGAGCCAGAAGTGCTCGGGGCCGAACACGTCCTGGAGCTCCGCCGCGACGCGAGCGGCGTCGTCCTCGCGCTCGCGCAGGAACAGCCGGTTCATCTCCCCCGAGAGGCAACCGGAGAGGCACGTGATCCCGCGGCCGTGGGTGGAGAGCACCTCTTTGTCGATGCGCGGGCGCGTGTGGTAGCCCTCGACGTACGAGATCGACGCCAGCTCGATCAGGTTCCGATACCCCTCCTGGTCGCGGGCGAGGAGGGTCAGGTGGGTGTAGGGGTTGTCGCGACGGCTGTGGGGCTTCAGGCGCGAGTCCTGTGCGATGTACACCTCGCACCCGAGGATCGGCTTGATGCCGGCGGCCGTGCACTTCTGGTAGAGCTCGATGCCCCCGAACATGTTGCCGTGGTCCGTCAGCGCGAGCGCGCGCTGACCGTCCGCAACACAGCTCTTGACCAGATCGTCGATCCGGTTCGCGCCGTCGAGCAGGCTGTACTCGGAGTGGACGTGAAGGTGAACGAACTCGGATGCGGCCATGAAGGGCGTGCGCGTTCGTCAGCGCGACAGGAGGTGGAGGAGGAGGGCTTTCTGCGTGTGCAGTCGGTTCTCGGCTTGCTCGTAGACCAGCGACTTGTCCCCGTCGAGCACGTCGTCGGTGACCTCGATGTTTCTCCGGATAGGCATCGCGTGCATGAAGCGCGCGTCTGCCGACAGGTCGAGGAGTCGGTCGTCGACCTTCCAGTCCGTGTAGCGCGAGCGCCTGCTCGCCTCCAGGGTCGGGTTTCCGTAGGCCGACAGGGACTGCCACGAGCGGGCGTAGACGACGTGCGCGCCGTCGACCGCTTCCTCCAGGGAGAGGCCGTACCGCACCTCGCAGCCGTTCTCCTTCGCGGTCTCGTCCGCCATCGAGACGACGCCCGGGTCGAGCTCGAAACCCGGCGGATGGGCGACTCGCACGTCCATCCGGTCGCGAACCGCGATGTCGAGGAGGGAGTGGGGGACTGCCAGCGAGGCGGGCTCCGGCGAGTGGACCCACACGATCGCCAGGCGCTTGCCTGCCAGGTCTCCGAGCTCCTCGCGAAGCGTCGAGCGGTCGGCGAGAGCCTGGAGCGGGTGCCACAGCGCGCTCTCCATGTTGATCACGGGGACGGTCGCGTACTTCGCCCACGTGTGAATCTCGTCGTCGCGGCGATCGAGCTCCCAGGACCGGCCGGGAGTCGAGGGACGCACCGCGAGCGCGTCGACGTACCGCGACAAGACGGCGGCGGCATCGCGAATGTGCTCGGGTGGGCGCCCGTCCATCACCGCGCCCTGGCGAACCTCGAGGTCCCAGAAGTCGCTCGAAGCCGTCAGCTCGATCGTGTCTCCGCCGAGCTGGTGCATCGCGACCTCGAGGGAGATTCGCGTGCGCAGCGAGCCGCGGAAGAAGAGCAGGCCGACGGTGAGCGCCGCGAGCTCGCCGGACATCGGGTTCTGTTTCAGGCTGCGCGCCCGCTCGAGGACCAGGTCGAGGTCCTGGACGGAGAGGTCCCGGAGGCGGATGAGGTGAGCGGGGAGAGACGCACGAGTCATGGAACCTCCTTGGAGAGGAGCCGTTCACCGGTGCGTGCGACCGAACCGGAGGCGCGCTCCGCACCCAGCGTACAGCGTCCGTCGAGGGTTTCCACACGCCCACTCGGCACCGCCCGGATCGCTTGACAGGGGAGAGTCTCGGCGGCTACAACCTCGGCCCACGTGCACCCATAGCTCAATTGGATAGAGCACCTGACTACGGATCAGGAGGTTAGAGGTTCGAGTCCTCTTGGGTGTACCAACCGCACACAGGCCGCGGCGTCCCCGTCTCGAAGGCGGGACCCCAGCGGCCCCTTCCTTGAGAACCAGAAGACGCGTGGTCGAGAGCCCGGAGCCCCGCGAGTCCCGCTTCATGAGTGCAGCGCTCGAGGAGGCTCGAGCCGCATTCGAATGCGACGAGGTGCCGGTCGGCGCCTGTCTCGTCGTCGAGGGGGAGATCGTGGCGCGGGATCACAACCGCACGCGGGAGTTGTGCGACCCGCTCGCGCATGCCGAGCTCCTGGTCCTGCGGAGAGCCTTCCGCGAGCTCGGTGCGGCTCGCCTACCCGCGGGGTCCGAGGTCTACTGCACGCTCGAGCCCTGCTTCATGTGTGCGGGGGCACTGCTGCACGCGCGCATCGCACGAGTGAGCTACGGCGTGCGCGACCCCAAGTTCGGCGCGTGCGCCTCGCTGGGCGAGGTGCTCACGGATCCCCGTGCCAACCACCGCGCGATCCTGCGCGAAGGCCTGCAGGCGGAGGAGGCGCGGGCGCTCCTGAAGACGTTCTTTCAAAGAAAGAGGAAGTGAGTGAGAGATCACGGTCGTGCGTTCCTTGCGTGCGACCGTTCGGAGAGGTGCCAGAGTGGCTGAATGGACTGGTTTCGAAAACCAGCGTGTCTTTATAGGCACCGGGGGTTCAAATCCCTCCCTCTCCGCCATCGCACAGGTCGGCCGTCGCCGGCCGCAACGCTCACGGAGAGGTGTCCGAGTGGCTGAAGGAGCACGCTTGGAAAGCGTGTATGTCGGCAACGGCATCGCGGGTTCGAATCCCGCCCTCTCCGCCACTCCCTTCCCTCCAGCGAGCGCGGTAGTGGGTTCGGGCCCGGCAAGGGTCTTGGTTCGAACCGGGTCAGGCCGGGAACGGAGCAGCCCTAAGGACAGGAGGCTCTGTGCCGAAGCCCGGACCCACTCCCGCGCTCGCAGTCTCGGGCGCGGGCACGATCAGAAGGTAGAATCGTCCCCTTCCCCATGACTTACCTCGTTCTCGCGCGAAAGTACCGGCCGCGGACCTTCCAGGAGGTCGTCGGGCAGGAGGTCACGATCGGTGTCCTCCAGGGCGCGCTCGAAGAGGGGCGTACCGGGCACGCCTACCTCTTCTGTGGACCGCGCGGAACCGGCAAGACGACGACTGCGCGCATCTTCGCGAAAGCGCTGAACTGCGAGAAGGGTCCCGCGCGCGAGCCGTGCTGCGAGTGCGAGCGGTGCCGCGCGGCCGAGGACGGTGCGGAGGTCGACCTGGTCGAGATCGACGCGGCCTCGCACACCGGTGTCGACAACATCCGGGACCTGCGGGACCAGGCCGCCTACGCGCCGATGCGTGCGCGGTTCAAGATCTACGTCGTGGACGAGGTCCACATGCTGTCGAAGGCGGCCTTCAACGCGCTGCTCAAGACGCTCGAGGAGCCGCCGCCTCACGTGGTGTTCCTCTTCGCGACGACCGAGCGCCACAAGGTCATCGACACGATCCAGTCGCGCTGCCAGGTCCTGCAGCTCGCGCCGATCGCCGAGCCGGTGATCACGGGTCGACTGGAGGAGATCGCGAAGCTCGAGGGCTTGAACCCCGGACCCGGTGTCCTCGAAGAGGTGGCACGGCGCGCACACGGGGGACTGCGCGATGCGCTCTCGCTCCTCGACCAGCTCCTCGCGCTCGTCGGCGAGAGCCCGACCCTGGCCGACCTCGCCCGGCTCGGCGGCGAGCGCGGCGAGGCGGAGATCGACCGGCTGCTCACTGCAGTCGAGAACAAGGACGGGGCCGCGGTCGTCGCGGCGCTGGCCGAGTTCGGCGGCGACGAGGAAGAGGTCCTGACTTCGCTCCTCGGCCACCTTCGCACGGCTCTGGTCGTGTCGCTCTGCGGCCGCGAGACACCGATCCTCGAGCCGCCTCCGAGCGAGGCCGTCTGCGGGCGCGCCGAGCGGCTCTCCCACGAGACCCTCGAGCTCTGGCTCGACGAGCTCCTGCATGCCAAGGACCGCATGCGGCTCCTGCCGTCTCACGAGCGGTTCTTCCTCGAGCTCGCGCTGCTCGAGCTCGGTCGCGAGGAGTCGACCCTTTCACTCGCCGCGATTGCACAACGTCTCGAGGCGCTCGAGGCGCGCCTCGGAGCGCCGGTGCGCGAGCCCGCTTCGAAGCCTTCGCCCGCACCGGCGGCCGCCTCCGCTCCGCGACCGGTCGAGGTCACACCGCAACCTCCCACTCCGGCTCCCGCTCCGCCCGCGACTCCGCGGGAGGTCTGGGAGCGCGTGATCGACGTGCTGGCCGGGAACCAGGGTTCCCTGGCCGAAGTGCTGCGACTGCGAACGCGGCTCGTATCGCTCGAGGGTGACGAGGCCGTCCTGCGCCTCACCGACGGCATCGAGGACGGCGAGCGTCGCTTGCTCGAGGGCAAGCGCAACGTGGGTGCGGTGGCCCGGGCCTTCCGCGAGGTGACCGGGCGCGAGACCCGGGTCGTGACCGAGGCCCACGAAAAACCACCGCCGCCCGAGAAGGACGAGTTCACCCAGGAGGTGGCCGACCTCTTCGGCGGTGTGGTCGAGGAGGATCGATGACCGGCTCCATGGGAGACATGGGAAACCTGCTGCAGCAGGCCCAGAAGATGCAGAAGGAGCTCGACCGCGTGCGCGAGGAGCTCCGCACGACGACCGTCGAGGGTGTGGGCGGGGGCGGGCTCGTCGTGGCCACGGTCAGCGGGGACCGGCGGGTGGTGAAGCTCGACATCTCGCCCGAGCTCGCCGCGGAGGGAGACAAGGCCCGCATCGAGTCCGTCGTCCTGGCGGCTCTGCGCGACGGGATGGAGAAGGCCGAGGCCCTGCGCGAGAAGAGCATGGCGCGCGTGACCGGCGGTATGAGCCTGCCCGGTCTTCTCTGAGGCGATGGCCTACCCCGAACCGCTCGAGGAGCTCGTGCGCGCCTTCGAGCGCCTGCCCGGCATCGGACGGCGGACCGCGGAGCGGCTGGCGTTCCACCTCTTGCGCGATCCGGCCGCGCGGGCGCTCTCGGCGGCCATCGACCGGGCCGTACGAACCACCCGGCGTTGCCGCCTCTGCTCGAACGTGACCGACGAGGACCCCTGCGCGATCTGTGCCGACGAGCGTCGCGATCGGGACGCGATCCTCGTCGTCGAGGAGCCGCGGGACGTCGAGGCCGTGGAGCGCTCCGGCGCTTGGTCGGGCCTCTATCACGTGCTCCTCGGGTCCTTCAATCCCGCGGACGGGACCGAGGCGGAGCACCTCTCGGTGGGCGGTCTCGTCGAGCGCGTGCGCGCCGGAAACGTGGCCGAGGTGATCCTCGGAACGGACCCCGATGCCGAGGGGGAGGCCACGGCACTGCTCGTCCTGGAAGCGCTCGAGCGGGCGGGGGTCGACGTGCGCGTCACGCGCATGGCTCGCGGTCTCCCGGCCGGGAGCGCCATCGAGTACCTGCACCGCGGTGTGCTCGAGGACGCGCTCGAGGGCCGTCGCTCCGTGCGGCGCCGCTGAGCCTGCTCAACCCCCCCGGTCGGGCCAGCCGATAGGTCCTCCTGGTCCGCGGTTCACCGCGGGGCGTCTAATGGGAGGCTTCTCGCAAGGATTCGAGGCGCGTGCACAGCAGCAGATGCTGCTCCTGCCGCGCATGCTCCAGTCGATCGAGGTCCTGCAGCTTCCGACGGCAGAGCTCGCGACCTACCTGCGCGAGGCGTTCGAGGAGAACGAGGCGCTCGTGCTCCAGGAGCCCGATCTCGCCGGCGGCGCGATCGTCGACTCTCCCCGGCGCGGTACCCGCGAGGACTCCGAGCGACACGACGAGATGCTGCGGAACCACCCCGCACCCGAACGCGGGCTCTGCCAGCTCGTCGATGAACAGCTCGCCATTCTGGACCTCCCCGAGGACCTCGCCGCGTGGGTGCGCACGCTCGTCGGGTGCCTGGACGACAACGGCTACCTCTCCGCGACGGACGCCGAGCTCCTGGCCGTCGCCCGGGACGCGGGCCTGGAAGGGGACGAGGCGCTCCTGGGGCGCGCCGTCGCCCAGCTCCAGCGGCTCGAGCCGCGGGGCATAGGGGGGCGCAACGCGATCGAGACGCTCCTCCTGCAGCTCGACCCCTGCGACCCCGAGTACGCGCTCCTCTGCGTCCTGCTCGAGGACTTCCTCGCTGCGATCGCGGAGAACAAGCTCCCGGCCGTCGCCCAGGCCATGGGGATCGAGATGTCGAGGCTCGACGAGCTCCTGTGCGGGCTGCGCTGCCTCGATCCGCGTCCCGTGGCGGGCTGGGTCGGAGAGTTCGCGCCCACGATCCGGCCCGAGGTCGTCGTCGAGCGCGATGGTGAGTCGTTCGTGGTCCGCGTCGATGCGTCGGGGCTGCCCTCCGTGCGACTCGACGATGACGTCCGCATGATCGCTCGCGACCGCGGACAGCCGGGACCTGTCCGCGACTACCTGCGCGGAAAGATCGACCAGGCCCGGATGCTGGTGCGCGCCCTGGATCAGCGCCACGAGACGCTGCTACGCGTGGCGACACGGCTCTTCGAGCACCAGAAGGGCTTCCTCGAGCACGGGCCGGGGCATCTCGTCCCGCTCAAGATGGGGAACGTCGCGGAGGAGGTCGGCGTGCACGTCAGCACGGTGAGCCGCAGCGTCGCGGGCAAGTACGTGCAGACGCCTTTCGGGATCCACCCGCTGCGCTGGTTCTTCCAGACCGCGGGCGCCGGCTCGACGGTCCACGCGCGGGACGACGTGCGCGAGGTCCTGCGGCGAGTGATCGAGGCGGAAGACGCCGCGAAGCCCTTCTCCGACGACGAGCTCGCCCGCGAGATGGAGCGTCGCGGACACGCGATGGCGCGCCGCACGATCGCCAAGTACCGCAAGGAGCTCGGCATCGCCAGCTCCTACCGCCGCCGGAAGTTCGCGTAGCGAGCCTTCAGTACTGGAACGCTCCCGGGACGCCGCGGGGCCCCCGCGGGCGGCTCGTGAACGCCGGCTCCGGATAGAGCACCGAGAGCAGGTAGAGACCCTCCGGCGGGGCGGTGGGGCCGGCCTCCTTCCGGTCGCGCGAGGCGAGGATCTCGGCGACGTCGTCCACGTCGAGCTTCTTGCGTCCGACCTCCAGCAGCGTGCCGGAGATGACGCGGGCCATGCGGTAGAGAAAGCCCGACCCCTGGATCACGAAGGCCAGCCGTTCGCGCCGGGCCACGATGTGGATCGAGGAGATCCGCCGTACGCTCGTCTTGCGCGGGGAGCCCGTGTTGGCCAGGGCGAGGAAGTCGTGCTCACCGACGAAGACGCCGGCGGCCCGCCGCATGCGCGCCAGATCGAGCGGGTCCCGCGTCCAGTGTGCGTAGGGGTTGCCGAAGGGCGGCGGATGGCGGTGTGTCCGGACGACGTACCCGTAGCGCTTGCCCCGGGCCCCGAACTGTGCGTGGAAGTCGTCCGCGCAGGTCTCGAGGCGTCTCACGCTCACTCCTGCCGGGAGGTGCGCGTTGAGCGCATGCCACAGGCGATCGTCGGCGAGGCGCGTGTCGACGTGGAAGTGCGCCACCTGGCCCAGCGCGTGCACGCCGCTGTCGGTCCGTCCGGCGCCATGGACCGTCACCGGCTCCGATAGGAGTCCGCGCAGCGCCTCCTCGAGGGCCTCCTGTACGGTTCCGAAGCCGTCCTGGCGCTGCCAGCCGTGGAAGGCGGAGCCGTCGTAGGCGACCAGGATGCGGACGTTGCGCACGGAGACTCCCGCGGGCGACGACCCTCGCTCCGGGGGCGGCACAGGGTACGCCCGGATGCCGGTCCCCGGAAGCGCACGATCTTGTCGCGGAAAGGCTGAGGATCGATCGCGCCTCGTGTCGAGAAACCCGAGGAGTCGGGGCTCGAGCGGGTACGCCTGGCGGGCTCCGGAGGGAGGGGGGGCATCCCTAAGCAGAAGGGTCTATTGACCAATTCGCGGGTCGCCCCCAAGGTAGATACAGGCCACATGGTCATCGCGTCGGTCCACTCGTCAAAGAGTTTGCTCCGAGCCAGGTTGCAGCCCCTCGGGCGCTGCACGACTCGCTCGACCGACGCGGCTGAGCTCCCGCGGACCGCCGCAGGGACAGCCAGTCCGGGTCGCCCGGGCACCTCGGGTGCTCGCGTGCGACACCTCCTGCCGCGAAGGATCGCGGTCTCTCGTCTCATCCCTGCTCCTTGGGCTCGAACGACGGGCCGGGCCCGTCAATGGAGGGTTCGAATGAAGACCGAAGTGTCGATTCTGCACAACCAGTATCCGGCGAGTGTTCGCGAGGACGTGGCCGACCGGCTCCAGCAGCTGGCCAGGTTCTACGACCGAACCGTTTCGATCCGGGGGCTCCTGGAACGGCAGAAGGACGAGCACCGCGTCGAGCTGGTGGCCAACGTGGGGAATGGCGTGGTCCTGGTAGTGGACGCGCGAGAGGAGAGTATCGGACAGGCCCTGGACGAGGCCTTGTCGCGCATGGCGCGCGTCCTGAAGAGGCACAAGGCAAAGCTGACAAACGAGAGGCGGCGCGTGAAGACGCGCTGAGCTTCGACCGGACCCATGGCGAGCCCGCGAACACGGAAGTGGCGTGGGCTCGCTTCGTTCCAGCGGAACCCGTCCCAGGGCGCCGCGACCCCCCCGGAGAGGCCGGTTTTGGTATCTTTCCGGGTCTGACCCCCTCCCCCCGAGAGCTCGAAGAACACCCACCTACGAGGACCATGCCGACCGAGACGAGTGACTACTGGAAGCTGTTCAAGGCCAAGTGCTGCAGCGTCGCATTGAAGGCCTCCGACAGGGAGGAGATCTTCCGTGAGCTCGTCAAGAACCTGGTCCACGGTGGAGGGCTCGACGAGAAGCACACGGAGGACGCGGTGAAGGCTCTGTTGGATCGGGAGGAGCTCGCATCCACCGGGCTGGGGATGAACGTCGCCATTCCCCACGTGAAGTTGCCGGGGTTGGAGACGGTCGCCCTCAGTGTCTCCGTCCACAAGGACGGCGTGGAGTGGAGCGCGCTCGACGGCGACGTCGTGCGCATCTTCTTCACCGTCCTGCGGCCCGAACGGGGCGGGGAGCAGCACGATCCCGAGCGCCACCTCGACATGATGCGCTGGATCGCGAGGCTCTCCCGCGACGGGGACTTCCGTCGCTTCGCTATCGCGTCGAAGACCAAGAAGGAGCTGGTCGACCTCTTGAAAGAGAAGTCGGACGTCTAGCCCGTTCGGATGATCCGCGAGGTGGAGCTCCGGCGGACCGTCTCGATCTGCAACCGCCAGGGACTGCACGCGCGACCCTGTCACGCGCTCGTGTCCATCGCGAGCGAGTTCCCCGGAGAGCTCCGGGTGAGCTGCGGCGACCACGAGGTCAACGGCAAGAGCATCCTCGAGCTGATGACGCTCAACGCCTCCCAGGGATCCGTGCTCGAGATCTGCGCCCGAGGCGAGGGGGCGCGGGAGATCCTCGACCGGATGGAGGAGCTCGTGCGATCGGGATTCGGGGAGAGCGGCACGTCGTAGGGGGCGTTTCGGAACTGAACTGAGCGGGTTCCGCGTGGGCCCACACCAAGCCCAGTCCGTCCGGAAAGTCCTTCCTGACTGGGCTGTCGGGCACGGTCTGGGCACCGGGCTTCTCGCGCCGGGCACGCCAAAAGCAGGAAGCCCCTAAACCTCTTCCGGGGATGGCGACGAAGGGGATCTCGTACCGCACCGGATGCCCCCGGACGGTCCGCGCCACTCGTGCGTCCCCATCGCACGGCTCGGGAACCGGGGGGTGCTTCGGTGCGGAGGGTCCCCGCATGGGGTCCGTCATCCCTGGAGGCGATTCGTGTTCCGGAAAAACAAGAGCATGGTCGGTCTGGACCTCGGCAGCCACGTGGTCAAGGCCGTGGAGATCACGATGGAAGGCGCCGAGCCCGTCCTGACGGGGTTCGCCCGGGTGGAGGTTCCGCCCGGCGGCGACCGCAGCGCCGCCATCGGGCAGGTCTTCGAACGCGGTGGTTTCAAGAGCCGCAATGTCGTGACGTCCGTCGCAGGACAGTCCGTCGTCGTCCGCTACATCGCGATGGTCCAGATGTCGGACAGCGAGCTCCGGCAGGCCATCCGCTTCGAGTCGGACAAGTACCTGCCCTTCGACGCCGACGAGGTCGCCATCGACTGCCAGCGCCTGAACCGGCCGCCTCAGGCCGCCGAGGGCGACGAGGAGCAGATGAGCGTCGTCCTCGCCGCCTGTCGGAACTCGGTCGTGGAGGAGAGGGTCGAGGAGGTGTCCAACCAGGGGCTCACGCCCGTGGCCGTGGACATCGACGTCTTCGCTCTCGCCAATGCTTGGGAGCTCGCCGACGTCACCGATCAGGAGTTCGAATCGGAGGAGGAGCACGCCATCGCGCTGGTCGACATCGGTGCTTCGCGCACGACGATCAACGTGATGTGCGACGGCGAGATCTGCTTCAGCCGTGAAGTCGGTATCGGCGGGTCGGACATGACCCAGGCCGTGGCTCGCCGGCTGGGGCTCGAGGTCATCGAGGCCGAGACGATCAAGCGCGGCCCCGAGGGCAGAGAGGCCGAGATCAGCCGGGCCATCGCCCCGGTCCTCGAGGACCTGATCAGCGAGATCTCGCTCTCG
>JAJDET010000192.1 GCA_029259655.1 Planctomycetota bacterium
AAGGCCAAGACGGTCGCCCAGGCCGGGAACATCGCCGAGCTCCTCGCGCACCGCAGCGGTGGAACCGCCGTGGTGCGCCGGCTCGCGGCGCAGGCCGCCGAGGGGAACCTGGAACCCTGCGAGGACGACACCGGTGCGCTCTGGCGCGTGGCGGCGTCCATTCCGCCCGCCTCGGGGACGCGCGCGAGCGGTGAGAGCGGCGGGACCGCGCCCGCGAGCGCAGAGGCGATCGAGAAGTACTCGCGCGCGATCGCCGCGGACCGCGTGGACGCCGCTCTCCGCAGCCGCCGCCCGTTCTCGCGCGCCGCCTCCGACGAGGCGCACGCCGACGGCGCCGAGCATCGCGCCGAACGCCGCTTCGCGAATCCGGCGGAGGAGACTTCTCCCACGGCGTTGCCCTCCATCGGTCGCGAGGCCGCGCAGGCGGCGGGCACGGCCGTGCACCGCGCGCTCGAGCTCTTCGACGCGGGCGCGGAGCGTTCGGCGGAGCTCGAACGGCTCGAGGCCCAGCTCGCGCCCGTTGCGCGTTCGCTGACCACGGAGGAGCGCGCCGAGGACGCCGTCGCGCGCGCTCGCGAGCTCCTGCAGCGCATCGCCGGGAACGGCATTCTCGACAAGCTCGCCGCGCTCGGCGATGCGATCGTCGCGCGCGAGCTCCCCGTGCTCTTGCCGATCGACGACGAGGTCGCGGGCTCCGAGTCCCCGGTCGGGTTCGTGTCGGGTGCGATCGACCTCGTCTACCGCGACCCCGACACCCGCGAGCTGGTCGTCGCCGACTACAAGACCGACGCGGTCGAGAACGACGCCGCGATCGCCGAGCGCAGCGAGCAGTACCGCGCACAGGGCGGCGTCTACACGGCAGCCGTGCAGGAGGCGCTCGGCCTGGAGGCGCGTCCGCGCTTCGAGCTGTGGTTCCTGGCGAGCGGTCTCGTTCGGGAGGTGCGGGCCGCGAAAGCCTGAAGGGCGATCTCCTTCGATCGGCCTTCCCGAGGTGGGGAAAGCGCCCGCACGAGGCCGACCGATTGCGGGTTACCCTTCCAAGGACTCGGGGTAGGCTCGGATGTGCGCTGTCCGCTCCTGCGCACGGTCGTGGGTCGGGACTTCGCGTTCCAGGTCGTGCGTGCGGTGCCGTCGCCGTTCCGAGACAAGCTCATGTCTACAGCACACGCTCTCGTTCTCACGCCGTTCACCGCCGTCACTCTCCTGATCGCCGCGTCTCCGGGCTCCGCCCAGGGGGCGTGTCCGGAGGTCGTGCTGCGCTCGAGTCCGTACCCCCGTCATGGGCCGCTCTTGCGCACGCCTCTCGGCGCGCCCGTGGTGGGCGGCGACTTCGCGTTCCGGGTCGAGCGCGCCCGGCCAAACACGCGCGGCCTCCTGGCGTTCCGAACGCCCCGGCCGGAGCTGGCCCCGCTCTCAACGCCAGTCCTGCTCCGCCTGCTCGACGCGCATCCGAGCCCGCTCTCCGTGAGGTTCTTCGGAACGAATGGAGTAGGCGACTCCGCGCTGCTCTTCCACGAGACTGAGGTGCCGATCGACCTGTGCGGTCTGGACCTGGTGTTCCAGGCCTTCCTGCACGACCCCTCGGTGAAGCATGGGCTCGCGCCGACGAACGCGGTCCAGGTGGGTGTCGGCGAGGTCAATGCGCCCCTGTTCCCTGGAGAACCGACGAATTTCTTCTATCCGACGACGACCCCCTTTGTCGTCGACGGCTTCGAAGCGGGTGACGTGAACGTCGATACCTTCTTCGACGTCGTCATCGTCCGCAGGAAGAACTCCAATCTGCTGTTGGATGTATGGCTCAGCGACGGCGCCGGGAATCTCACCAGCATCGGTAGCTCGACCGTCGTACCGCAATCCTTCCTCGTACTCGGTCCGTACCCGATAACGCTTGCCCTCGCCGACCTGGACGACAACGGCGCACTGGACGCCGTGCTGGCTCGTGCGGGCGATGACGACGTGCTCGTGTGCATGGGAGACGGGGCCGGCGGCTTCGCGACGGGCGTCCCGTACTCGGCAGGCCTGGGGCCGACGGGCCTCTCGTTCGGGCGGATCGACGGCGATCCCTTCCTCGACGTGCTCGTGGCGAACAGCCGTGACCTGACCGTATCGGTCCTGCTCGGCGATGGGTCCGGTGGGTTCGGAGCGGCGAGCCACTTCTTCGCCGGCGCGACGGCGACGGGTGGCGGGACGTTCGACGCGGAGCTCGCCGACATGGACGGGGACGGCGACCTGGACGCCGTCGCCGCTGTGGGCTTCGGAAACCTCGTGTCCGTGATGCTGGGAGACGGGGCGGGAGCGTTCGGGCCTCCGACGAGCTACCCGACGGCACTGAAGCCGCACCAGATCGAGATCGGCGATCTCGACGGCGACACGGACATGGACGTCGCCGTTTATCTCAAGGGGGCGAGGCAGATTGCCGTCCGCCCGGGAAACGGCGACGGGACTCTCGGACCGGAGACCCTGCTCAATGCCCTCACCTCGCGAGATTTCGAGGTGACGGACATGGACGGCGACGGCGACGATGAGCTCGTCTACGAGTACAGGGACGACTTGTACATCGAGCACGGACGACCGGACGGGACCTTTGCGCGGCGGCGGTTCTACAGGCCCAGGGCATCGGACAGCATCGCCGTCGGGGACTTCGACGGAGATGGGGTTCCCGACGTGTGCGACGGGGCGGTCATGCTGTCCACGGAACTCGGGCTCCCGCCGCTGAACGAGGTTCTCGAGGACGTCTACCTCACGTCCATCTTCCTCCGGGACCTGAACGAGGACGGCTTCGCGGACATCGTGTCCACCAACACGAACTTCGAGATCATCGTCCGGTACGGGCTGGGTCGAGCCGACGGGGAGTTCGGGCCCGCGACCGTCCTCGCCTCCGGTGTCCTCGGCGAGGTCGAGGACTTCGACGCGGACGGTACCCTCGACTTCCTGGTGATCGCCGGGTCGGATGTCCAGGTGTGGTTGGGTGCCGGAGACGGCTCCTTCGATCCTCCCATCCCTCTCACGCTCACCACTCCCCTGAACTGGTTGGACGTCGTCCACGCCGATGCGGACGGGATCCCCTATCTTGTCACCCTCGACATCACGTCGCAGATCCGGGGGCAGGCCCCGTTCCTGATGGAAGCCGACATCGGGTTACTTCTCGGGAACGGAGATGGCTCTTTCGGGCCTCATCAGGTCTTCGCCGCACCCACGTTATTCCGGAACCTGGCCATCGGCGACGCCGACGGCGACGGGCTGGGGGACCTCGTCTACTTCGTGTCCAACACCACCGGGGAGTTCCGCTTGAGGCGTGGGAACGGCGACGGGACGTTCGGAAGCGAGGAGTTCCTAGCGAACCACCCGACGCTGTGGGACGGTCAAAGGGACCCGCGCACGCTCGAGCTCGTGGACTTGAACGGGGATCAGCATGCGGACCTCCTCTTCACCAGCTTGTTTTCCGCATTCGTGGGGCTCGGAAACGGCGACGGGACCTTCGCCCCCTTCGAGGTCTTCTTCATCGACGGAACCCAGGCGATCGCGACCGATGTCGATGGGGACTCGATCCTGGATCTCGTTGGGTGGTCGGGGTTTAGCCAAGCGATGGACCTGGGCGTTCTGTACGGCGTGGGAGACGGGACGTTCGGATCCCTGGTCCAATACCCCATCCCGGCGGTCGATGCCATCACAGGCCTCTCCTTCTACGGGTACGACACGATCCGATCCGGCGACATCGACGGCGACGGGATCCAGGACTTCCTGGTCCCCCTCTTCGGATTCTTCAAGAGCAATACGGCTCTGTCCCTCGTGAACCTGGCGGGCGAATAGCACCCGCATCACCGAAGCTCCGCACTTCCTTCGTCCATCTGTTTCTGGTTGCCCTCGTCGCCCTCCCGACGATTCACGGCGTGAAGGGGCTCGAGTTTCCGCACGTCTACATCCGGTTCTCGATAATCCTCGAAAACAGGCCGGAGTAGGCGGGGACACCCGAGCGATTCGCGCTGCGATCTTTCCGGTCGTGAAGTAGTCTGGGGGAGCGCGCAAAAACAAAGGACAGGAAGACCGCCATGGCAACCGCTCTCGATCTCGCTCGGGCTTCGCTGATCGCCGTCACGCTAGGTTTCGTCACGGCCGCAGCGCCGAGCTCGAGCGCGCAGGCGCCCTGTGCCGACGTGGTGCTGCGTTCGGACCCCTACCCCGCCACCGGACCGCTCCTGCGAACGCCGCTCGGGGCGCCTGTTCTTCGCGGAGACTTCGCCCTTCAGGTCGAGCGCGCGCTGCCGAAGGCTCGCGGCGTTCTGACCTTCCAGTTTCCAGGAGACAAGCTCCCCGGGACACCGTCGTTCCGCCCGGTGTTCTTGCTCCTCCCTTCGCCGTCGAGCTTCTTCGGGACCAATGCAAACGGCGATTCGGCATTGCTGGTGCACCAGCCGAGCGTCTCTTCCTCCCTGTGCGGTCTGGACGTGACTTTCCAGGCCCACATGTTCGACCCGAGCGCGGCTGGAGGTCTCGCGCCCACGAACACCGTGCAACTGGGTTTCGGGGTCGAGCGCGACCTGCTCTTCCCACCTCATCCGAGTACCCGCAAGACGTCCTGTCCGACACGATCTTCGAGATCGGCGACGTCGACAACGACGGCTTCGACGACGTCGTTGCCGTGACGACGACGTTTCCCCTGTTGCTGAACGTCTGGCGCGGCTCGGCGACGGGTCTCGTCTCGGCGGGCAGTGTCGAGGTGAGCCCCGATCCGGTCTCCGTCGTCACGCCGCGCCTTCACCATCTGGCGCTGGCCGATCTGGACGCCAACGGAGACCTGGACGCCGTGATCGCCCGGCCGGATCACGACGACGTGCTCGTCTGTCTCGGGAACGGTGCGGGCGGCTTCGCGACCGGCGTGTCGTTCGTCGTGGGGAGCGTCCCGACCGGAGTCTCCGTGGGGCGAATCGACGGCGATGCCTTCCTCGACATCCTCGCCGCGAACAGCCAAGACGTGACCGTGTCTGTGCTCCTGGGTGACGGTACCGGGTCCTTCGGCACGGCCAGTCACTTCGTCGTCGACCCCTCACGAACGGGAGGAGACATCTTTCGGGCGACGATGGGCGACGTCGATGGAGACGGCGAAACGGACGTCGTCGCCACCGCGTATGACGGTGCGCTCGTCTCGGTCCTGATCGGCGACGGCGCGGGGGCCCTGGGAGCACCCACGAGCTACAGCACCGGCAACAGGCCTCACCGCGTCGAACTCGGCGACTTCGACGGCGATCTCGACCTGGACATGGCCTATGTCCAGACGAATGGGAGCCAGGGCATATCGACCCTCCTGGTCCGTCTCGGCAACGGGGACGGGACCTTCGGTCCGGAGGTCTCCCGGGGCTTCATCGATCGATGGACATTCGACGTCGCAGACATGGACGCCGACGGTGACGTCGAGATCGTCTACGAGACGGCCGATACCGCAGTCGTGATCGACGACGTGCGATCCGATGGAACGTTCGTGCAGCGCTCGTTCCTTCGTCCCTCGGCGACCGGACTTCCCCGGGTGGGGGACTTGAACGGTGACGGCGTTCTCGACGTCTTCGACCAGGCCATCCTGCTCGGCGGCGAACCCGGATCCCTCCGACTGACGGAGACGATCCAGGACGTACACAACACGCTTGTCTTCCCCCTCGACCTGGACGAAGACGGCTTCATCGACATCCTCTCGACGAACCCCTCCTTCCAGACCGTGGTTCGGCACGGCCTCGGACGAGGAGCTGGCCGGTTCGCGCCCGCGGAGGTCCTCGTCAGCGGTCTCCTGGCGGAGACGGCGGACTTCGACTCCGATGGAATCCGCGACCTCCTGGTCCACGATGGATCGGGGTTCACGGTCCGGCTCGGACTCGGCAACGAGAGTTTCGGGAGCCCGATTCCCCTGGCGACGGCCGGTCCCATCGACTGGCTCACCGTCGTGGACCTGAACGACGACGGGCATCCGGATCTTGCCACTTACGACGAGGAGGTCGTTTCCACCGAGTTTGGAGCGCTCCTCGGCAATGGTGACGGAACGTTCGGATCCCACCAGATCACCCCGGGTCCGACTCTCGTGGGAGGGGTCGCATTCGGGCACCTGGACGAGGACGACTTCCCGGACCTCGTGTTCGCAGAGTTCGGTCCGGCGCGGAGGGTCCGCGCCCGTCTCGGGAACGGCGACGGCACGTTCGACAGCACCATCATCGAGATCGTCGCGAGCATCGGAACGGAGTGGATCTATTCCATTCGCGTCGCAGACTTGAACGACGACGGTCGCGGGGACGTCGTCGCAGGACGGCGGATCATGCTCCAGAACCCGGACGGCAGCTTCGGCGTGTCGGATGCTCTCACCAACACACGGTCGAAGACCCTCGTGGCGGACTTCGATGGCGACTCGCTTCTCGACATCGTGTCGTGGGATGCCCTCTCGGGCGAGGAACTGTACTTCAGTCGTGGCTTCGGAGATGGAACGTTCGCCCCCCGGAAGTTCCATCCGACATGGACTCTGGTCAGCTCGCAGACGTTCCCGCAGAACACGAGCTGGTTCGACACGGTGCAAGCCGCGGACCTGGACGGCGACGGGGTCCTCGACGTTCTCAGTCCCCTGGGCACCTTCGCGCTGCCGATGCTGAACCGGGTAGGGGAATGAGCGGATTCCGGCGAACGTGACCGCGGGCTTCCTCGGCGCCTGGAGCGCCTGACGGACGCCGGATTCCCCGGTTCTCGCTTATCCCGAAAAACAGGCTGGCGCCTGCGGCGGCACCCGGGCGATTCGCGCAGCACTCTCTCGGGTCCTGAAGTAGGCTGGGCGAAGCGCGCAACCAAAGAACAGGAAAGCTGCCATGGCTATCGCTCTCGATCTCGTTCGGGCCACGCTGACCGCCGCCGCCACGCTGGGTCTCGTCACGGTCGGAGCGCCGAGCACGAGCGCACAGGCGCCCTGCGCCGAAGTCGTGTTGCGTTCCGAGCTCTACCCCGCGACGGGTCCGCTCCTGCGAACGCCGCTCGGTGCTCCTGTCATCGGCGGAGACTTCGCGCTCCAGGTCGAGCGCGCGCTACCGAAGTCGCGCGGTCTCCTGACCTTCGAGTTCCCCGGCGACAAGGTCCCCGGCGCGCCGTCGTTTCGCCCGCTGTTCTTGCTTCTCCCGTCGCCGTCGAGCTTCTTCGGGACCAACGCGAACGGCGAGTCGGCCTTGCTCCTGCACCAGCCGAGTGTCTCGAGCTCCCTGTGCGGATTGAAGGTGAACTTTCAAGCGTTCCTGTTCGACCCGAGCGTGGTCGGAGGTCTCGCGCCGACGAACGAGGTCGAGCTAGGCCTCGGAGCCTCAAACGCTCCGCCGTTCCCCCTGTCGTCCAGCTATCCGAAGAACCTCTTCTTGGCGGACACGGTCTTCGAGATCGGCGACGTCGACGGTGACGGCTTCGACGACGTGGTCGCAGTGAGAGACACGTTCCCCCTGTCGCTGAACGTCTGGCTCGGCTCGGAGACCGGGCCCGTGAATGCGGGCAGTGTCGAGGTGAGCTCCGATCCGGTCTCCATCGTCACGCCGCGATTCCACGATCTCGACCTGGCCGACCTGGACGCGAACGGCGACCTGGACGCCGTGATCGCCCGGCCCGATCACGACGACGTGCTCGTCTGCATGGGGGATGGCGCGGGCGGTTTCGCGAGCGGTGTGGCGTTCGCCGTGGGAGTCGCCCCCACCGATGTCTCGGTCGGGCGGATCGATGGCGACGCCTTCCTGGACATCCTGGCCGCGAACAGCCAGGAAGCGACCGTGTCTGTGCTCCTCGGTGACGGTGCGGGGTCCTTCGGCACGGCGAGCCACTTCCTCGTGGACGCCGCACGTACGGGAGGTGAGATCTTCCGGGCGGCGATGGGCGACGTCGATGGGGACGGCGATACGGACGTCGTCGCCACTGCGTTCCAGGGAGACATGGTCTCGGTCCTGCTCGGCGACGGGACGGGGGCTCTCGGAGCACCCACGAGCTACAGCACCGGCAGGGCACCTCACCGGATCGAGCTCGGCGACTTCGACGGCGATCTCGACCTGGACATGGCCTATGTCCAGACCAACGTCTCCACGTCGGTATCGACTCTCCAGGTCCGACTCGGTAACGGAGACGGGACCTTCGGCCCGGAGTCCTCTCGCGGTTTCATCGACCGATGGACGTTCGACGTCGCGGACATGGACGCCGACGGGGACGACGAGATCGTCTACGAGGTCGAGGAATCCGGAGTCATGATCGACGATGTGCGCCTCGACGGCACCTTCGTGCAGCGCTCGTTCCTCCGCCCGTCGGCGACCGGGCTCCCCCGGGTGGGCGACCTGAACGGCGACGGTGTCCAGGACGTCTTCGACCAGGCCTTCCTCCCGGGCGACGAACCCGGGACCCTCCGGCTGACGGAGATGATCCAGGACGTGCACAACACGCTGGTCTTCTCCTTCGACCTGGACGAGGACGGCTTCACGGACATCCTCTCGACCAACCCCTCGTTCCAGGTCGTGGTTCGACACGGTAGTGGGCGAGGAGATGGCCGGTTCGAGCCGGCAGAGGTTCTCCTCGGCGGCCTGCTGGCGGAGGTCGCGGACTTCGATTCCGACGGAATCGACGACCTCGTGGTTCACAACGGAGCGGGCTTCGAGGTCCGGCTCGGGCTCGGCAACGAGAGCTTCGGGAGCTCGATTCCCGTGACGACCACCGGTCCCATCGACTGGCTCACCGTCGCGGACCTGAACGACGACGGCCGCCCCGATCTCGTGACTCTCGACGCCGGGCCCTTCGCCAGCCGGTTCGGAACCCTCCTCGGCAACGGCGACGGATCGTTCGGACCCCATCAGCTCACGACGGGTCCGAACCAGGTCGGGGGGGCCGCGGTCGGGTTCCTCGACGAGGACGACTTCCCCGACCTGGTGTTCGGTGAGTTCGGCGGCTCACCTCGGTTGGTCCGCGCCCGTCTGGGGAACGGCGACGGCACGTTCGGCAGCGCGTTCGACATCGCGTCGCTGTTCTTCGCGGAGTGGCTGTACTCCATCCACGTCGTGGACCTGAACGGCGACGGCCGCGGAGACGTCGTCGCGGGAGAGAGGGTCATGATCCAGGACTCCGGCGGGGGCTTCGGCAACTTGACGTACGGGCTCGGCAACCGAGCGAAGTCCATCGTGGCGGACGTCGATGGAGACTCGAGACTCGACATCCTGTCGTGGGATGCGGTCGTGGGGGATCAGCTGTACTTCAGTCGGGGTTTCGGGGACGGGACGTTCGCACCTCGCAAGAGCCATCCGACCTGGGCTCCGCTCAGCGTGCAGACGGGCAATCCGAACACGTCCTGGACCAAGACGCTCCGGCCAACGGACCTGGACGGCGACGGGGTCCTGGATGTCCTCAACCCTCTGGGCTCTTTCGCCTTGCCGATGCTGAACCTGCTGGGCGAGTAGAGGCCCCGTTTCAAGAATCAGAAAGGTTGCCATGGCAATCACCCTGGATCTCGCAAGAGCTTCGCTGACCGCCGCCACGCTGGGCCTCGTCACGGCCGGAGCGCCGAGCACGAGCGCACAGGCGCCCTGTCCCGAAGTCGTGTTGCGGTCCGAGCTCTACCCGGCGACCGGACCGCTCCTGCGAACGCCGCTCGGCGCGCCGGTCATCGGTGGAGACTTCGCGCTCCAGGTCGAGCGCGCGCTGCCGAAGTCTCGCGGTCTGCTGACCTTCGAGTTCCCCGGCGACAAGGTCCCCGGAGCGCCGTCGTTCCGCCCGCTGTTCTTGCTCCTCCCGTCGCCGTCGAGCTTCTTCGGGACCAACGCGAACGGCGATTCGGCGTTGCTCCTGCACCAGCCGAGTGTCGGGAGCTCCCTGTGCGGACTGGAGGTGACCTTCCAGGCCTTCCTGTTCGACCTGAGCGCGGTCGGCGGACTCGCGCCCACGAACCGGGTCGAGCTGGGCCTCGGAGCCGCAAACGCTCCGATCTTCCTCGAGCCATCGGACTTCCCGCCGAAGGTGATCATGACCACGGTCTTCGAGATCAACGACAGGTTCGAGGTCGGCGACGTCAACGGCGACGGCTTCGACGACGTGGTCGTCCTGAAGGCGACGTTCCCCTTGTCACTGAACGTCTGGCTCGGGTCGGAGACGGGTCTCGTCCAGGCGGGCACCGCCGAAGTGAGCTCCGACTCGGTCCTTGTCGTCTCGCCGCGCTTCCATCATCTGGCGCTCGCGGACCTGAGCGGGAACGGGGACCTCGACGCCGTGATCGCCCGACCGGACCACGACGACGTGCTCGTCAGTCTCGGCGACGGCGCGGGCGGCTTCTCGACCGGTACTACGTTTGCAGTAGGAGCCGCTCCCACCGGAGTCTCGGTGGGGCGAATCGACGGCGATGCGTTCGTCGACATTCTCGCCGCGAACAGTGAGGACCCGACCGTGTCGGTACTCCTCGGTGACGGCACGGGATCGTTCGGCACGGCGAGCCACTTCATCGTCGATCCCTCGCGAACGGGAGGAGAGGTCTTCCGCGCGGCGATGGGGGACGTCGATGGAGACGGCGAGACGGACGTCGTTGCCACGGCGTTCGAGGGAGACATCGTCTCGGTCCTGCTCGGCGACGGGACGGGAGCACTGGGACCCCCCACGAGTTATCCCACCGGCAGCGCACCCCACCGGATCGAGCTCGGCGACTTCGACGGCGATCTCGACCTCGACATGGCCTATATCCAGACGTACTGGGGTACGTCCAACTCGACTGTCCTGGTCCGCCTCGGCAACGGAGACGGAACTTTCGGCCCGGAGATCACTCGGAGCCTCATCGATAGATGGACGTTCGACATCGCGGACATGGACGCCGACGGTGACGACGAGATCGTCTACGAGGTCGCGGAAGCCGGGCTCATCATCGACGACATGCAATCGGATGAGACCTTCGCGCAGCGCGCGTTCCATCAACCCTCGGCGACTGGACGTCCCCGGGTGGGTGACCTGAACGGCGACAGCGTCCTGGACGTCTTCGACAGCGCTATCCTCCTGGGCGACGAACCCGGATCCCTTCGACTGACGGAGGCGATCCTGGACGTGCACAACACGCTCGTCTTTCCCTTCGACCTGGACGAAGACGGCTTCACCGACATCCTCTCGACGAACTCCGCCTTCCAGATCGTCGTTCGACACGGCACCGGGCGAGGAGAGGGCAAGTTCGAGCCCGCGGAGGTTCTCATGAGCGGTCAGCTGTGGGAGACGGCGGACTTCGACTCCGACGGAATCCAGGACCTCCTGGTCCATGACGGAGCGGACTTTCAGGTCCGGCTCGGCCTGGGTGACGAGAGCTTCGGGAGCCCGATTCCTGTTGCGACGGCTGGTCCCGTCGACTGGCTCACCATCACGGACTTCAACGACGACGGATACCCGGATATCGGGACCCTTGACGAGGCCCCCCCCCCACCCCCCAACCCCCCCCCCCCCCGCCGGTTCGGAGCAAACCGCGGCAAAGCCCACCGTTCGTTCAGAGCACACCCAAACAAA
>JAJDET010000193.1 GCA_029259655.1 Planctomycetota bacterium
GGCCGCCCCATCTGTGCACTCCCGCTCGGGGGCGACCCGTTCTCCGAGAAGTCGCTAGCCCGCGGCGATCTCGTCCGGGTGGGTCGCGGGCGTCCCCGGACCGCGCCCGCCCTTCCCGTCGCTCAGATGGGCGCCTTGCGCAAGCGGAGCGCGTTGGCGATGACCGAGACCGAGCTCAGGCTCATCGCCGCCGCCGCGATCATCGGGCTCAAGAGCCACCCGGTGAGCGGATAGAGCGCTCCGGCCGCGACGGGCACCCCGACGGCGTTGTAACCGAAGGCGAACACCAGGTTCTGCCGGATGTTGCGCATCGTGGCCTCGCTCAGGTGGCGAGCCCGGACGATGCCGCGCAGGTCGCCCTTGACGAGCGTCACGGCGGCGCTCTCCATGGCGACGTCGGTGCCCGTTCCCATGGCGATGCCGACGTCGGCTCGGGCGAGCGCCGGAGAGTCGTTGATGCCGTCCCCGGCCATGGCGACCTTGCTCCCCGCGGCCTGCAGCCGCTCGACCGTCCCGAGCTTCTCGTCGGGAAGCGCGTCGGCGATCACCTCGTCGATGCCGAGCTCCCGGCCGACGGCCTGCGCTGTGCCCCGACTGTCGCCGGTGAGCATCACGATGCGAAGGCCCATCGCGCGGAGCTCCCGGACGGCCTGCGGGGTCGAGTCCTTGATGGGGTCCGCGACCGCGATGATTCCGGCGAGCCGACGGTTTCGTGCGAGGAACATCACGGTGGCCCCGGTCTCTCGCAGGCTCTCCGCCTCGCTGCGGTCGGCGTCGGAGACCGCCACCGCCTCCTGTTCCATCAGCGCCAGGTTGCCGAGGGCGACGGGCTCGCCGTCCACGATCGCAAGCACACCCTTGCCCGTGACGGACGAGAAGTCCTGCACGGAACCGGGAGCCACGCCGCGCTTCTCCGCGCCGCTCAGGATGGCCTGGGCGAGCGGGTGTTCGCTTCGAGCCTCGATGCTCGCGGCCAGGCGCAGCACGGTCTCTTCGTCCTCACCTCCACGAGGCAGGAGCTTCGTCAGCTCGGGCTTGCCCACGGTGAGGGTTCCTGTCTTGTCGACGACGAGCGTGTCGACGTCGCGAAGACTCTCGATGGCTCGAGCGTCCCGGAACAGGACGCCGAGCTGAGCACCCTTGCCCGTGGCCACCATGATGGACATGGGCGTGGCGAGACCGAGGGCGCACGGACAGGCGATGATGAGCACGGCCACCGCGTTCAGGAGACCGTAGGCGAACCTCGGCTCCGGGCCCCACAGGCTCCACGCGAGGAAGGACAGGACCGCGCAGACGATGACGGTGGGGACGAACCATGCCGCGACCTTGTCGACGAGCTTCTGGATCGGGGCGCGACTCCGCTGTGCTTCGGCGACCATCTGCACGATTCGTGAGAGCAGCGTCTCGCTACCGACCTTCTCCGCCTCGATCAGGAGGCTCCCGGTCGTGTTCACCGTGCCGCCCACGACCGCGTCTCCGGCCGCCTTCTCGACCGGCATCGGCTCACCGGTGACCATCGACTCGTCGATGGAGCTCGTGCCCTCGAGCACCTTGCCGTCGACCGGAACGGCCTCGCCCGGCCGGAGGCGGAGACGGTCGCCGACCTGGACGACGTCGAGGGTCACCTCCTCCTCGTCGCCCGCGTCGTCCACGCGGCGCGCTGTCTTCGGCGACAGGTCGAGCAGTGCGCGAATGGCGGCTCCGGTGCTGCTTCGCGCGCGGAGCTCGAGGACCTGACCCAGGAGCACCAGCGTGACGATGACCGCGGCGGCCTCGAAGTAGAGGGCGACTCCGTGCTCGCCCCGGAAGCCGGCCGGGAAGACTCCGGGGGCGAGGACGGCGACGGTGCTGTAGGTGTAGGCGACGAGCACGCCCAGCCCGATCAAGGTGAACATGTTGAGTCGCCGCCGCGCGAGCGACTCGCCGCAACGAACGAGGAGCGGCCAGGCGGCCCAGAAGACGACGGGGGTGGCGAGCACGAGCTCGAGCCACCTCGACCCGTCCCCGAGAATACCGCGAACCGGCGAGCCCGGCAGGACCATGTCGCCCATGGCGACCAGGGCGATGGGCAGGGTGAGCACCGTGCTCCAGAGGAAGCGGCGACGCATGTCGCGCAGCTCCGAGTCGTCCTCCTCGACCTGGACCTCGACAGGCTCGAGGGCCATGCCGCAGATGGGGCACGAGCCCGGCCCCGTCTGCCGCACCTCGGGATGCATGGGGCAGGTGTAGGTGGCACCAGCCAGCTCGGGCGTGGGCGCTGTCTTCGCCGGTGCGTTATTGCCGCAGCAGTCGTGGTCGACTTCCGAACCGGAGCGATCCTTGGTATCGGGCGTGTTCAGCGTGTTCATGCTCGCAGAGTCCTCTACAGCCTGCACGTTGCCATTCTCTTCGCTCGTGAGCATCCTGGTTTCCATCTCGATAGTCCAAGGGAGCACGAGCAAGGCCCCGAACCCAAGGGGGACAAGGATGCGGCGGACTGGCGCGACTGCTTGTGGCGAGGGTGTCCGCGGCCGCGCGGTGGCGCGGCCACCCCGGAGGCACCGGGCATGCAGCACGAGATGGGCGCGATGCCGGGCTCCTCGCCGGCCGAGGTCCGGTACTCGTGCCCGATGCACCCGGACGTGGTCGAGGACAAGCCCGGCTCGTGCAAGAAGTGCGGCATGTCGCTCCAGGTGGAACGCCAGTTCCGCGGCAAACCCGCCGGGATCCGGACGAGCATCCTGATCTGCCTGAGCACCGCGATCTTCATTCATCTCGGAGCCAGCAGCCAGGGCGAGGGAGCGGACCCGACGCGCGTTCTGGGTCAGCTCGTCTCCGGCGTCGGCTTTCTCGGCGCCGGCGTCATGATGTCGCGCAACGGCGTGGTCACGGGCGTGACGACAGCCGCCGTCATCTGGATCCTCGCCAAGATCGGGGCGGTCATCGGCTTCGGCTACTTGAACGGGGCTCTGACGCTGTCGTTGGTGACCGTCATCATCCTCGTCGGCATCGAGATGCTCGAGTCGAGCGTCCGCTGGCTCGCCCGCGGCGTGCACGGAGTCGGCCGCCGCGAGTCTGAACAGGAGCCGCCGCCGAGTTGAAACCGGCGACCGAAGCGTTAGTCGCCTCTAGTCGCGCAACCCGATGTGTCCCGGCTGCTCGCGGACGCGGTCGAGCCATGTCCCGATCCGTGGGTAGCCTTGGAGCTCGAAGCCGCCCTCCGGCGCGACGTGCGTGTACGCGAAGAGCGCGATGTCCGCGATCGTGTAGCGGCCCGCGGCGAAGAAGTCGTTCTCGGTCAGGTGGCGCTCCATGACGCGCAGCGCACGGTGCCCGGCGGACTGCCAGCGGTCGACTTGCTCGGCCGACGGCTTCTCGGCCTCCAGCACGAGCTCATGCCGGGCCGTCGCGATGTTGGGCTCGTGGTTGTTCTGCTCGAAGCTCATCCACTGCAACACTCGCGCACGAGCCCGTTTCTCCGCAGGCAGGTACGGCGTGCCCTCCGCCAGGTAGTAGAGGATCGCCGTGGACTCGACCAGCGCCGTGCCGTCGTCGAGCACGAGTGTCGGGATCTTGCCGATCGGGTTCCTCGCGAAGAACGCCTCGCCGCGCTGCGCGTCGCGATCGCCGACGACAGAGACGTCTTCTTTCGTGAACGGGATTCCAAGGTGCGAGAGCAGCAGGCGGACCTTGTAGCAGTTGCCGGACTCCAGGTTGTCGTAGAGGTGCATGGTCGATCGATCGGGGAGGCTGCGGAGGAGCGAGGTGCCGATTGTGCCCGGATCCGATCCCGGCCTGCGTGACGCGACCGGATCTCGACACGAACGGCGGCCGACCGCGTTCCGAGACAATCCCCCGGCCGAGCAGATGGGCGTCGCGTTCGCCGAGCCTCGAAGGGCGCGGTCCACGCGACGCCTGCGGTCTCCTAGGCTCCCTCGACCTCGACGATGTCGGGCCGCAGAGTGCCGATGATGACGAGCAGCTCGTTCTTCTCGGCGTCCGGGACGGCGAACCCGTCGAGGGTCGAGACGAGGTGCCCGACCACGATGTCGAACTCGGAGGCCTTGATGCCGAGTCCGCCATGGGTCGTCTTCGCGGAACGGCTGATGACCTTGCAGGGGCCACCGGTCACGAAGCAGACGAGGTTCTTGTTCTTCTGGCGGAACCCCTCCCGCGAGTCGTCGCTCATTCCGAAGAAGCGCTTGCCGACGACCGGATCGTCGAAGAGCTTCTGCGCAAAGACGTCGACGACGGCAGAGATGGCCTCGTAGCCGCCGAGTCGGTCGTAGAGCGTCGCCCGCTGGGAGGCAAGCGATGCATTCGCCGCGACTGCCTTCGGTTTCGGCTGCGGTGACGGCTCGGTCCGGTGGGTCGTGGCTGCGCAGCCAAGGGTCGAGACGGTGAGCGCCATGGCACCGAGCCACAGTGCGCCGCGAGAACGAGGTCGAGTAGACATGAGTGCTCCTGGGGTCGAGGGTCGTGTATTGGCGGGTACGTCTTGGGAGCTCGTCTACGGCGCCTGGTAATAGCGCTCGCTGACGATCTTCCCGTCCTTCCAGCGGTGGGCGAGAATCTCGTTCCAGACGATGTGCTCCCCGTCCTTGGCGGTCATGTCGAACGTCCACTCGGAATAGGTGACGTTCTTCCCGATGCCGGTTCCGTGCAGCGTCGCGCCGTTGAACTTCTCGATCGTCGCGAAGAAGCCCTCGAGGTGGGCGCGCTCCGCGGCCTTGCCCCGGCGCGGTTCGTCGTTGCCCTCCTGGAAGACGCAGTCGTCGGCGAAGAACTCGTCCAGCGCACCCAGCATGTCTCCGGCCTTGGCCTTGGCTGTGCACGCCGCTTCGAGGTCGGCGATGTCCGTGGATCGAGAGGTCGTGGAAGCACTCATCGGTCTTCTCCCTGGTTTGGAATGTGGGCGGCGAGGACCGCGTCGTCGTTCGACCCGTCTCCTCGCACTCCCCTCCGATGCCCGCGCGTCGCCCACGTGTCACCGATCCGCCTCACGCCTGCCTGACCCGCAGGTAACCTGCTAAGGTGTTGACGGTGAACGGATTACGGAGACAGGTCACACGGGCCGTCCGATGAGGGAGGAGGGCTCGACGAGGTCGCACGGGATCCGGCGGTTCGGGATCTTCGAGCTCGACCCGGCCCAGGCGGTCTTGCGCAAGAACGGCAGGCCCGTCCGGATCCAGGACCAGCCCCTGCGGTTCCTCGCAGTGCTCACCGAGCGCCCCGGCACGCTGGTCACGCGCGAGGAGCTCCGAGCCGAGCTGTGGGCCGACGGGGAGTACGTCGACTTCGACCGTGGACTCAACACGGCGGTCAACCGCCTGCGTCGGGCGCTCGGAGATTCGGCGGAGAACCCCCGGTTCATCGAGACCGTCCCCCGGCGCGGCTACCGTTTCCTGGCACCGCTCGAGGGAGTCGTCGAACCCGAGCGCGCCCCTGAAGTGCCGTCGCCACCCGAGGGCGAGCGCGCAACACACGGCAAGCGCACGAAGGCCCTCGCCATCATGGCTCTGGGCGTGACCGCGATCCTCTCGGTCTCACTCCTCCTGCGCGACCGCCTCTCTCACGCGTCGCCGACGGACCGTGTGATGCTCGCCGTGCTCCCGTTCGTCGATGTGAGCCCGGACCCCGAGCCGTACCTCGGGGACGGACTGACCGAGGAGCTGATCGGACGTCTGGGCGGCTTCTCTCCCGAACGGCTGGGCGTGATCGCCCGGACCTCGGTGATGACCTACAAGGGGACGACGGAGACGGTCGAGCGTATCGGGGAGGAGCTCGACGTCGACTTCGTCCTCGAGGGGAGCGTCCTCAGGGACGGCGACGCTGTCCGGGTCATGGTGCGGCTCATCGAGGTCGAGGATCAGGCGCAGCTCTGGACGCAGAGCTACCAGCTCGACCTGGGAGAGATCCACGGCGCACAGACCGACGTGGCACAGAGCCTCGGTACGTTCCTCACCGGCGAGTCCCGCGCAGAGACGTCCGCGAGCACGCCTTCGCCCGTCGATCCGCGCGCGTACGACGCGTACCTCAAGGGCGTCTACTTCCGCGACATGCTCACGGAAGACGGGTTCCGAAACGGCATCGAGCTGTTCGAGGAGTCGATCTCGTACGAACCCGAGTTCGCGCCCGCCTACGCCGGTATGGCCGCTTGCTACTGCTTGCTCTCCGGTCACGGGCTCGAGGTCGAAGAGCCGGCCACGCTCATGAGCAAGGCGCGGAGCATGGCGAATCACGCTCTGAGCCTGGACGCGGACCTCCCGATCGCCCACGGCGCGCTCGGCATGGCGAAGCTGAAGTACGAGTGGGACTGGGACGGGGCGGAGGCCGAGTTCCTGCATGCTCTGGAGCTCAACCCTCAGGAGCCGGCGGTCCACATCTGGTACGCGTACCTGCTCTCGTCGCAAGGACGCAACGACGAGGCGCTCGAGCACGTCGAAACGGCGCGGAGCCTCGACCGCTTCTCGCGCGTCGCGAACCTGAACGTGGCGTGGCAGTACTACGAAGCTCGCCGCTACGAGCGGGCTCTCGCGGAGTTCGACGCCACGCTGGAGCTGCATCCCGGATCGTGGATCGGGTACTGGGGGCGCGGGCTCGTCCACTCCGGACTGGGCAATCACGACGCCGCGAAGAGAGACCTCGACCGCGCGGTAGAGCGCTCCGGGCAGCACCCGTCGGCGCTGGGCGGGTCGGGGTACGTACTGGCCAGAGCCGGCGAGCACGCCCTCGCGGAGGGCGTACTGCGCGAGCTGACTCGGCGCTCCGAAACGGAGTACGTGCCGCCCAGCGTCCCGGCCAGCATCTGCGCCGCGCTCGGCGATCTCGATCGGGCATTCGAGTGGCTCGAGAAGGCGTATGCCCTGCGCTCGCGCTCGCTCGTGTGGCTCGCCGTCGCGCACGAGTTCGATCCGCTGCGTTCGGACCCGCGCTACGAGGACCTGCTCCGGCGCATGCAGCTAGAGGGCTGACAGTAGGAGAGGCCCCGGCGCGTCGCGATTCCTATTCGCCCTGCTTCTGCGCGTTGAGGACCGCCAGAACGAGCTCCTCGGGGATCTTCTCGGAGACCGAGAGATCGGTCATGGCCAGCACGGAGAGCTCCATGGTCCGGCGATAGCTCTCGAGGTAGGCAGTGCAGTCCGGGCACACCGAGAGGTGGCGATCGAAGACCGTCGCGCGCTCCTTGGCGAGCTCGCCGTCGATGAAGGAGTGGAGGAAGTCGACGAACTCCTTGCACGTGAGCTCGCTGCAGGTCGAGGTGAAATCGCTGCACTCCGAGCACTCCTCGGCGTGAGCCTTCAGCTCCACCTCCTCACCTCGGGGCAGGTTGCCGCGCAGGTGCTCGTGAGTCTTGTCTCGAAACTCGGGACAGTTCATGCCGGCTCCGCAAGGTGGGGCTCGATGAGATCCCTCAGGGCCTGGCGAGCTCGGTGGACCCGGAGCTTCGCTGCGTTCTCGCTCACGTCCAGGGCCTCGGCGATCTCTCGGTGAGACAGCTCATCGAGGTCTCGGAGGATCAACGGTATCCGGTAGTTGTCGGGAAGCTCCTCGATGTGCGAGCGGACCCGGCGGCAGAGATCGTCTCGAAGTGCGGGCGTGTCGGCGCCTTCGTGCCAGCGCATCTGGGCCGCTGCGAACGTCCCGTTCTCGCCGAACTCGGGCAGATGAGAGTCGAGAGCCGTCTCGTTTCGCACCCCCCTGGCGCGGAGCCTCATCATGACCGCGTTGATCGTGATGCGGTGCAGCCATGTTCCGAGCTTGGCGCGCCCGTCGAACGTGCCGAGCGACCGGAGTGCAGAGAGGAAGGCGTCCTGCACGGCGTCCTCTGCGTCGGTCTCGTTCGTCAAGAGACGAAGCGCCGTGGCGCGCATTCTCCCCGCGTGCTTCCGGACGAGCTCCTCGAAGGCGTGCGGCACTCCCTCCCTGAGCCCGTCGAGCAGCGTTCTCTCCTCCAGCACATGGCCAGGGTAGCGGATCCCTGTCCGCGTCACACTGCGAAACGGTTGAGCGGCTCTGCCTGTCGGGTTCGAGCTCGCAGCTCCGTGAGCACGCATGCGATAGACGCGCTCGAGCGCAGGCCGGCCGGGAAACGAAACGTCTCTGCACGGAGTGCACAGCGCAGGTGCAGCTCGGGTCGCCCATGCATCTGCACGACGGAGGCCTCGAGCAGGCGCGCGAGCGAGAACCGCTCGCACCGGCGGTTCCGGCCGAGCAGTCGGTGACGTACCTCGATCGCCAGCGAGCTCACGTGGACTTCGCGGTGGAGCAGCGAGCTCGATGCGACGTCCAGCAGAGCGAGGAGCGGGGCGAGGCACGCGAGGACGAGAGCTCCCATGAGGATCGGCGAGTAGTAGAGGCGCGGAAGGACGTAGCTCAACGGCCAGAGGCACACGAGTCCGACCACGAGCGTGGCCCCCGCCATGCACCTGTCACGTGAGCTCCACTCCGGCGCTGGGAACCGAACCGTCAAGCCCTCCTCGTCCCGTTCCGTGTCCAGGGAGACCGGAGGTGTCCCTTCGTTCGGCGTGATCCGCAACTCGGGCAGCTGAACTCCGCCGTTCGTGTAGACGAGCCCGGCGCCGCAATGGGGGCAATCGAGGGACGAGCGCCGGCGAAGAGCCTCCAACCGACCGAGATCGCCGCCGCAACCATCGCACTGAAGGGCTCTCTCGAGCGCGACCCCCGTCATGCCGCCGGCCTCGATCAACCGGGAGCGAAACCACTCGCGATCGGTCGCGTTCTCGAACCAGAGGCACGCGACCTCCCGCTCGTCTTGTCGCAGCGACAGTCTCGGACACGCCGTGGAGCCCGCGTCCTCGGGGAGCTCGTGGAGGGTCAGGGAAGCGAGCTCGCCCGTCGCGCTTCCGACCTTTCGGTTTCCGAGACGACGTGAGTACTCGATGGTTCCGTCGTCCCGGACCTCGAGGTGCTGACGTCCGTTTTGTCGTCTGTACAGGGCGTACAACGCGCGGAAGATCCCGGCGTAGACGACCGCGCCGACGGCCCACGTCCAGATCGGACCGGCTCCGGCGACCGCTCGCAGAATCCCCCCGCCGAGGAGGTCGAGGAGGATCGTCGCGCCGAGGAGCAGACCAGGCACGGCGAAGCCGGCGCGCACGACGAGCTCGCGCCGACCGGGGCGGGCGATCTCGCACACGGCGCGGTCGGGGGCCTCGGTGACGAGCACCCCCGCCCCGGGCACGGCGGCGACGTCACCGCAATAGACGCACCGAAACCAACCCTCGACCACGACCCGCCTGGAGACGCGCTGGTGGCCGCCGCAGAAGCGACAACAGAGGGAGCGGTGTGCCGTTCGATCCACATCGGAACTATCGGGTGCATCGACTCTCGAGTTGATGCGCGTCGTGCCATCCCACCCCGGACTCGCTCCGGCGCTATCATGGGCCGACTCGCGCCGCGGCTCGCTCGTACACGAGCGGCGGTCCACACCGGCTCTCGAGGAGAAACCCAATGCCCGTTCGAGACGACTTCGCTCCCGGTGAGTTCTGCTGGGTCGACCTCAGCGCTCACGACCTCGCGGCCGCAGCCGAGTGGTACGGCTCGCTGTTCGACTGGTCCCACACCATGATGGAAGCTCCGGGCGGCGGTCCTCCGTACGCGTTCTTCCAGCGCGGCGAGGCCGTGATCGGCGGACTCGGCGAGATGAGCGACGAGATGAAGGCGATGGGCATTCCGCCGATGTGGAACTCCTACATCGCGACCTCGGACTGCGAGGCCACCGAGAAGAAGGTCGCCGAGCTCGGGGGCACCGTGACCGTCCCGACCATGGAAATACCCGGCCACGGGAAGCTCGCGTTCTTCCTGGACCCGGAAGGAGCGTGCTTCGCGGCCTGGCAGACACTGAGCGACGGTGGCCCGGGCGTGCTCGTGAAGGAGCCCGGCAGCCCGTCCTGGACCGAGCTCATGACCCGCGACGCGTCGAAGGCCTCCCGGTTCTACGGCGAGCTCGCCGGCTGGAGCTTCCAGACGATGCCGATGGGGGACATCGAGTACACGATGATCAAGAACGCCGGCGAGGATGCCGGCGGGATCTTCCCCATGGACGGGCCGCAGTTCGAGGGGATCCCCGCCCACTGGCTGGTCTACTTCGACGTCGCGGACTGCGACGCCATCGCGGCGCGCACGCAGGAGACCGGCGGCAGGGTCAACGTGCCTCCGACCGAGATCCCGGTCGGCAAGTTCTCCGTCCTCAGCGATCCGCAGGGCGCCGCGTTTGCGGTCATCACGCTGAAGCCGACGAGCTGCTGAGCCGTCCGGACTCCGTTCGATCGCTATACTGCGGACGTGTTGCGGATCGAGAAACACCGGCGGGTCGGGTTGGCTCTCGCCGGAATCGTCGCTCTTCTCGCGACGGCCTGCCGGATGGAGGCGCGGCCCGGTTCCGGAGTGCAAGACGTGAAGCGAGTCCGGATCGGCGGCGTCCTCTGGTACGTCGACTACGACGCCGCGGTGGAGATCGCGCGCGAGCAGGACAAGGCACTCTGGGTCCACTTCGGCGAGAACCCGGGGTGAGCAGGCTGCCAGTACTTCGCGAGCGGTCCGCTCCGCGATCCACGCATCGTCTCGGCTTCCGCGGCCTTCGTCCCGGTGTTCGTCGACACGCTCGACCGGGAGCAGCCCTTCGAGCGGTTCGGTGAGATCTACGGCAGCTATCCGGTGCTCCGCATCCACGACCACGCGGGTCGAGACCTGGCGGGGCGAATCGACGGCAACGCCGTGCGCGGCCGGATCCCCGTCGACCAGGTGCTGGAGCAGTTCGAGCGGGGTGGGGCGGCCTACCGGGAGACTTCGAGCTCCTGAGCGGGGCGTGGTCGCCGCGAAGCCTTACGCCATGCGGAGCATAGGAATGATGCGCGATCGGATTCACGGACTCGTCCTGTTCCTCGTCGCCCTGCTGCCGGCCTGCCGCAACCTGGTCACGATCCCCGAGCTCGATGAAGGGCTCCGTCGCGAGCACACCCAGACGGTGATCCTCGCGCCCCGATACTCGCTCTACTCACCCTACGACGTCGACGCCACCGCCGAGTTCGTCGAGATCGTCGACCGGGAGCTGCCCAGGGTGTTCGACCTCTTCGAGCTCGAGGACGACGAGCCCGTGTTCATCTGGATGCAACCGGTCCTCGAGGGCCCCCTCGAAGTGCGAGCCGGTGAGACCCTTCCGGCTTCGACGATTCCGAAGAGCGGCGTCCTCGGAAGCGCCCATGGCACCGAGACGATCCTGATCGCCGTCGCACCGGTCCGGCGCGTGCATTTCGACGAAGGGCCGCTCGAGTTCCGGGTGAGAGACATGTCGATCGACTCGACTATTCGCCACGAGCTCGCGCACGTGGCGACTCATCGGCTCCACCTCGGCCCGCTCCCGAGCTGGTTCAGAGAGGGCGTGGCCGAGACGGTCGAAGCGTATGTGCCTGGAGAGGACCGTCTGATCCCCCACGTCGCGGAGGAGATCCTCCGCGCGGCCGCAGCGGTGCCGCGCGAGCAGCGTTCGCTCGCCCGGGTGCTCGACTGGGAGCAGCGTCTCCCGATCGCACCCGACGACGTGACCCTCCGGGTTCTCGCCTGCGCTCTCGTGACCTTCCTCCTCGAGGACAGCGATTCGTTGCCCGACTCCCTGCGCCGCATCGCGTCGATGCCGCGGTCGGAGCTCCTCGTGCTCGAGGAAGAATGGCAAAGCTGGCTGGATGATCGGTGAGAGAGCGCCGTACTCCGGCCCGCCGGTGCAGCGTGAGGTTCGAGGCCGAGGAGGTGGGAGCTCCGCCTCGTTCGAAGAATACTCGCCGGCCCGTCCCGTCAGATGCGACGTCGACGACAAGATGCACCGCACCCCCGGACTCCTCGCCTTCGCGGCGCTCCTGCTCGCGGGTTGCGGAGCCGCCACCTCTCCAACCGAGTTGCACCTGTCGGAAGCCTCCGGTTCCGAGCGCACGTGGAGCCGGTTGCTCGGAGCCTGGTCGTGCGAGGTCGGGACGAGCGGCCAGGTGGTCGTCCTCCGCTTCGAGCACGAGGCCGACAGGCCTCCCGTGGGCTGGTGCGACCTGCCGGCCCAGGAGGTGCTCGGCGTTCCGGCGACGGTGATCGGTATCGACGGCGACCTCGTGCGCGTCGAGCTCGACACCTTGCGGGCCGTGTTCGAGGGCCGGCTCGGGATGGAGCAGGACCGCATCGAAGGGAACTTCGTCCAGGACGAGCGCGTTCTGGACGCGACGGCGCGTCCGGTCTCGCTCGCCGAGCTCCCGTACCTCGCTCCGCGCTGGAACGCGGACGGCGAGCGCGAGCTCGAGTACACCTACCGTCCTCCGCAGCGGGTCGATGACGGCTGGGAGGTAGGACGCCTCGACGAGGAATCCGTGCGCATCGTCACTGGCGTGATGGAGAGCGTTCTCTCCGAGCAGTCGGAGAAGGTCCACGGCGTCGTCGTCGCGGTGAACGGCGCCCTGGTCATGGAGGAGTACTTCTTCGGCTTTCACCGCGAGCGCCGGCACCCGCTGCGCTCGGTCACCAAGTCCCTCGCCTCGGTCCTGACCGGTGTCGCGCTGCAGCAAGGGTACGTCTCCGGCGTCGAGGCGAAGCTGGCCTCGTTCTTCCCCGAAGTCGCCGACGAGCAGGACCGGGACGGTCGCAAGCGCGAGATCGCGCTCGAGCACCTCTTGACGATGACTTCCGGGCTCGAGGGCGACGACTGGAAGGACGGCTTCGCCGGAGGCGCGGAGGTCGAGGCTTCACCGGACTGGCTCGCGACGGTCCTGGCCCGGCGGATGGTTGCGGAGCCCGGTTCGCGGTTCGCCTACAGCGGCTCGAGCCTCGTGGCGCTCGCCGGTGCGCTCGAGGTCGCGAGCGACACGCCGCTCGTGGAGATGGCCGAGCGGCACCTCTTCGGACCGATGGGGATCGAGGACGTCGAGTGGTACACGTCGCAAGCCGGCATGGCGTACCTCGGTTCGGGCCTTCGGCTCAGGCCGCGTGACCTGGCGAAGGTCGGTCAGCTCTTCGCGAACGGCGGTCGTTGGGGAGAAGCGCAACTGCTCCCCGAGTCCTGGGTCGTCGAGTCCGTTCGCCCACGGCGTCGGGTGCGGTCCCGAGGGCTCGACTACGGCTACCTCTGGTGGAGCCGAGAGTTCCGCTCCGCTCGCGAGGGCGGCGAGACCCGAGCCGCGCTCGCGAGCGGCCTCGGCGGGCAGCTCCTGTGCGTCGTTCCCGAGCGCCGCCTCGTCATCGCGATCGTCGCGGGCAACTACGGTGACGAGTCGGAGCGTCTCCGGAACCAGAGCATCGACATGGCCGAGAGGCTCGTGGACGTCTCGGCCGAGTAGCGTCCGTCAGCGCGGATCGCCGGGCAGGAGGCCGTGTTGCTCCAGGAGCTTCTCGAGACGGTTCAGGTAGCGCTCGTTGTTCTTCTCGATCCGCTCCATCGCGGCGATGCGAGCGGCCTGTTCCGCCAGCTCCTCCCGGCAGGTGGCCAGCTCCTGCTCCAGGCGACGGGAGGCTTCGAGCCGCTCGTCCTTCCCGAGCTCGCGTGCACCCGATTCCGCGAGCAACCGTCGACACTCGTCCAGCTCCGCGCGCACTCCGTCGAGCTCTTCCCGGAGGCGCTCTACCCGGATCGCACTCTGCTCGGCCACGGAACAACGCGCGAGGACCTCGGCGAGCTCGGCGCGCAGGGACTCCAGCTCTTCTTCACGACCGGTGTGCTCCTCCAGTCGCTGCGTCAGGACGTCGTTGTCCGCTTGCAGCCCCTCTCTCGCTCGCTCGGCCGCGTTCGATTGCGTCTCGGATTCGGCGAGCTGCGCGCGGACCGCGCCGAGCTGGCCTTCGAGCGAACGCACGTGCGCTTCCCAGAGCTGGGTAGTCTCGGAGGTGTCCGCGGCCGGCTCGGGACGGGGAGCGGGAACGGGTGTGGCCGCGAGCGGTCCTCGTTCGACGGTCCGAGCGGGCGAGGCGGTCGGTAACGACTGCGCCCCGAGCATGCTCCTGAGCCGCGAGACCTCGGTCGACGGCAGGTGCACGATCACCTCGCCATCCACGACGCGGCGCTCGAACCTCACCGCCCTGGCCTCGATCAAACGATCGATCAGCTTCGCGTCGACCGAGAGCTCCCGGGCGACGTCGTCGAGGGAGAGCCAGCCGGGAGACGTCGGCTGGGGGGAGGGCAACTCTGACTCCAGAGACATCGCGAGGGGACCGGACCTTCAGAGATCGTAGTCCAGATCTCGAGCCCGGACCACCTGCGAAACTCCCCTCCCGGGCGGCCGGAGACTAGGGTCCTTCCTGGATCTTCGGCTCGCACGTGCGGCCGAGCCAGTCGAAGAAGACGCGGTGCCAGAGGACGCCGTTCTGCGGCTTGAGCACCCAGTGGCCCTCGTTGGGGTAGTAGAGGAACCGCGAGGGGATGCCCTTCACCTGCGCCGCGGTGAAGGCCTCCATGCCCTGCGTGACGGGCACGCGGAAGTCTTTCTGGCCGTGCACGACGAGCAGCGGAGTGTCCCACTCACCGACGAACTTGTGCGGCGAGAAGCGGTCGTAGTCGGCCTGGACGTCGCCGCCCTTCCAGTACGGACCGCCGAGGTCCCAGTTCACGAAGAAGAGCTCCTCGGTCGAGCCGTACATCGACTCCAGGTTGAAGACGCCGCAGTGCGAGATCATCGTCTTGAACCGGTCCTCGTGGTTGCCCATCAGCCAGTAGACCGTGTAGCCGCCGAAGCTCGCACCGATCGCGCCCGTTCGCTCCGGATCGATGTAGGGCTCTGCCAGCATCGCGTCGGTCGCTGAGAGGATGTCCCGCATCGCCTGGCCGCCCCAGTCGCCGCTGATCTCGTCGTTCCACTCGCGCCCGAAACCGGGCAGACCGCGCCGGTTGGGAGCCACGACCACGTAGCCCTTCGAGGCCATCAGGTAGAAGTTCCAGCGGAACGAGAACCACTGGCCGATCTGACCCTGCGGACCGCCCTGGCAGTAGGTGAGCAGCGGCCACTGGACGTCCGGGTCGAAGTCGGGCGGATAGATGACCCAGCAGTGGATCCGCTTGCCGTCCGTCGCCTCGACCCAGCGCTCCTCGATCCTCGGCAGCTCGAGCGACGCGTAGATCTCGTCGTTGATGTGCGTGATCGTCTCGCTGCGCCCGCTCTCGAGGTCCATGATCGCGAGCTCGCGGGGCCGCGTCATGTCCATGATGGACACGAGCGCGCGTTTCCCGTCCGGGAAGACGTCGACCAGGCCCCAGTTGTAGCGGCCCCGGCTGACCTGCATCGCCTTGCCGCCCCCGCGCCGGATCGTGAAGACCTGGGTCGTGCCGCGCCACTCGGAGGTGAACAGGATTCCGTTTCCGTCCGGCAACCAGGTCGCACCGTGCGTCATCTGGTCGAGCGAGTCGGTCACGTCGCGGGATCCCTCCGATCCGCGCTCGTGGAGCAGGATCCGGTTGCGGTCCGACTCGAAGCTCGCGCGCTCCATCGAGTGGTAGGCGATCGCCTTGCCGTCCGGCGCGAAGACCGGGTCGTTGTCGTAGCCGGGCTGGCCCTCGCTGAGGTTGGTGTGGGACCCCGGCGCGTCGATCGCGACGAGGTAGACGTCGCTATTGGTCGATTCGGACCAGCGGTCGACGTCCTTCATCGTGAACGCGATCTCGGTGCCGTCGGGTGACCAGTTGTACTGCTCCGACCCGCCGAAGGGCGGCACCGGGCAGTCGACGCGCATGTCTTCCATCAGGTCGACGGCGTCTCCCGCGCGTCCGTCCTCGCCGATCTCGGCGACGAACAGGTGGCTGTACGCGTAGTCGTGCCACGAGCTCCAGTGGCGGTACATCAGCGAGTCGATGATGCGCGCGTCGGCTTTCGGCAAGTCCTCGAAGAGCTCCGTGACCTCCTGGTCGAGCTTGACGTCCCTCGTGAACGCCACGTGATCGCCGGTGGGGGAGACCTTCAGGTTTCCTAGGCCGTCCTCGATGTCCGTCACTTGCAGGAGGCCGCCGTCCAGCGGGTTGAGGGACCACACCTGGGACCCGCGGTCGTCCTTGCCGGAGCTCCCGGTGAAGAAGATGCGCTCGCCGAACGGGCTGGAGGCGAACTGCAGGTCGCCCACGCCGGCCCACGCCGAGAGCAGCGTGCGCGTCTTGCGACTCTCGACGTCGTACAGGTGCACGGTCGAGGCGCCCTTGTCCTCCGCGAGCTCGTAGTGGCGCACCACATAGGCCACGAGCTTCCCGTCGGTCGAGACCGTCGAGCCGCCGAGGCGTCCGAGCTTCCACAGGAGCTCGGGCGTCATCTGCGTCTCCTGGGCGGCAGTGACGGACGCGGCGAGAGGGATCAGGAGAACGGCCAGGGCGGAGCGCTTGAACATGAGAGGCTCTCTTCGACGAGTCGGGGCAGGTTGGGAGGCGCCGGTCGACCCCCTCCGGAGTCCCCCAAGCGCCGTTTCGGGCCACCCATGGTAGCGTTCGGCCGTCGATCGCGTGGGATCGGTCCGCCGACGAATAGGCCCGGGAATGCCTCGTAGCGAGGGCGTGTTTCCGCAGGCCTGGGACAAGCGCATCGAACCGGCGAGCTCGATCCCCGAACACGTCCACGACGTCGTGGCTCTCTCGCTGACCCTCTCCGGCCGGTATGTCGAGGAGTTCGAGAACGAGACCCAGACGTGTGGGGCGTTCGGACTGCAGCTCAAGCCGCACGGCGTGCCGCACGCAACGTTCACCCGAGAAGGGGCACGCATCTTCACGCTCGGCGTGAGTGCCGCCGGGCTCGGAAGAACCGCGCTCGGGGCCCTGGAGCGTCCGATGCTCTGGACGCCGGGTGCGGCTTCTGCCATCGCGCTCGGATGCCACCGGGAGCTCGAGGCGGGACGCGGCGACCGGTCGCGTGCCAACACGCTCTTGAAGGCGCTCCTCGAGCGACTCGAGCGCCAAGCGTCGTGCCCCGTTGCATCGGCACCGCGTTGGATCCTCGAGGTCGAGCGTCGCTTGCGTGCCGAGCTAGCGGCTCCCCCTGCGCTCGAAGAGCTCGCACGCGGCGTCGACGTCCACCCCGTCCACCTCGCGCGGGTCTTTCGCCGCACCTTCGGTGTCTCAGCCGGAGAGTGGGTGCACGGTGCTCGAGCGGACCTTGCCGCGAGCGCACTGATGGAAACGGACGAGCCGGTCGCGACGCTGGCCCTTCGGCTCGGCTACTACGATCAGAGCCACTTCGGTCGGCACTTCAGGCGCGAGACGGGGTGGACCCCGTGGCGGCTCCGGAGGGCGGCTCGGGCGCTAAAAGGCTAGTCCCGAGGTTTCGATCGTCCTATTCGTCCGCCAGGTCCCGTGCCATGGTGTCGGATCGACCATGAAGTACCTCGACCGCACCGCTCGCTTCATCGCTGACGGAAAGCCGTTCCGATACGTGGCCCATCCCAACGCCGATCACGGCCTGCGCGATGCGCGTCGCGGAGAGGGGATCGACCACTGGACCGATCTCCGCTGGTTCGAGGAGGAAGTGAGGTGATCGTGAAATCGTGCATCAAGGCGCTCCTCCTGATCGGCACCGCGGGAACGATCTGCAGTGCTTGCGCGCTGTTCGCCTACGGGCAGTACGTCCACGGGCCCGATCTCGCACCGACGGATCCCTCGATCTCGCTCAAGGGTGACTACCCGCCCCCCGATGGATGGAGCGAGGCGGCTGTCGCGGACGCGTTCACCCTGGCCGACGAGCTCGGCGCATCCTCGGTCATCGTGATCGCGGACGGCCGCACCGTGGCCGAGTGGGGCGAAACGAATCGGAAGATCTCCGCGCATTCGGTGCGGAAGAGCCTGGTGAGCGCGCTCTACGGCGTGGCGATCGAGCGCGGCCTGGTCGACATCTCGATGACCATGAGCGAGCTCGGGATCGAGGAAAGCGATCCGCCCCTGAACGAGGTCGAGCGGGGCGCACGGATCGAGGACCTCCTCACGTCGCGCTCCGGGATCTACCACCCGTCCGTCCGTGACGACAACGGGCCCTACCCCGAGCGTGGCGCACACGCCCCGAACGAGGCTTTCGTCTACAACAACTGGAGCTTCAACGCCGTGGGCGGGGTCTTCGAGCAGCTCACCGGCCTGTCGCTCGGCCAGGCGTTCGCGGAGTGGATCGCCGGCCCCATCGGCATGCAGGACTTCGTTCCCGAGGACGTGCGCTACGAGCACGGGGAGGAGTCAGTGTTTCCCGCCTACCGCTTCTGGATGTCCGGGCGCGACCTGATGCGCTTCGGGCTCCTGTACTTGAATGGCGGTCGGTGGGGAGACCGCCAGGTCGTTCCGGAGGAGTGGGTCGTGCGGAGCCTGAGTCCGATCTCGGACAGGGGCGATGGAGTCTCCTACGAATACATGTGGTGGATCATGCCGGGCGGCTCCTACCTGGCCACGGGGACGGGAGGGCAGAAGATCCGCATCTACCCCGACAGGCAGACCGTTCTCGTCACGCGTGTCGACACGGGTGAGGGCCTGTCGCGAGGCGTGTGGTGGAAGTGGGGGCCGCGCGTGACGAACTCCGACACGTCCGAGTTGATGAGACGCCTGTCCGCCTTCGTCGGGGAATAGAGAGGTCCTCGAAATCCGATTGACACTCGAGGCTTTGCAACGCAAAGTATCGATGCTCGACGAGCGCAACGGTGATGGAGACCCGCGAAGCACTGCGCCAGATCTCTCAGATCCGCCAGCAGATGGCGCAGGGTGAGGTGTTCCGCGGCTACCGATCCCTGACGGTCGGCGGGTCCGGAGTGCTGGCACTCCTGGCCGCGGGCTACCAGGCGTCGTTCGTGACCTCGCCCGAGACCGACCTCCTGCGCTACGTCGTCCTGTGGGTCGGCGTCGCCGCCGTCAGCCTCCTGGCGGCCGGCGCCGAGGTGGGGTGGCGGGCGCGAATCGCCGGGCCGGGACTGGCCCGCGAGGCGACCCTCCTGGCAGCGGAGCGGTTCTTGCCGTGCGTGGTGGTGGGATCGCTCCTCACGCTCTTCATCTACCGCGGCGCACCGGAAGCCGCGTGGATGTTGCCGGGGACGTGGTCGCTCGTGTTCAGCCTCGGCATCTTCGCGTCGTACCGCATGCTCCCTCGGCAGGTCTCGTGGGTCGGGCTGTACTACGTCGCGTGCGGAGTCGCGTGCATGTTGTGGGGGCAGGGAGCCAACGCTCTGTCGCCGTGGCAGATGGGGATCAGCTTCGGCGGCGGCCAGCTCCTGGGCGCGGCGATCCTGTACTGGACCCTGGAGCGGACCGATGGCTCGCAAGCGTAAGAAGCAGAAGTCTCCCGCCGGAGCGGGCCGGTTCGCCTACGAAGGGCTCGACCGCGTGATCCACGAGAAGGCGCGGCTGGGAATCCTGGCGTCGCTGGCGGCCCACGAAGGAGGCCTCTTGTTCAACGACCTGAAGCAGGCCTGTTCGCTGACGGACGGCAACCTCAGTCGACACCTCGCCGTGCTGAGCGAGGCCGACCTCGTCGAGATCTCGAAGCGCAACGAAGGACCGCGACCGCAGACCATGTACCGGCTCACGCGGAGCGGTCGCAAGCGGTTCGCCGAGTACATCAACGTCCTGGAGAGCGTGATCGCGGATGCTCAACCAGAGCCGCGCTCGAGATCCGGCCGGGTGTCGACTCGCTGGTCTCCGGCATGACCTCCGCGCTCCCCGCCCCCTTTTTTTGACCAATCACTTTGCGCGGCAAAGCCTTCCTGAGCCGACTGGTGCTGGTCCTGGTCTCGAGCGTCCTGGCCGGCCTGTTGACGCTGACTCGCGGTCGACCGGGACCGATCACCTCGGCTTCCGGGTCACTTGTAGATGTTGCCGAGCCAGCGCGCGTCGTGGAGCCGCCGTTCCGGATCGAGGGGGGTCGGGTCGAACTCCATCGAGGAGACGAACCGCGGTCCACCTCCCGGATCGGCCAGCTTGACGCCGAAGTCCAGGAAGGTCGCGCCCTCCTCGCCCGCCCGGAACCAGTGGATGTTCGCGCGCGTCCTCGTCAGGGACGAGGTGCGGCCGGGCAGCAAGACGGTGCTCGAGACCTCACGCACCGGCACGCCGGCGTGGGGTTCCGTTCCGTCGGGGCTCATGGCTCACCTTTCACGGGGAGACTCGTCCGGGTATTCGAAGCGAAGTAGAGGATGCACGCTCTCTATCCGGAGCGGGTCGGCTGATTCCCGTCAAACGACCTGCATACGCGAGGCGCTCTCGTTCACGTCGCGAGCCTTCGACACGCGGTGGTCAGGAGGGCCGAGACAACGACACAGGTCAGGAGGACGACGGCCATCACTAACACCTCCTTTTCATCCGGGTGTCCCCTCTCGCCGACGATCCACCACGCGTGCAGGGCCCCGACCGCGACTCCGTAGTACACACCGTAGAGGGCGGCGCGTCGCGCGGTGTCGAGCCGGCGGCGCAGGAGGACGCTCGTCACCACGAGCACGATCGCGAACGGCGGCGTGGCCATGAGATAGGGGTTCACGTTGCGGCCACCGCGCTCTTCGGTGATCAGGACGAGGCCGAGCAGGAGTCCGACCCCGAGCACGCTCGAGGCGGTCGCGAGCAGGGGCAATCCGAACCGCGCGGCGCGACGGAGCGGCGGCCGCTTCGTGCACGCGAGCTGCGGACGCAGGCGCACGGAGAAGGCGTGCAGGAGAGGCGCGAGCAAGGCCTGGATCGTCGCGGTCAGGAGCAGCGTCGCGAAGAGCTCCTCGGACAGGAAGTTGTTGTGGCCGCCCTGCTGCATCTGGACGAGAGCGCCCCAGGTGACGATCGCGCTCACTCCGCCGAACGCGTAGGTCACGCCCCACAGCGCGGCGTCGAGGGAGCCGGCGAGACGCAGGTGGCGCGTGAACGGCAGCGTCAGGAACGCGAGGCCGTAGCCCAGGAGCGCCAGCCCGGCGAAGAACATCGGCCGAAGATCGAACCCTCCGTGTCCGCGTGGCCGGTCGTCTCCGACCACGAGGCGTTCGATGACGCCCGGGACGATCATGACGCCGAAGGCGACGGCGAACCCGATCGAGAGCTCCACGGCGCGGGAACGGGGGGCGCGACTCATGGAATCAACTCCGGAACAGGCGACTCCAGAAACCCGCCGGTCTCCGATAGGCGAACACCGCGCGCATACCGAAGCGCCTGACAGGCGTGCGGGGTCCGTACCGGCCCCACGAGAAGCCCTGGCCGATCTGTGCGTTTCGAAGATCGACGATCTGCCAGGCGTCGTCGAGCTCGCGCGCGAACCGGCGGAGCTCCTCGTCGGTGCCGTCCAGACACTCCGCTCGCGAGCGGACGCCGGGGTTCGTGCGCCAGACCTCGAACAGCCGGTCCTCGTGTACGTCGTCGACGAGGCTCTCGTGCGGCGGCTGCGAGGCCCGGAAGAGCTCCGCGAGGAAGTGCGCCAGGCTCGGGCTCTGGTAGAGCACGACCGGCGCGTCGTGGCAGGCGAACCAGATCGGCGCGAGGTCCGTGGAGTCGGGCGAGAGGTCGGCGACCCAGAAGTTCCCGAAGCCGTCGGACGCGATGGGGAGCCCGGTCGGGAAGATCTCCCGCTGCTCGTAGTCCAGGTCGCGACCCGTGAAGTCGACGACGTCCGCGACCGAGCCCTCGATGCCGCGGCAGTGCAGCACGAGCTCGCGGACGGCGTCGGGAAGCGCGAAGGGCAGCGTCGCGGCGAAGCTCTCGAGCTCGCCGGAGGTCAGTCCGGGCAAGAGCTCGAGCGCGACGGCTTCTCCGTCGTCGTCGATCCGTTCCGACTCGCCGGCAGCGAGGATCGTCTGGAGGGGATTCAAGCGTCGGTGCCGCGCGGGATCAGGGTGCCACCGGGACGTAGTCGTACTCGCCGACACCCTGCACGAGCATGAACCGGCAAGGCCCTCCACCGGATCCCGACACGAAATGGGGACTGCCCGGTGGAACGTCGAGTGTCTCCCCCGCCTGCAGGACGTGGACGGCTTCGGGTCTCCGCGTCCGCACTTCCATCGGACCTCGCATGCAGAAGAAGCGGTCCGTGATGAACGTGTGGGCGTGCCAGGGCACCGTCTGACCGGCGGAGAGGGAGAGCAGGCGCACGCGCAGACCCGGCGCCTCCGCCAGGGTCCTGCGCTCCTCCGCCTCGTATTCACCCTGGGCGTCGCTCATCGTCCCGAGCGTAGCGAATCGAGCCGGTGCGGGGACCGCTCCGACGCCGTGGCGTGAGCGGCATGGCCGGGTCTTCCGAGGAGTCGTATCCTCGGCATCCGGCGGAAGGCTTCGCCCGATGAGAGATTCGCCCATGTCCGTCGACCTGCCGCTGGGTAAGCGGACGTCGTACCCGCAAGAGTATTCGCCCTCGCTCCTCGCCGGCATCCCGCGCGAAGAGGGCCGCAGGGCGCTGGGCCTGACCGGCTCCCTGCCGTTCACGGGGGTCGACGTGTGGAACGCGCACGAGCTCTCCTGGCTGGATCCGAAAGGCAAGCCCGTCGTCGCCACGGCGGAGCTGTGGGTCCCCGCCTCATCGCCGCGGATCGTCGAGTCGAAGTCCCTGAAGCTCTACCTCGGCTCGCTGAACGGCGCGCGTCACGAGTCGGAGTCCGCGGTACGGCAAGTGATCGCGGCGGACCTTCGCGATGTCGTGGGTGCGGAGCTCGAGGTGCGGCTCGCTCCAGCCCCGCACGAGGCCCTGCCCCAGACGGTCGACGTGCCCGCGGGAGTCTGCATCGACGACGCGGACGTCGCGATCGACACGTACACGGTGGATGCCCGGTTGCTCGAGGGGAGTGCGGACGCGAGCGACGAGGTCGAGGAGACGCTGTACTCGAACCTCTTGAAGAGCAACTGCCCGATCACCGGGCAGCCGGACTGGGCCACGCTCTTCGTGCGCTACAGGGGCGGACGGATCGACCGCGAGGCCCTGCTCCGCTACATCGTCTCCTACCGCGACCACGCGGAGTTCCACGAGCCGTGCGTCGAGCGGATCTTCACCGACGTGAAGCGCAGCTCCGAACCCCGGGCGTTGACCGTCTTCGCGCGCTACGTCCGCCGCGGAGGGATCGACATCAATCCCTTCCGCAGCGACTTCGAGGACCTGACGGACAATGTCAAGTCCTGGCGTCAGTGAGGAGCGACGCGGCGGCCGTGCAGGCGAGGAGCAGCAGCAGCGGGTAGGTGTGCAGGAAGAGCCGGGCCGAAGCCGTTCTGAGGTGCCACTCCAGCGGGCTCGGCGTGAACGTGAACGCAAGGACGTAGAGGAGGATGTGCGCGAGGAGCAGGGCGGAGACGAACGCGACCGTCCCGCGCCGGCGGCCGCGCAGGAGCCCCGCCGCTGCGATGCAGAGGGCGACGGGCCAGATGACTCCCCAGTCGAGATAGCCGCCCTCGTCACGCGAGAAAGGGAGCAAGGCCATGTGCCGAATCACGGTGCCCAGGCGCGGGAGCCGCTCGAGGAAGCTCTCGCCGGTGATCCCCGACTCGTAGAGCCCCTCGATCCCGTTGGTCATCAAGAAGAAGGGCCAGACGAGCGCGACCGTGCCCGAGACGAGGAACGTCGCCGCGCTCCGCGGAAGCGAAAGCCCTGCCCGCCGCATCGAAACGAACAGGACCGGGAACGCGAGTGCCGTGAACGCGATGCCCTCGTTCTTGGTCAGGGCGCACACGGCAACGCCGGCGGCCGCGGCGATCCCGCACGACATGCTCTCGCGCTCGAGCATGCGAGTCACCTCCGCGACCACCAGCAGGATCGACGCGATCAACCGCAGATCCGCGACTCCCGTGGCCGAGAGTCCGTAGCCGGCCGGCCACAGCAGGAACATCGCCGCGAGCGGCCCCGCCACGCGCCGCGGCAGTCGGCGGCAGCAGAGCTCGATCACGAGGAGCCACGACGCGAGGCCCGCGAACGCGAAGAAGGGCATGACGGCCCAGGCCCGCGCGTCGCCCGAGGCGAGGAACACGAGCGCTTCATTGAGCGCGATGAGCGGGGGGTACTCGACGTGCCCGGTGTCGAACGCGCTCGAGAGCGCGGCGGGCGCGAGCGACCCCGAGGTCTCGAAGATGCGGGCGATTGTCGCGAAGTTCCACAGCTCGTCCCCCGTGTGTACGGGAATGATGAGCCCGTGGGCCAGCGAGGCGACGAGCAGGGCTGCGACGAGGACGAAGAGCCACGCCGGCGGCGCGGGTCGGCTCACGCTCGCCGCGAAGACGCGTCGGCGAAGAAAGAAGAACAGGATCCACCACGGCGGCAGGACCAGCTCGAGGCGGAAGGGCACCGAGATGTAATGACAGAGGATGAGCTCGAGCGCGAGCGCGGCGGGTCCGAGGAGCAGCGCGCGCGAGAGGCGTTCCTCCGGCCGCAGGTCCGACCCGCGCCCGAGCAGGGCGAGCAGGACGAAGCCCGCGGCGAGCTGCGTCGCGTAGACAGCGATCGTGAGCGCCACGGCGCTCACTCGCTCTCCTCGTGAACGACGCGATAGAGCGTCGCTCGATCCTCGCGTCGAACCAGCTCCAGCCGATGGCCCGGGACCTCGACCTCGACTTCCCTCGGGTAGAAGACGAGGAATCGGCTGCGGGGGAGCTCGCGCGCGAGGCTCTCCTCGGTGAAGAGCAGGTCGCGAGTCTCGAAGCGCATGAAGCGCATCTCCAGTGCCCAGTAGAGGTGGGCGAACTCGTCCCGTTTGGCCTCCAGGTCCGCGCGCGTCGTGTTCAGGAGCGACACGAAGGGACGCGGGCGGAAGTGGAACGAGTAGGGCATTGCCAGCGGACTGGAGTCGATGAGCAGGACGGGCGCATCCAGCGGGATGTCGTCCGTGATCCGGCCCAGCGCCCGGTAGGCCGCGAGGCGGGCGCGACTGCGCACGAGTCCGTCGGACATCAGGGCAGCTCGGGCGTCCAGCCGGGAGCTGGAGTTGTGCCAGCCGGACGGGATGAGCGTTGCCGCCTGGAGCCCGACCGCGATCCAGAGCAGGGCGTTGACGGTGCGGCCCCTCATCGAGGCCATGATGCTGGGCGCCCAACCCAATGCAAGCGGTCCGCGAGCTCCGGGAAGTCGAGAAAAATACGAGTCGGCGGCATCCGGTGCGCATTCCGGAGCGAAGACTCCAGCTCGGGTTGCCCCAGATGTACGGCCTCATCCTCCTCACCGGCGCCACCGGCTACGTCGGTGGCAGGCTGCGACGTTCGATCGAGGATCAGGGGAGACCGCTGCGCTGCCTCACCCGGCGGACCGAGGCTCTGGCCTCGCGCGTTGCCCCCTCGACCGAGCTCCTCGCCGGAGACTTGCTCGATCCCGAGACGCTCGGCCCGGCGCTGGAAGGCGTCGAGACGGCCTACTACCTCGTCCACTCGATGGGTTCGGACGGGGACTTCGAGGAGCGCGATCGCCGGGCGGCGGCGAACTTCGCCGCGGCGGCTCGGCGAGCCGGTGTGCGCCGAATCGTGTATCTGGGCGGGCTCGGACACGGGGACGACCTCTCGCCCCACCTGCGCAGCCGGCACGAGGTGGGGGAGATCCTCCGCGAGTCGGGCGTCCCGGTGCTCGAGCTCCGCGCGTCGATCGTGATCGGCTCCGGGAGCCTGTCGTTCGAGATGATCCGGTCCCTCGTCCAGCGGCTCCCGATCATGATCACGCCGCGCTGGGTCGACGTCGAGGCGCAGCCGATCGCGATCGAGGACCTGCTCGCGTATCTGACCGAGGCGCTGGAGATCCCGCTCACCGAGAGCCGCGTGTTCGAGATCGGCGGCTCCGACCGGGTCTCCTACGGCGACCTCATGCGCGAGTACGCCCGACAGCGCGGGCTCAAGAGGAGGATGATTCGCGTCCCCGTCCTGACCCCGCACCTCTCGAGCCTGTGGCTCGGGCTCGTGACACCGGTCTACGCTCGTATCGGGCGGAAGCTCGTCGAATCGATCCGGCACCCCACCGTCGTTCGCGATTCCGCAGCACTCGAAGTGTTCTCCGTGAGTCCGCGCAGCATGCCCGAGGCGATCGCCGCGGCCCTGCGCAACGAGGAGCGCGAGATCGCCGAGAGCAACTGGTTCGACGCCTTCTCCTCCGGTGGCGAGGCACGCAGCTGGGCGGGAGTCCACTTCAAGAACCGGCTCGTCGACTCGCGCGAGCGCGAGGTCGACGTGGGCACCGACCAGGCCTTCGAGCCGATCCGGCGCATCGGAGGCGCAAACGGTTGGTACGCCCACGACTGGCTGTGGCGGCTGCGCGGCTTCCTCGACCTCCTCCTCGGCGGAGTCGGCGTGCGGCGCGGGCGGCCGGACCCCGAGGAGCTCACCGTCGGCGATGCGCTCGATTTCTGGAGGGTCGAGGCCTACGAGCCCGGTCGCCTCCTCCGCCTGCGCGCCGAGATGAGGCTGCCGGGCCGCGCCTGGCTCGAGTTCGAGGTGAAGCCCGTCGCTGGAGGCGCGACGATCCGGCAGACGGCACTCTATGACCCCGTCGGTCTCGGCGGTCTCATGTACTGGTACCTGGTCTATCCGCTGCACCGAGTGGTGTTCGCAGCGATGCTCGCGGAGATCGCGAAGCGGGCGAGCGCTGTTCGGACCCACACCCTGCCGAAGGTCGTTTGATGGTCTCGTCCGCTGGAGAAGAGCTCGGGGGCTGGAGCCACTGGCACTCGCCGGATCGCCCGCTGCGCCTCGGCGTCTCGACCTGTCTCCTGGGAGAGAACGTGCGCTTCGACTCGGGCCACGCGCGAGACGGCTTCGTGGTCGACACGCTCGGGCAGTGGTTCGAGTACGTGCCCGTCTGCCCGGAGGTCGAGATCGGCATGGGCACGCCGCGCCCCTCGATCCGGCTCGTGGACGAGGGGCAGGGCATGCGGCTCGTGGCGCCCTCCACCGGCGAGGACTTCACGGAGCGGATGACGGGCTTCGCCGAGGAGAAGGTGACCGAGCTCATGGAGCTCGACCTCGACGGGTACATCCTCAAGAAGTCCTCTCCCTCCTGCGGGCTCGAGCGCATCCGGGTCTACACCAGCGGCATGCCCGCGCGGCGCAACGCGTCCGGTGTCTTCGCCGCCAAGCTCATGGAGCGCTGGCCCGCGTTGCCGGTCGAGGAGGAGGGACGCCTGAACGACCACGGCCTGCGCGAGAACTTCATCGAGCGCGTGTTCGGCCGAAACCGCTGGCGCGGTCTCGTCGCGGGAGGCCTGACCCGCCGGCGCCTGATCGAATTCCACACCGCGCACAAGCTCCTGCTCCGCGCCCACAACGAGACGGCCTATCGCCGCCTGGGGAAGCTGGTCGGGAGCGTGGGGACGATCGAGGACGGCGAGCTGTTTCGCGCCTACGAGATCGAGTTCCAGGCTGCCCTGAGCACGAAGCCGACCAACAAGAAGCACGTCAACGTGCTCCAGCACGCGATGGGGTACCTCAAGACGTTGCTCGATCCGGTCGAGAAGCGCGAGATCCTCGCGGCCGTCGAGGAGTACCGCCAGGGGCTCCTGCCGCTCGTCGTTCCACTCACGCTCCTGCGGTACAACATCCGGCGACACGGAGTCGAGTACCTCGCGGGCCAGCTCTACTTCGACCCGCACCCCAGGGAGCTGATGCTCCGCAACCACGCTTGAATCGCGTCCCCGAGCTGCGCATTCGCGCATTGAACGACGCCCCCGTGCGTTCGAACGGTCGGTACGTCCTGTACTGGATGATCGCCGCACGTCGGACTCGATCGAACTTCTCCCTGGATCGGGCGATCGAGCTGGCGCGCGAGCACGACTGCCCGCTGATGGTGCTCGAGGCCCTGCGCGTCGGCTATCCGTGGGCGAGCGATCGCTTCCACAGCTTCGTGCTCGACGGTATGGCGGACAACGCGCGGGAGCTCGAGGGCAGCGGCGTTCTGCACCACGCCTACGTCGAGCCCCAGCCGGGTGCCGGCGAGGGGCTGCTCGAGAGGCTCGCGGACGATGCTTGCGTCGTCGTGACCGACGACTATCCGGGCTTCTTCCTGCCGCGCATGACGGCAGCCGCTGCACGGAAGCTCTCCGTCCGTCTGGAAGCCGTGGACTCGAACGGGATCCTCCCGATGAGGGCCGCGGATCGGGTCTTCGCGCGCGCGTTCGATTTCCGGCGGTTCCTGCAGCGCGAGCTGGCGCCGCACCTCGCCAGGAAGCCGCGCCGCGCGCCGCTGCGTACGGCTCTCCGTCCCTGCGAAGGGCTGCCGGAGGGAGTCGCCGGGCGGTGGCCGACCGCCGGGCCGGCGCTCCTCGATGCCGGCCCGGACGCGCTCGCCGACCTGCCGATCGACCACGGCGTCCCCCCCGTCCCGTACGCCGGCGGGTCGCGCGCCGGACGACGCCTCCTGAAGAGCTTCCTCGACGAGCGAATCGAGCGTTACGTGGACGACCGCAACCAGCCTGAGTCCGATGCTGCGAGCGGCCTCTCACCGTATCTGCACTTCGGCCACGTCTCCGCGCACGAGATCCTCGACGGGCTCGCGCGGCGAGAGGGTTGGTCGCCCGCGGACGTGACGGGCCAGAGGAGCGGCAAGCGCGTCGGCTGGTGGGGAACGAGCGCGGCGTCCGAGTCGTTCCTGGACCAGGTCGTCACCTGGCGCGAGCTCGGCTTCAACTTCGCCGCGCACAGCGAGGTCGGGGATTGCTACGAGTCACTCCCGGTCTGGGCTCGGACGACGCTCGAGGAGCACGCTTCCGACCGCCGCCCGCACGTGTACGCGCTCGAGGAGTTCGAGCTCGCCGAGACTCACGACGACCTCTGGAACGCCGCGCAGAACCAGCTCCGTGTGGAGGGGCGAATCCACAACTACCTGCGCATGCTGTGGGGCAAGAAGATCCTGCACTGGAGCGAGAGCCCGCGCGCCGCTCTCGAGGTCATGATCGAGCTGAACAACAAGTACGCGGTCGATGGCCGGGATCCCAACTCCTCCAGCGGCATCTTCTGGGTTCTCGGACGCTACGACCGGGCCTGGGGGCCCGAGCGCGAGGTCTTCGGCAAGATCCGCTACATGTCGAGCGCCAATACCCGCCGCAAGTTGCGCGTCCACGAGTACATCGAGCGCTGGGACGGATAGCGCTCATCGCCCATAATCTGGACAGGCCCATGACTACCCGGTTCGTCGCCACGCTCCTCCGCACCAGCGCCAGCGGTTTCGCCGGCCTGGCGGTCGCGCGCACTTCGGAGCGAGTCGGCAACGGCGGGCTGGGCAGCGAGTTCGAGGCGTGGCGATCCCACTTCCGCGACCTCGTCCTGGAGCTGGCAGCAGCCGTCGACGACGGCAGCCAGGAGCAGTTCGCCGAACGCGTGGGCTGGACTCGCGACGCCTTCGTGGCGCGCGGCCTCGAGACCGACGTCTTGCGGCTCGGGCTGGAAGAGCTGAAAGGCGTCCTGAAGGAGTCGCTTCCGGACGAGGCGTGGGCATCGCTACCGGACTTCTTCGAGTCGGCCGGGCGGGAGCTCGAGCGTGCTCCGAAGGTCGAGGAGGCCGATGCGGGCGACGAGCTCGACGAGCTCGCCACCGCGTACATCGCCGCGTTGCAGGACGGCGAGGGAAAGAAGGCCATCGACCTGGTCGTCGGCGCGATCCGGAACGGCACGGTGACGGTTCTCGATGCGCTCGACGGCGTGCTGACCCACGCGCTGCGCGAGATCGGGCGGCGCTGGCACACGGACGAGATGAACGTCGCGCAGGAGCACTTCGCATCCCAGACGACGGGGCGGCTCATCGAGCAGATCCTGCTCCAGGCCGACCGGTCGGTGCCGAACGGCCGCACGGCCCTCTTGACGATGGTCGAGGGCGACGCGCACGATCTCGGACTCCGCGTCGTCGCGGCCTTCTTCGAGCTCGAAGGCTGGCGCACCATCTGCCTGGGAGCGAACACGCCCTCCGTGGACATCGCGCTGGCGGCGGAGGGCTACGGGGCCGATCTGGTCGTGCTCGGGGCGACCCTGAACACGCAGCGTCACTCCGTCACCCGCGCGATCGACGTGCTCCGGGCGGCACGGCCGGATCAGACGATCATCATCGGCGGCCCGGCCTTCGCCGGATGCGACGTCTCCGTTTCGGTGCTCGAGGCGCAGGGCTGCTGCGTCGACCCGCGCGACGCCGTGCGCATGGCGCACGAGCTGCTCGGCGCCTAGAGGTCCGGCCGACAAGGCCGTGCCTCGCGAGGCCGAAGGCCGAGCCCGGCGCGGAGTCGCGCCGTAGCCGCCCGCAGGGCATCCTTGGCGCGCGCTGATGCGCGCCAAGTCACGCGTGGCCGACTTGTCGGCCGCGCTCCTAGAGAACCTCGCCGAGGCCGAAGGCCGAGCCCGGCGCGGAGTCGCGCCAAACGGCCGACTTGTCGGCCGCGTCAGAGCGCTGCAGTGAGCACCAAACGCTCACGCCCGGAGACCACCACTCCACCGGGGACCTCGACCGTCACCGCGAAGAGCACCGCATCGCGGACGTCGAGCTTGGGATCGATCGCGACCACCACCTCGCCACCGGGCGAAACGTCGAAGACGCCGCCGTCGACGGGCTTCGCTTCCCAGTCGGCGCGGGTCTTGTCGAAGATCCAGAGCTGGTACTGGCTCTCCGTCGGGTCGTTCGCCGCGAGGTCCCGGAAGCGCATGTAGCCCCGCTGCTCAGCGGCGCTCCACACGACGTCGCCGCTCGCGCCCGACGCTGCCGGATCCTCCGTGGCGGTCCAGTTGATCTCGAGCAGGTCGCCGGCCCGCGCCACCAGGGCGGAGCGTCCCTCGCCCGGGTCGCTGCCGGTCGGCGTCTGCGGGAACGCGAACATCAGGATGGCCGCAGCCGCGGCCAGCCAACCCGTCCAGGCCAGGATCGCAGTGGAGTCGGTGGCCGTGCGTCCGGCAGCGGAGTCCGCCGGAGCTCCGTTTCCGGCCACCTGCTGTCGACCGAGGCGCTCGAGGCGTAGGAGGAGCTCCGTCGGTGGAGCCTCGACGTCGGTCAAGTGTCCCGTGTGGATCGCCGCGAAGGCGTTCTCGAACTCCTCGAGGTCGGCGCGATCGGCGAGCCGGTCGAGGGTCGCCGCGTCCTCGTGATCGAGACCGACCGTGAACTGCTCGACGGCCAGGTCGACCGTGCGCTCGTCCCAGCTGGCGAAGTGCGCGCTCATCGGGTTCTCTCCCGCGCCGCGCGCAGCTCCTGAGCGGTCTGTTCCAGGCCCCTGCGGATGTGGCTCTTGACCGTACCGAGCGGCAACCCCGTCGCCGTGGCGATCTCCGAATGCGTGAGGCCGTCGACGACGGACATCAGGATCACGCGCCGCTGGTCGGGCTTCAGCGCTTCGAGCGCTTCGCGCGCGAGCCGGGCCTCGTCGCCCATGTCCACACCGGAGAGGCCCCGGTCCTCGAAGCTCATCTCGACTTCTTCGACCGGCTCCTCGACGGGAGCCCGGCCCGCGCGCCGGCGCCGGTCGATCACGCGCCGGCGGGCGATCGTCGCGATGAACGTGGCTTCCGAGGCCTTCTCGGGATCGAAGCGTGCCGCGCTGTTCCAGACGTCGATGAAGATCTCCTGGACGACGTCCTCGACCGTCGCGGCGTCGTTCCAGGCGCGCTTCACGACCGACCAGACGAGCGAGCCGTAGCGGTCCAGGCAGGCGCCGACCGCGTCGGCGTCTCCGCTCGCGATGCGGAGCAGCAGCGAGTCTCGCTTCGGACTGGGCGCGGTCATTCGAAGGCTCTTGGCCCGACCGACCACCCGCGGGGCGGCGGATCGATGGACACTATCGGGCTCGAACTCCGTGAACGCAACCGGCCACGACAGACCGGCCGAAGTCGCGGCCTGAACCTGAACGCCGATCACAGCGCGCCTCCCTCCGTGGGCGTGGTGGCGTGGAGCTCCGGGACTGCGGCTCGGATCGTAGGCATGGTCGGAGACGGGCGGGCTCGCCCGTCGAAGAGGAATTCGCAGCGCAAGGGGTCCCGGATGCCTCATGAGGAAACCGGATGCTCATTAACGAAGAAGGGGGTGCGTGGACCCGGGCCCACGCACCCCCGAGGGGGGTCCGCCTGGAGAAGACGCGGTCGCTACTCGGGGAGGAGAACCGAGTCGATCACGTGGATGACACCGTTCGAGGTATCGATGTCGGCCTTCACGACACGGGCCCCACCGATGAAGACCTTGCCGTCGCGCAGCTGGGCGCTGAGCTCTTGGCCCTGGAGCGTTCCGAGCTCGTGCTTCGAGGTCACTGCGTCCGAGTAGACGCGACCCGAGACCACGTGGAACTTGAGGATCGCGGCCAGCTTCTCGCGGTTCTCAGGCTCGAGGAGGCTCTCGACGGTTCCCTCGGGGAGGCGCGCGAAGGCCTCGTCGGTCGGAGCGAAGACGGTGAAGGGGCCCTCGCCCTGCAGCGCCTCGACGAGCTGCGCGGCACCCAGCGCGGCCGCCAGCGTCTTGAAGGAACCGGCCTCGATCGCCGTCTCGACGACGTTCATGGTGCTCGGGAGGATGACCGAGTCGATCACGTGGATGATGCCGTTCGAGCAGCGGATGTCGGTCTTGACGACGGTGGCGCGGTCGACAGTGACGCCGGCGTCCGTGGTCGCGAAGTCGATGCGCTGGCCGTTCAGGGAGGCGGCGGCGCTCGTCCGGACGACGTCCTTCGCTTCCAGAGTTCCCGGGACCACGTGATAGGTCAGGATCGACTGCAGGAGATGCTTGTTCTCGGGCTTCAGGAGATTCGCGAGCTGTCCCTCGGGCAGCTTGGCGAAGGCGTCGTCCGTGGGGGCGAAGACGGTGAACGGACCGTCGCCCTGGAGCGCGTCGACGAGATCGGCGGCCTTCAGCGCGGCGGCCAGCGTGTTGAACGAACCGGCGGAGACTGCCGTCTCGACGATGTTCTTGCCGGGGTGCTTCGCCGAGGCGAGCGCGGCCGAGGAGCAGGAGTCGCCGGGCATCGCCGCGAGGGCCATGGAGGTGAGGAGTGTTGCCGAGAGGATCATGGGTCGAGTCTTTCTGTTCGCTTTGGTTCTTACGGGGTCGGTGAAACTCGTTGGTCGACTGTCTGTTCGATCCCCCTGGGGGCCCGGATGCACCCGCGAAGAAAAGACTCGTTCGGCGTGCTGCGCTGCCCGCCACCCCCTCCAGTGAATTGAGCAGAAGCGCGAATCCACCGCCCTCCGCCCGACGAAGGGCAGGGCATGAACGAGCGAACGTTTCAGGAGGGGGTTCGCGCGATCCTCCCCGACCGCGCCTCTTCGAGCGGGGCCGAGGTCCTCGTGACGGGCTCCAGCGGGCTCGTCGGGCGAGCCCTCCTCGAGCGCCTGTCGCAGCGCGGCCAGCGCGGGACGCGGATGGTCCGCTCCCAGGCCTCCGAGGGGGACGTGCTCTGGGACCCCGTCGGCGGAATGATCGCCGACTCGCTCGGCTCGGCGGACGCCGTCGTCCACCTGGCCGGCGAGAACATCGCGGACGGTCGCTGGACGCGGTCCAAGATGGTCGCCATCCGGGACAGCCGCGTGCGCGGGACCCGGCTGCTAGCGGAGAACCTGGCGCGGCTCGAGACTCCGCCGGCGGTCCTCGTCTCGGCGTCGGCGATCGGTTTCTACGGCGACCGCGGCGACGAGCTGCTCACGGAGGGCTCCACGTCCGGGACCGGTTTCCTGGCCGAGGTCTGCGAGCAGTGGGAGAGCGCCACCGAGCCGGCCCGCGCGGCCGGCATTCGCGTCGTGCGCCTGCGGATCGGCGTCGTGCTGGCCCGCGGCGGGGGCGCCCTGGCGAAGATGCTGACGCCGTTCCGCCTGGGCCTCGGTGGCAAGCTCGGCTCGGGCGACCAGTACATGAGCTGGATCGCGCTCGACGACGTCGTCTCCGCCATCTGCGCGGCCCTCGACGACGAGCGCATCGAGGGCGCCGTGAACGCGACCGCTCCGCAGCCCGTCACGAACCGCGAGCTCACGAAGACGCTCGGCAAGGTCCTGCGCCGCCCCACGATTGCGGCGATGCCGGGGCTGGTGGCACGCGCTGCCTTCGGGCGCATGGCGGACGAGCTCCTCCTCGCCAGCATCCGCGTCTCTCCCGAGAAGCTCCTCGCGCACGGGTTCGCCTTCGCGGAGCCGCGGCTCGAGGGTGCTCTGCGGAGCATCCTGGGGACGGACCGGTGATCCGCGTTGGCGGCAAGCGCGGCTCGTTCCTGGAGCGCGAGCAGGTGGTCCGGCGAGACCTCGACCTTGTCTTCGCGTTCTTCTCCGACCCGCGGAACCTCGAGGCCCTCACGCCTCCCTGGCTGCACTTCCGGGTCCTGGACTGCTCCACGCCGACGATCGCGGAGGGGACGACCATCGACTACCGGCTGCGAGTCCACGGCCTTCCGCTCCGCTGGCGGAGCGTGATCCGGTCCTGGGAGCCGCCCTTTCGCTTCGTCGACGAGCAGCTCGTCGGTCCTTACCGTACGTGGGTTCACCTCCACACGTTCCGCGAGACCGAGGACGGAGTCCGGGTCGGGGACCGTGTCGACTACGCGGTTCCCGGCGGCGCCCTGATCGACCGGCTCTTCGTGCGGCGGGATCTGAAGCGGATCTTCGACTACCGCCGGGAGCGCCTGGCGAGCTTGCTGCCCGACGCGTGATTCCCTCCCGATGCCGGCAGGCGCAGGCCGTCAGCCGCGGCCGCGCGCCCGGAGAGGCCGGACTCTCCGGCGCACGATCGGTCTCGTGTCGGACCGCCGGGCGACCTCCCGGAAGCCCGCCTTCCGGTAGGCCGCGAAGAGACCCGTGTAGGCGAAGACGGGCGGCACCGGCGTCTTCTTCGGGTCGACCGGGTAGGCCTCGACGATCGTCACGCCCCGCGCCCGGGCATGGTCGACCGCGGCGCGGATCGCCGCGA
>JAJDET010000194.1 GCA_029259655.1 Planctomycetota bacterium
CCGTGCCTCGCGAGGCCGAAGGCCGAGCCCGGCGCGGAGTCGCGCCGTAGCCGCCCGCAGGGCATCCTTGGCGCGCGCTGATGCGCGCCAAGTCACGCGTGGCCGACTTGTCGGCCGCGCTCCTAGCGCGCGTCCCGATGCGCCGGGTCCGCGCGGCGGAGCACGGAGCGCAGCCAGTGGCCGAGCCAGATGGTGGCCGCGATCGCGCCCACGCTGGATCCCGCGAACGCGCCGTGGAGAGCGGGATAGCCGAGGCTCGGGGCGACCTCGATCCCGACCCAGGTCAGCGGGACCACCAGCACCAGGCTCCGCACCACGCTGACCACCAGCCCCGGCCCGGGCATCTGCATCCCCTCGAACGCTGCGCGCAGCGGGAAGAACGGGGCGAGCGCGAGGGTCGCGACCGGGACCCAGACCATGCCCGCCGTCGCGAGGGCGCGGGTGCTCTCCGCCGCGGCGAAGAAGCCCGCCACCGTGTCCCCGAACAAGAAGGCCAGCGGCGTCACGATCAAGGCCAGGTAGCCGAGCGCGAAGAGCGAGGCGGTCCGCACCTGACGGCGGATCCCGGCGATGTCGCCCTGTCCGTGGAGGCGCGCCACGAGCGGCAGCATGGCGACGCTCACGGCGATCAGGGGCATGGAGCAGAACTTCGCGGCCCGGTCGAAGATCGACCACGCCGCCAGCGCCGCGGTGGAGTCCGGGACCTCTTTGACCATCCAGTTCAAGACCGTCGACTCGAGGGCCAGGAGCAGGAACGTGATCGACGAGGGGATCGCGATGAAGAGGATCGCTCGCGTGGGTCGGTCGCACTCGTCCCCCTCGACGGCGGTGTGGGAGGCGCGCCTCCGACGCTCGTGGTAGGCGGCGCGGCGCAGCGCGTACAGGAGCGAGAAGAGCCGGGAGAGGACGGTCGAGAGGGCGATCCCGAAGATCCCCATCCCGAACACGAAGACGAAGATCGCGTTGAGGACGACGTTCGTCGCACCGGAGATGATCCCCGCCCACATGGTGCTCTTCGTGTCGTGGTGCGCCTTCACCAGCGAATCGGGCACGATGGACCAGAAGGCCGTGAGCGCGGAGCCCGCCATCAGGACCGTCGCGTAGGTCCTGAGCTGACGCGCGAGGTCCGGGTCGAGCCCCACGCGCTCGGCGCCGAGGTAAACCGCGCCCGAGACCAGGAGGAAGATCCCCACGAGCACGAGGACGATTCGCGTCGCCGCCCGCTTCAGCGCCTCGACGCGGTCCCCGCGGCCCTGCCCGATGGCGGTGGAGAGCTGGGCGGTGAGCCCGTTCGAGGTCCCGACCCAGCAGGCGGTCATCAGGAACTCGAGCGGGATCGTGAGACCGATCGCGGCCACGGAGGCGTCCTCCTGCCCCTCGAGCGTGGCCGCGAACGCGGTATCCACGATCCCGTAGATCGAGCGCAGCCCGAACGAGACGACGATCGGGAACGAGAGGCGCAGGATCCCCCCTCTCGAGCCCCCCTCGGCCGGACGCTCCCCGGATCGGCGGTCTTCGAGAGGGCTCATCGCGCGGTGCGAAGCCGGCGAGCATACGCTCCCGGGGACGGTTATCCGCCCCGTACGGCCCCCTGCGGGCCTTCGAGGGGGCGACCGCACGGGTACTCCGGGTCTCCTCCCCCCAAATCGGAGAGCGCCGCTAGAATCGGCCCACCGGTTCGCCCGGCCGCTCTTTCTCGACGTCTCCCGCTCGCACCGTCGACCCTCTGCCCTGCGGACCCGAGATCCTCACCATGACCCGCCCCGACGCCTCGAACCCAAAGCACCGTCCCGGTGGACGAGGTCTCGAGCGTGAGCGGACGGCGAGATTGACTCTTCCTCCCCCTCGTCGAGGCCACTCGCATCGGAGGGGGAGGTGTTGCTGCCCGACCTAGGCTCCTGTTCTGAGGTGTCTCCTGTCTCTCTCGACCGGCGTCGGGGTCGCCTCCGACGCCGGTTTCTCGTTGGCAGAGACCCCGCCGGCGATTGTCAGGAACGGACCGCTCGGCTAGTGTCCTGCGCTCGATGTCGCCCGAAGCCGGCGAGCCCCGCGAATCCGTCGCGGCAGGGCTCTTCGCGGTCTCCGTTGCGCTCCTGACGCTCGAGATCCTGGAGACCCGGCTCTTCTCCTACAGCCTGCCGCCGATCCTCGTCTACTGCGCGGTGGGGATCGCGTTCATTGGTATGGGCGCGAGCGGGACCCTGCTGTCGGTGTGGCAGGGCTGGCGACGCATTCCCCTGTCGGCCTTCGGCGCGCTGACCTGCGCGGGGTTCGCGATCTCGACCGTGCTCTCTGTCGCGCTCTTCGCACGCGTCTCGGAAGAGCTCGCGACGGTCTTCTCGCCCGGCGTGCGCCACTTCGCGTTCCTGACGGCGTTCGCGAGCCCCTACGTCTTCGCCGGGATGGGCATCACGGCATCGCTCGCGGCGGGGAGCGAAGGCGTTCACCGCGCCTACCGGGTCAACCTGCTGGGGAGCGCGGTCGGCTGCTTCACGGTCTTCTGGCTCCTGAAGCCGCTGGGCGCACCGGCCCTGGTGGGAGTCGTCGCGCTGTTCGTGACGCTCGCCGGTGTCCTCTACCTCGGCCGCAGAGCGCACGCGGGAGCGCGGATCGCCCTGCTCGTCTCGGCCGTGGTCTCACTGGCGGCGGTCGCCGCGCCGGATCGCCTGTTCCCGTTCCAGCCCGAGCCCTCGGGGCAGCTCCGGAAGATCGACGAGGGGTTCCGAGCGCACGGCTGGAATGGCGAGGCCGTCCTCGAGTGGAGCGCCTGGGACCCCACCGGTCGCATCGAGATCCACTCGTTCCCCGGGATCGACATGAAGCTCCCGGGTCCGATCCCGGGCTACTTCTTCTCTCAGGACGGCAGCGCGGGCTCGGTGCTCTACGGCGTCGAGGACGACCCGTCGCGCATGCGCGCTCTCTTCGAGCGAACGCTCTACGGAGCCGCCTACCACATGCGTGGTGGAGCTCTGGACGACGACGTGCTCGTGATCGGGCTCGGAGGCGGACCGGACGTCCAGGCCGCCCACTGGTTCCAGGCCGCAACCGTCACGGGCGTGGACATCAACCAGAGTGCGATCGAGGCCGTCGGCGAGCACTTCAAGGACTTCACGGGCGACCCCTACGGGAAGCCGGGCGTGAAGGTCGTCCGCATGGACGGCCGGACCTACGCGCGCTCGACCGACGAGCACTTCGACCTGATCGCGATGTCCGGCGTGGACACGAAGTCGATTCACAGCGCGGGGTCGCTCGCGATCAGCGAGAACACGCTCTACACGGTCGAGGCCGTCTGCGAGTACTTCGACCGGCTGAAGCCGGGCGGAACGCTCGCGATCATGCGGTTCGGCAACGTCGACCGCCTGCGACTGGCCGGCATCGCGGTCGCCGCCCTGCGTGTGCGCGGCGTCGAGCACCCCGAAGAGCACTTCGCCGTGCTCGAGCAGAACGCGTGGGGCATGCTCCTGATCGGCGTCGACCCCCTCGAGAGGGAGGCCGTCGATCGGCTCGAAGCCTGGGTCACGGGTTTTCCGGAGACGGGCACCGGGGTCGAGATCCCGATGTACGACGTGCTGGTCCGGTTCCGGCTCAACGAGATCCCGAGGGTTCTCTACACGCCCTTCCGCGCACCCGAGCCGCAGTTCGAGGACGTCGGCAGCCTCTTCGCGGCCGTGGCGGCGGGGAAGGAGAGCGAGTACCTCGACTCGGTCACGCTCGAGGTCTCGCCCACGTCCGACAACCGGCCCTTCTTCTTCGATCGGCAGAAGCGCGAGGAGCTGTTCGAGAAGCCGCAGCCGCACTACTCGGTGATGGGCATCTTCCTCCTGTTCCTGGCCGTGCTGGCGGGAGTCTTCATCCTGCTGCCGCTGCCGCTCTTCCTTTCGCGGCGAACCGGGGAGGGGGTCGGGCTGCCCTCGTCGCTCGTCTACTTCCTGGCCCTCGGTCTCGGCTTCATGCTGCTCGAGATCGGTCTGGTTCAGAAGTTCGTGCTCTTCCTCGGGCACCAGTCCTACTCGCTGACGGTCGTGTTCGCGTCGATCCTCGTCGGCGCCGGGCTCGGCAGCGCATGGGCCGGTAAGCACACCGAGAACGGCGCTCGGATCGTCCGCAAGGTCGCGGTACCTGCGATCGTCGTGCTCGCGACCGCGCTGCTCTTCCTGGGAGACTTCGTGGCCGACGAGGCCGCCGGCCTGGCGCTCCCACTTCGCATCGCGGTCGTCGCGGCGCTCCTCTTCCCGCTCGGCTTCGTGCTGGGCATCCCCTTCCCCACCGGGCTGGCGAAGCTCGAGCGCGACGCGCCGTCGCTGCTCCCCTGGGCCATCGGGGCGAACGGCTTCGCCTCCGTGATCGGATCCTCGGCGGCCATGCCGGGAGCGATGCTCCTGGGCTACCGCGCCCTCTTCCTCGCGGGTCTCACGCTCTACGTCATCGCGGCGCTGAGCTTCCCGCGCGAGAAAACGCGGGCCTAGAAAAAACCCCGCGACCGACGTCCGGCCGCGGGGCGTTCACAAAGGGCCGCGGGAACGAACCCGCGACGAGGGCTCGTTCTAGGTGAGCGGCCCTCCGATACAGTCACTACGCATAACTGATCACCTCCTTTCGTCCCGGTGTCCCCGGCCGGACGAGAGGTGACAGGATCTCTCGCCGCCGGGCTTCCCCCTCGGCGTCCCGAGGGGCTCCCGGGAAACTCGGTTTCCACGTGCACCTACTCTGGGATCGGGGAGATCCGCTTCAAGCGGAATCCGGGATTCGCGCGCGACCTACGCGACCTACTGGAAGCGCTCGCACCACTTGCAGTCGTCTCGCTCGAACCACTCGCCGCCCGCGAAGGTGGTCTCGTGGCCCACGTAGCCCAGCGCCTCGAGCTCCTCGAGCCGTGCCGGGTCGTCGCTCGCCTCGCCCACCAGCGCGTCGGGGCTGAGCTCCCCGAGCCAGGTCAGGAGCTCGGCACGCAGCAGGCGCGCTCGCTCGGGCTCGGCCTCGACGAGATCGCGCTCGCAGCCGGGATCGGTTGCGAGGTCGAAGAGCTCGACGCGGTGGCGCGCGAATCCCCGCAGCGACTGGGGCTCGCGGTGGGCGATCAGGTGCAGGATCAGGTAGTCGTCGCCACGCTGGATGGACGCCGCGTTTCCCTGCGCCGCGAGCGCGAAGCGCGGCTCCTCGCGCGGGTTGTCCAGGGACGCGAGGACGTTCCCGCCGGGGAACTCGACCGCGGCAAGCCCCGCGAGGTCGAGGAGCGTCCGGGCGACGTCGATCTGGCGCACCGGGGACTTCACGCGACGGCCGCGCGGCACACCCGGCGCGCGCAAGACCAGCGGCACGTGGAGCGTGTCGGGATAGAGCAGCACGTGGTTGTAGTAGGTGTCGTGCTCGCCGAGCGACTCGCCGTGGTCGGCCGTCACGGCGACCACAGCGTCACGAAAGCGCTCGTGGTCGAGCAAGCGCCCGAGCTCCTGGTCGAGGTAGCTGATCTCCGCCCGATACTGCGCCTCGGGAAACGCGGGGTCGTGCAGCCCCTCGAGGAAGGCGGGCAGGATCCTGGCGGGAGGGACGCTCTCGTCGCCGCCGGCCGGCGCGAAGGGATCGCGCCCGTCCGTGTAGTACCTGCGGTCGTGCGAGGGCGGCGGCGCGTAGGGCGTGTGCGCGTCGAACAGATGGACCCACAGGAACAGCGGGCTCCCCTGCGCGGCGGGCAGCCACTCGAGCACGCGGTCGACGGCCTCGCCCGCGTCCCCCACCGAGCCCGCGGACGGAGTCGCGACGCGATCGAAGCCCTGTCCGAGTCCGCTCCCCGCGTGGCCGAGGTTGGTGACGGAGAGCACTGCCCAGGTCCGGAACCCGGCGGCGTGGAACTCCTCTGCGAGCGTGTTCGCGGCGTCGGCGACCGCGACCGTGTTCGTGACGACGCGCGTGTCGCGCGGCGAGACGCCGGTCATCAGCGCGATGTGCGAGGGATTGGTGATGTTCGTCGAGCTCCAGCAGTCCTCGAAGAGCACGCCGCCCGCCGCCAGCGCGTCGAGGGCCGGCGTGTCGACGGCGACGTCGCTGCGCGCGGCGCCGAGATAGTCCGCGCGGTGCGTGTCGGACGTGACCAGGAGGACGGTCCGCGGTTCGACGACGGGATCGGCGACGCGCAGGTGAACGTCGGCGATCGCGCAAGCCACCTCGTCCGCCCCCGCCCCTCTCAACGTGAACGTCGCCTCGAAACGAAAGGGGATGTTGCTCCCGCGCGTGAACGACTCGACCCACGTCCACCCCGAGGCGCCCTCCAGGACGACGTCCTCCACGAGCGGCTCGCCCTGCCCCCAGGAGACCTGTGCACGGACCGAGACCTCGCTCTCCGCGGTGAGGACGCGCTCCGGCCGCGCGAGCGAGAAGGACAGGGTGTAGGCGCCCGGAGCGACGTCGACGGCGAGCTCGAGCGGCCGCTCGCTCGTGAGGACCCACCCGCGGCGCGAGTCGGAACCGACCTCGATCAGCGCCGGTTCGTCCTCCGGGTCCGCCAGCCAGCGGGCGAGCGGGCGGTGCAGGAGCTCGATCGCTCCGATGCGGAGCGGCCGGTCCGCGCGCGTGACGAAGTTGACGCGGAGCTCGTCGAAAGGCTCCTCGTGCTCCTGCGCCTCGAGGAAGTCGAACACGAACGCCGTCGGAAGGGGCCGGTCCGGGAGCAGCTCCGGCTCCATTCCCATCACCGGTTCCCCGTCGCGCAGGAACGCGAGCTCGAGCCACCCCCCGCGCTCGACCATCGCCTCGACCGCGACCTGGTTGAACCGGGCGGGGTCGAACGGTCCGGGGATCGTGAGCGTCGTCCGCTCCGCACCCTCCGCGATGAAGAGGCGCTTCCCCTTCTCCTCCACGGCGCGCACCGCCCCCCCCGTGATCCTTCAGGACGCCGGGTCCTCCGGCGGGACGTGGCGCGATGCGACAGCGACCGGCGGCACGTCCGCGGCACCCGCCGCCGGGACGAGCTCGATCGGCGGAGGTGCGACTCCGCCCACCGAGCGTGAGTCGGTACATCCGGCAGCGAGGAGCGCGGCGAGGAGGAAGAGCAGGCGCAGCACGGGCCGGAGCCTAACAGAGGCATTTGGGATCCCGACTTGCCGGTTCGCGCCGCGCGACGATGATGATCCGCATGGAATCCCTCGCCCTCGCTCTCGCCGTCCTCGCTCTCTCGGGGCCCACCGACACCACCGTCGCCCCCCGGGCGGAGATCGCTTCCTACCGCGAGACGGTGGACCGCATCCTGGCCGAGGCGCTCGCGCGCGGACGCGCGTACGCGAAGCTCACCGACCTCGTGAGCGCGGCGCCCCACAGGCTCTCGGGCTCGCCCGGCGCCGCCGCCGCGATCGAGTGGGCGCGGCTGGCCATGATCGCCGACGGCCTGGAGAACGTGCGCACCGAGCCGTGCACGGTCACGCACTGGGAGCGGGGAGAAGTCGAGCGTCTGCGCATCGTCGCTCCGCCCGAGGTCGCGGGTGTCGAGCTCCCGATCCTCGCGCTCGGCGGGAGCATCGCGACGCCCGAGCACGGGATCACCGCCGGCGTGGTCGAGGTGAAGAGCTTCGAGGAGCTCGCCGAGCTTGGCGAGGCGGCGCGCGGCAAGATCGTGTTCTTCAACCGCCCGATGGACGCGACGCTCCTGAATCCGTTCGCGGCCTACGGGGGTGCAGTCTCGCAGCGCTCGCAGGGTGCGGTGCACGCGGCGCGCGCCGGCGGCGTGGCCGCGATCGTCCGATCGATGACCACGCGCCTCGACGACTTCCCGCACACGGGCGGCATGCGCTACTCGGACGACGTGGATCCGGTTCCGGCGGCGGCCGTCAGCACGCTCGGAGCGGAACGCCTGGCGGGCCTGCTCGCCTCGGGGCGCGACGTGCAGCTCACGCTCGAGCTCGACTGCGCGCCGCGCGGCACGACGCAGTCCTTCAACGTCGTCGGCGAGCTCGAAGGCCGCGAGTCGCCCGAGGAGATCGTCGTGCTCGGCGGTCACCTCGACGCCTGGGACGTCGGCCAGGGCGCTCACGACGACGGCGGCCCGTGTTGCCAGACGATCGAGGCCGTGCGGCTCCTCGTGTCGCTCGGGCTGCGGCCGAGGCGCACACTGCGCGTCGTGCTCTTCATGAACGAGGAGAACGGGCTCGGCGGCGCGCGCTCCTACTACGCCGACCACCTCGAGGAGATGGACCGCCACGTCCTGGCGCTCGAATCCGACGCCGGCGCCTTCACGCCGCGC